>NZ_CAWMYL010000140.1:0-72076 GCF_963871815.1 Vibrio sp. L85
CGCAAGCGAAACAAGCGCCTAACTCAGCGCTAAGCCTACTAGGTTAATTTTTAACCTAAAGGCAAGAACCTCATTGGCTCGTGGTGAGAGATGAGCGAGTAAACCCAGCTTCGGCTGGGTTTTTTTCTGCCTGTTTTAGATTAATAACCCAGCAGCTAGCCAACCCATTGAATATTAGAGATTCATCACACTTCAGTAAGCTAAAGAAAATAATCGCAAAAAATTGAAAATTTCTCCTAAAGGATATTTATAGGTCGCCGTTAAAGGGACTGAGAGAAATGAGATGTACCTAAGTGAGGTGAGAGACACGACGGTGCATCAACTAAAGCCTTAAGGAGATCAATTATGGCGATTAACGTTAATACTAACGTTTCTGCGATGACCGCACAGCGTTACCTAAACCAAGCGGCTGAAGGTCAACAAAAATCAATGGAGCGTTTGTCTTCGGGTTATAAAATCAATAGCGCGAAAGATGATGCTGCAGGTCTACAGATTTCTAACCGTTTGAACGCACAGAGCCGTGGTCTAGACATGGCTGTGAAAAACGCGAACGACGGTATTTCTATTGCACAGGTTGCTGAAGGTGCAATGAATGAATCTACCAACATCCTACAACGTATGCGTGACCTATCGCTTCAATCTGCGAACGGTTCGAACTCAAAATCAGAACGTGTAGCGATCCAAGAAGAAGTAACAGCGCTTAACGACGAGCTAAACCGTATCGCTGAAACAACCTCTTTCGGTGGTAACAAGCTTCTAAACGGTACTTACGGTACTCAATCTTTCCAAATCGGTGCGGACTCTGGTGAAGCAGTAATGCTTTCTATGGGTAACCTACGTTCTGATACTTCTGCAATGGGCGGTAAGAGCTACGCAGCAGAAGACGGTAAAGATGCGTCATGGACAGTGAGCGATAAAACTGAACTTAAAATGACGTACACCAACAAGCAAGGCGAAGAGCAAGAGCTTACTGTCCAAGCAAAACAAGGCGACGATATTGAGCAGCTAGCGACTTACATCAACGGTCAAAGCGAAGATGTAAAAGCGTCTGTTGGTGAAGATGGCAAACTACAAGTATTTGCTTCTTCTCAAAAAGTAACGGGTGACGTTGAGTTCTCTGGTAACCTAGCGGGTGAGATCGGCTTCGGTGACGCAAAAGACGTAACGGTTAAAGACATCGACGTAACAAGCGTTGCAGGCTCTCAAGAAGCGGTAGCTATCATTGATGGCGCACTAAAATCAGTAGACAGCCAACGTGCGTCTCTTGGTGCATTCCAAAACCGTTTCAACCACGCTATCAGCAACCTAGACAACATTAACGAGAACGTTAATGCGTCTAACAGCCGTATTAAAGATACTGACTACGCGAAGGAAACAACGGCAATGACTAAGTCGCAAATCCTTCAACAAGCAAGTACTTCAATCTTGGCTCAAGCGAAGCAGTCACCATCTGCAGCGCTAAGCTTGTTGGGCTAATCGGGTCGACTCAGCCTAGTGATTACGTCACCAAAGCGATAGACCTATCGTTAGCCCATAAGGTGGAAGGGAGATTGTAATGGAAATATCCTCCTACACATCGAACATCCAGCCTTACGGCACACCGAGTGGCACAAAAGTTGCTAAAGAAAATGGCGTAGGCGCGCCTAGCACAGCAAGTTCAAACGGTACCGCTTCGCCTGTAAAAGCGAACGATGCCGAACGCGATCTCTCTGTTCAAGCTGCACTTGAAATGGCGGATACCCGCCAAGAGCTGAACAGAGAAGAACGCGAAAAAATGGTTAAGCAAATGAATGAATTTGTCGACGCCATGAATAAGGGAGTGGCGTTTCGTGTTGATGAAGAATCGGGTCGAGACGTCGTGACGATATACGAAGCCACAACCGGTGATGTTATTCGTCAAATTCCTGATGAAGAAATGCTAGTGGTTTTGCGTCGCCTAGCTGAACACACAGCTAACAGCGGTTTGTTAGTTGAAAAGGTGTAAGTCGTTTTTGAGGTGATTTGATGAGTTTAGGCCCTTTGGGGATGTCTGGCGGCATGGATATCAATTCCATGGTCAGCAAAATTGTGGATGCCGAGCGTGTGCCAAAGCAGCAACGCATCGACAACGAGCGTGCGACAATTGACGCCAGCATCAGTGCCTACGGGCGACTCAGAGAATCGTTGGATACGATGAAGAATCTCATGACGAACTTTCGTCAGGAGAAGGCTTTTGCTGTTCGTACGGTAGATACTACCGACGATGCAGTGGTATCTGCGACCGCAACAACAGACGCTATAGCCGGTAAGTATGCTATCGATGTGTTGCAGCTTGCACAGAGTCATAAAGTGGCTTCTGACGTTTTGCCAGAAGATGCTAAGTTTGGACCTGGTAAGCTGCAGATTTCTCTTGGTGATGACACCTTCGACGTTAATGTCCGTTCTAGTTCTAAGCTAGTTGATGTCGTTCGTGGAATTAACGGCGCTAAGGATAACCCTGGCGTACGTGCTTCCGTTATTAACGACGTAGAAGGGCCGCGTTTGATCCTTGCTTCGAATCTATCGGGCAAGGACCATCAAATTAAAGTCAGTGTGGATGCCGATGCAGGTAACCCGCTGAAACATTTCGAATACAAAACTCTAGAAGACCGAGTGAACGCGCTTGAAGAAGCTCGTGAAGCGGCTGAAGCCGTACTTGGACCTCTAAAAGAACCAGAATCAACAACCGATGCAGACCAACCAGAACAGGTGGATGCAGACGGCAATCCTATACCTCCTGAAGAACAAAAAGCGGCAGAAAGTGCGCAAGATGGCGCATCCGATGAACCGATCTCTGCATCCGGCGCTGCTGCGGCGAAAGCTGGACAAGAAGCGATTGATGCCGCTAACAAGCGTGCAAGTATGCGCCCACAAGACAGTATTCCCGGTTGGACTGAAACGGCTTCAGGAACACTTCTCGATTCTTACCGTCCACCGGAACTCGAACTGGATGAGAAAGCGATTGAGAAAGCGCCAGATGTTCCTGGGTGGGATAACACCGCCTCAGGCACACTCACCGATTCATACGTAACAACGAAAGAAGCGAAACAACAGCTCGAACAAGAAAAAGCGGAAATTGAGCAAAAGATTGCGGATGAAAAACAAGAGCTTGACCAAAAGGTTGAACGAGGTGAGCTAACTGAAGCGCAAGCAAAACAAATTCATCGAGCCAAGCTTGAGCCAGAGGAGCGCGAACGTCTTGAAAAAATAGACGTAGCAGAAGCCAAAATCGCAGAAGCAGAGAAGTCTTTTGAAGCGTACTCGGGCATGATGGAAGTACAAGCTGGGCAAGACTCGCAAGTGATGCTTGATGGCGTTGCACAGCTATCTAGTCACAACAACGTGATTGAAGATGCTATTGAAGGTGTCAACTTGACCCTTAAAGGCAAGTCCGAAGTAGGTAAACCTCCTGCTGAAATCGGCGTAGAATACGACCGCGGCAGCGTGCGTAATGACATTGAAAACTTTGTCTCTGCTTACAACTCGTTCTACCAAACATCGAAAGCACTATCGAGTGTTGACCCTACCACTGGTCAGAAAGGACCGCTTGCGGGCGACAGTACAGTGCGTAATGCCGATGCGAGGCTGAAAGCGGTATTCTCAACGGCGATTGACAAAGCACCAGAAGATTTAAAATCCCTGACTGAGTTCGGTATCACGACCACACGCCAGGGCACATTAGAGATTAACTACGACATGCTGGATCGCCAGTTGAACAGCAACTTTAACGAGTTGGAAAAGTTCTTTGGCGGTAATACCGGTTTTGCCAAACGCGTGGAAGACGCGATTCAGGGCATTACAGGGTTTACTGGCAGTATTCGTACTCGTGAAAAAAGCTTAACTGAGCAGAACTATCGTTTAGGTGATGACCAAGCGGCATTAGATCGCCGTATGGATAGCCTTGAAAAACGCACCCACGCTAAGTTTGCCGCTATGCAAGATGCCACGGGTAAGATGCAAGGGCAGTTGGGCGCATTGATGAACGCGTTGGGTCAATAGATGCGAAGTGAACTCATTGAAATTAGTGATATTGATCAACTAATTGCGCAAGAACTAGAAAAAGTCGACTTTAATGCTGAAGAAATTCTTCGCTTGGTCGATATCAGGGAACGGTTATTGCAAAACCTGCTACCCATTGTCGAGAGCAATCCGTTGGTGAAGCAGGAAGCAGAGTGGCAAGACTTGCTCACTCGTACCAAAAGAATTGTTGAGCTGATGCAAAACGAAACCACGAACGTTGGTAAAGAGCTACATAAGTTCCGTTATGGTAAGCGTTCGCTTCAGCAGTACAAAAAATTTATATAAAAGAGGAATACTATGCGCGGTTCTTTGCAAGCATACAAAAAGGTATCAGTCGACAGCCAGCTGAGTGCGGCGTCTCCGCACAAAGTCATTCAAATGCTAATGGCAGGTGCGATTGAGCGTCTGATCCAAGGTAAAGCAGCAATGCAAGCAGGCAACATTCCAGCAAAAGGCGAGCGTCTAGGTAAAGCGTTAGACATCATTATTGCGCTACGCAGCTGCCTTTCAATGGACGATGGTGGTGACATTGCTTCAAACTTAGATTCACTTTACGAGTTTATGATCACTCAGATTTCTGCCGCGAACCACCAAAACGATCCTCAACCGATCGACGACGTTATCGACATCATCCGTGAGATCAAATCAGCGTGGGACCAGATCCCAACTGAGTTCCACAACCTAACTGCTGCAGAAGTAGGCATTTAATAAAGAAAACAATACCTTACTGATTTGGTAGGGTATTGTGTCTGATTGCACATCAAGTCGTTCAGCAAAGTTACAATCAAGCTCACACCTCTTTATTGCTTGGTTGCCTTATTTTTTTATTCAAATAAAATAGAAGTCATTAGTGGCCCTAATGGCTTTTTTTTGTTGCTGATTTTCCTATTTTGTCTATCGTTAATTGAGAGTGGTCCCACCTTTTCTGACACTCAATTGCGCAAATCAAGGTCTGGCCGCAACAACCCCATAATAAAGGCAATCATTCTTACTTATGCAAGGTTTGGCAAAGCTGCTTGTAATCGATGACGACGCACCAAGTCGTTTAAATATAAGCAATATATTGGAATTTGTTGGAGAAAGTTGCGAAGCTGTCAGTTCTGATCAGCTAGGCGATGTAGACTGGTCTAGTGTTTGGTCAGGTTGTATTGTGGCTAACATCTCTGCCGGTCAGGCTGCGACAGCAGTAATGACACAACTCAACGAAGCGTACCATATCCCTCTTCTCGTCATGGGCTCTTTCCCATTGCCTGTTGATGACTTGCCAAATTTTGTCGGTGAATTAGAGCAACCTCTAAACTACCCGCAACTTAGCGAAGCGTTACGTCACTGCAAAGACTTTCTTGGTCGCAAAGGTGTGAACGTTGTTGCAAGTGCTCGCAAAAACACTCTTTTCCGCAGTCTCGTTGGTCAAAGCCGTGGTATCCAAGAAGTTCGTCATTTGATTGAACAAGTATCAGGTACAGAGGCAAACGTCTTGATCTTGGGGGAATCAGGGACAGGTAAAGAAGTGGTGGCGCGCAATATCCATTATCATTCTGCTTACCGCAACGGTCCGTTTGTGCCAATTAACTGTGGTGCGATCCCACCAGAGCTTTTAGAAAGTGAGCTGTTTGGTCATGAAAAAGGTGCATTTACCGGAGCTTTAACGGCACGTAAAGGTCGTTTTGAATTAGCAGAAGGTGGCACGATCTTCCTTGATGAGATTGGTGATATGCCAATGTCTATGCAAGTGAAGCTGTTGCGCGTATTGCAAGAGCGCTGCTTTGAGCGTGTTGGTGGCAATACGACGATCAAAGTAAACGTTCGTGTTGTAGCTGCAACTCACCGTGATCTCGAAACCATGATCGACGATGGCACGTTCCGTGAAGACCTCTTCTACCGCTTGAATGTATTCCCAATTGAAATGCCTGCGCTAAAAGCGCGTAAGCAAGACATTCCTTTGCTGCTGCAAGAGCTAATGACGCGTCTTGAAGCTGAAGGCGGACAACCAATTTGCTTCACTCCTCGTGCTATCAACTCGCTGATGGAACACAACTGGCCAGGTAACGTACGTGAACTTGCTAACCTTGTTGAGCGTATGGTGATCCTATACCCGAATAGCTTGGTCGACGTGAATCATCTTCCGACTAAATACCGCTACAGTGATATTCCTGAGTTCCAACCTGAAGGGAACCCATTCACAACAGTGGAAGAGCAAGAGCGTGATGTATTCCAAGATATCTTCTCTGAAAACTTCAGCTTTGAAGAGCAGAGCGATCTTGACCACAACATGAATGCACCTCAAGCACTGCCACCGGAAGGAGTCAACTTGAAAGAGTTGTTAGCCGATATGGAGGTCAACATGATCAGCCAAGCGTTAGAAGCGCAAGGCGGTGTAGTGGCGCGAGCGGCAGATATGCTCGGTATGCGTCGTACGACATTGGTTGAGAAAATGCGTAAATACAACCTACAGCGCTAGGTTTATCTGATAGCCAAAGTTCACACTTTCAACGGTGATTGGTTATCTTTTCTGATAACGAAAGCGCCATTTTCCTAGTGTCAACTTCTTGTCGTTCGCATAACGCTATGATAAATATAGAAAATAGCTTGGTACGCTAATTGCTTGCCAAGCTATTTTAGTTTGTAAGTGGCGACAATTCGACAGGCAGTGAATGGACAACAACACTAACCAATCCCATTTAGACTCAGTAGAGAATCAGGTAGAGCGTTATAAACAGGTTCTGGACGTAATGCCGGCTGGCGTGATCTTGTTAGACACGCACGGAGTGGTCCGTGAAGCCAACCCGGAAGCGCATCGAATTCTTGAGATTCCATTAGTCAACGAGAAATGGTTCAACATCATCCAAGCGGTTTTTGATCCGCGTGAAGATGATGGTCATGAAATTTCACTGCGCAATGGTCGCAAAGTGCGTTTGGCTATCTCTGCCTCGGCGACGGGTCAGCTTATCCTGATCACTGACCTAACAGAAACCCGCTTACTGCAATCTCGCGTGAGTGACTTACAACGTTTGTCATCACTCGGTCGTATGGTGGCGTCGCTCGCTCATCAAGTTAGAACGCCTTTATCAAGTGCGATGTTATATGCATCAAATTTAGGTGCGCCGAATCTCCCTCCTGCGACAAGAGAGCGATTTCAGAGCAAATTAATGGATCGACTGCACGATTTGGAGAAGCAGGTTAATGATATGCTGCTTTTTGCCAAAGGTGGTGATAATAAAGTCATTAAGCCATTTAACATTGCTCAGCTGGTGGCTGAATATCAGCCCATGGTGGAAACCGCACTGAAAAACAACAGCATCGATTACTTCCTAGAAGTTGAGGAAGAGCAGACTGAGCTATTAGGTAACGCGAATGCCATTGCTTCAGCATTGAGTAACTTAGTGATGAACGCGATTCAGATGTCAGGCAAAGAATCGCAAATTGATGTCTTTTTCCGCCCGGTAAACGGTGAACTGCGCATTTCTGTGCAAGACAGCGGACCGGGTATACCAAAAGAACTACAAGCCAAAATTATGGAGCCCTTCTTTACCACGCGTTCTCAAGGAACGGGGTTGGGACTTGCTGTTGTTCAAATGGTTTGCCGTGCCCATGACGGTCGATTGGAACTCATTTCAGAGCAGGGTGATGGAGCCTGCTTTACCATGTGCATTCCGCTAGAGCGAGTGCAAGCACATACTGGAGAATCATAATGGCGCAAAGCAAAGTGCTGATCGTAGAAGACGATGAAGGTCTTCGTGAAGCCCTAGTGGATACTCTGGCTCTGGCTGGGTATGAGTGGTTAGAAGCCGATTGTGCAGAAGACGCTTTGGTGAAACTGAAGTCGAACGCGGTAGACATCGTGGTTTCAGATGTACAGATGGCAGGTATGGGTGGCTTAGCGCTGCTCCGTAATATCAAACAGAATTGGCCAAATATGCCCGTTCTGCTTATGACGGCTTATGCAAACATTGAAGACGCCGTGTCGGCAATGAAAGAAGGTGCGATTGATTACATGGCGAAGCCATTTGCACCAGAAGTCTTGCTCAACATGGTAAGTCGCTACGCGCCAATTAAAAGTGACGACAATGGTGACGCGGTAGTTGCAGATGAGAAAAGTCTGCGTCTGCTTGCTCTAGCTGACAAAGTAGCGCGCACTGATGCCAACGTTATGATCTTAGGTCCTAGCGGTTCTGGTAAAGAGGTTATGTCGCGTTACATTCACAACGCTTCAAACCGTAAAGATGGTCCATTTGTTGCCATTAACTGCGCTGCGATCCCAGATAACATGCTTGAAGCGACGCTGTTTGGCTACGAAAAAGGTGCCTTCACTGGGGCAGTTCAAGCTTGTCCAGGCAAATTCGAACAAGCACAAGGCGGTACCATCTTGCTAGATGAAATCAGCGAGATGGACTTGAGTCTGCAAGCGAAGTTACTACGTGTTTTACAAGAGCGTGAAGTGGAGCGTCTGGGCAGTCGTAAGAGTATCAAGCTTGATGTTCGCGTACTTGCAACCAGCAACCGCGATCTTAAACAGTACGTTTCAGAAGGAAACTTCCGTGAAGACTTGTACTACCGTTTGAATGTTTTCCCAATCGCATGGCCAGCACTCTGCGAACGTAAAGGTGACATCTCGCCACTTGCGCAGCATCTTGCTGAGCGCCATTGCAGCAAGATGGGTATGCCTGTGCCTAAGTTCTCTCAAGTTGCATTAGATAAGCTGCTTCAATACCCATGGCCGGGTAACGTTCGTGAGCTGGATAATGTGGTTCAACGTGCGTTGATTTTGAGTGAAAACGGTGACATAGATGCTGAACATATTTTGCTAGAAGGTGTAGATTGGCAAGATGCAAACAGTCTGCAACATGTTGTTCAGAATGCAGAAATGGTCGTACCGGATGTCAAGCCAGTCGCACAAGCTGAGCCAATCAACCGAGTAGCGTCTGGTGGCGAAGGTCTAGGCGGGGAACTCCGTGACCAAGAATACGCCATTATTTTGGAAACATTGATCGAATGTAACGGACGTCGTAAAGAAATGGCAGAAAAACTGGGTATTAGCCCACGAACTCTGCGCTACAAACTTGCTAAAATGCGTGACGCTGGTATCGATATTCCGGCTTAGTAATCACATAAATAGCCATAAGACGAAAGTGTGGGTAAACTACGGCACTATTGTCTTATGGCACAGTAATTGCTGTGTCAATAATCAGTTTTAGTTAATAGTCAAACTTTTGGCTTAGAGGTGACAATGAAGGTTGATGGTATTCAGGCAGAAATGCGCGCCATGATGGTGGAAGCGAGTAACACTGCTCCTACGGCGACAGGCGCGAAAGTTGGTGCAGATTTTGGTGATCTCCTAACAAAAGCCATCAATAACGTAAACTCACTTCAAAAAGCATCGGGTGACCTGCAAACGCGTTTTGACCGTGGTGATGCCGATGTTTCCCTTTCTGACGTTATGATTGCTCGTAACAAGTCCAGTGTTGCTTTCGATGCCACTGTTCAAATCCGCAACAAGCTCGTTGAGTCCTATAAGGATCTCATGAATATGCCAGTGTAATTTAGGTAATAAGTGTGGCAGACAAGTCTACAGATTTAACCGTCACTGATGGCGGCGCAGATGGTGCACTGATTGCTGGCTCAGATCTGGATGTGGAAAGCCAAAACCCAGATCTTGAAGAGCGCAGTGCGTCAAAATTCGATATGGCAGTAGGCGACCTCGATTTACTTCGTCAGGTCGTGTTAGTGCTGTCTATCTCTATCTGTGTTGCGCTGATCGTGATGCTGTTCTTCTGGGTGAAAGAGCCGGAAATGCGCCCATTAGGTGCTTACGAAACGGAAGAACTGATCCCTGTGCTGGACTACCTCGACCAGCAAAAAATCAATTACAAGCTAGATGGTAATACCATTTCGGTAGAAGCGAGCGACTATAACTCGATCAAGCTCGGCATGGTGCGTGCTGGTGTAAACCAAGCGACGGCGGCGGGCGATGATATTCTGTTGCAAGATATGGGTTTTGGTGTATCACAGCGTTTGGAACAAGAACGTTTGAAGCTCAGCCGTGAACGCCAACTTGCTCAAGCGATTGAAGAGATGAAGCAGGTACGTAAAGCTCGTGTGCTGCTTGCTCTGCCAAAACACAGTGTGTTTGTTCGCCACAATCAAGAAGCGTCTGCTTCGGTATTTTTGACGCTCTCCACAGGTGCGAACCTTAAACAGCAAGAAGTGGATTCTATCGTCGATATGGTCGCGAGTGCTGTTCCGGGCATGAAGACCTCTCGTATTACGGTAACTGATCAACACGGTCGCCTGCTTAGCTCGGGTTCTCAAGACCCTGCGTCTGCGGCTCGTCGTAAAGAGCAAGAGCTAGAGCGAAGCCAAGAGCAAGCCCTGCGTGAGAAAATCGATTCTGTGCTTTTGCCTATTTTGGGTTTCGGTAACTACACCGCTCAGGTGGATATCCAAATGGATTTCAGTACTGTTGAGCAAACCCGTAAGAATTTCGATCCGAATACTCCGGCAACCCGTAGCGAATACGCGCTAGAAGATTACAACAATGGCAACATGGTCGCGGGCATCCCTGGTGCATTGAGCAACCAGCCGCCAGCGGATGCGTCTATTCCTCAAGATGTGGCGCAAATGAAAGATGGCACATTGACTGGTCAGGGTTCGGTACGTAAAGAATCAACGCGTAACTTTGAGCTTGATACCACGATCAGTCATGAACGTAAGCAAACCGGTACGCTGGCTCGTCAAACGGTTTCTGTTGCGATCAAAGACCGCCGTACCGTGAATCCTGATACTGGTGAAGTGACTTATACACCATTGTCTGAATCTGAAATTAATGCAATTCGCCAAGTTCTGATCGGCACGGTTGGTTTCGATCAAAGTCGTGGTGACTTACTCAACGTTCTGAGCGTCAAGTTTGCTGAACCAGAGCTTGAGCAAATGGTTGATCCACCAATTTGGGAGCATCCAAACTTCAACGATTGGGTTCGTTGGTTTGCAAGCGCGTTAGTGATCATCGTGGTTATCTTGGTACTGGTTCGCCCAGCAATGAAGAAACTGCTCAACCCAGCCAACAACGACGAAGACGAAATGTACGGACCAGATGGCTTGCCAATTGGTGCGGATGGCGAAACCAGCCTGATTGGTAGCGACATCGAAAGCGGTGAACTGTTTGAGTTTGGCTCAAGCATCGATTTACCTAACCTTCACAAAGATGAAGATGTACTCAAAGCAGTGCGCGCTCTGGTGGCGAATGAGCCAGAGCTTGCCGCTCAAGTTGTGAAAAACTGGATGAACGAAAATGGCTAACGATATCG
This sequence comes from Vibrio sp. L85, assembly GCF_963871815.1. Classification (NCBI taxonomy): domain Bacteria; kingdom Pseudomonadati; phylum Pseudomonadota; class Gammaproteobacteria; order Vibrionales; family Vibrionaceae; genus Vibrio; species Vibrio sp. L85. The sequence goes on from NZ_CAWMYL010000140.1 coordinate 11,343, forward strand.
TACCTCAAGATGAAAACGGCGCAGGCGTTCCTGCGGAGTTTGATGTCTCTAGCATGACAGGCGAAGAAAAAGCGGCGATCTTGCTGCTCAGCCTGAATGAAGGTGATGCCGCCGGCATTATTCGTCACTTAGAACCAAAACAAGTTCAACGTGTTGGTAGTGCGATGGCACGTGCTAAAGATCTAAGCCAAGACAAAGTGTCTGGTGTGCACCGCGCGTTTTTAGAAGACATCCAGAAATACACCAACATCGGTATGGGCAGCGAAGACTTTATGCGTAATGCGCTGGTGGCTGCTCTGGGTGAAGACAAAGCAAACAACTTGGTTGATCAAATCCTGTTGGGTACAGGCTCGAAAGGTCTGGATTCACTTAAATGGATGGACCCTCGCCAAGTGGCAAGCATCATTGTCAACGAGCACCCGCAAATCCAAACCATCGTGCTTTCGTACTTGGAAGCGGATCAGTCTGCAGAAATTCTTTCTCAGTTCCCAGAGCGTGTGCGTCTAGATCTGATGATGCGTATTGCCAACCTAGAAGAAGTTCAGCCATCGGCACTGGCAGAGCTGAACGAGATCATGGAGAAACAGTTCGCAGGTCAAGCGGGTGCGCAAGCCGCGAAGATTGGCGGTCTGAAGGCAGCAGCAGAAATCATGAACTACCTAGACAACAACGTCGAAGGTATCTTGATGGAGCAAATTCGCGACCAAGACGAAGACATGGCGACACAAATCCAAGACCTTATGTTCGTATTCGAGAACTTGGTGGAAGTGGACGACCAAGGCATTCAGAAGTTGCTGCGTGACGTTCCTCAAGATGTCCTACAGCGTGCACTTAAAGGTGCCGACGACTCTCTACGTGAGAAAGTCTTCAAGAACATGTCTAAACGTGCAGCTGAGATGATGCGCGACGATATCGAAGCAATGCCGCCAGTTCGCGTAGCAGACGTAGAAGCGGCGCAAAAAGAGATCCTGGCAATTGCTCGTCGTATGGCAGATGCTGGCGAGATCATGCTATCTGGTGGCGCGGACGAGTTCTTATAATCATTTCTTCGTTCCTTTTCTTCCTTCAAGCTGGGGAGAAAAGGAGCAAGCACTTCCTTAAATAACGCACTTTATTTTCAACATAAGTTTCAACATAAACAGATTGTAGGTTAAGCATGGCTGGCGATAGAAAACGTGGATTTATCCGTCCTGATGAAGACGATGCGATGATCGAACCTCAGCGCTGGGGCTTGCCTGATTATGGCGAGCCAAAAGCAAAGCAAGCCAAGCAAACTGCGTTTAACTACGATCCGAGTTGGGTACCAAACTTTGACGAACCGGAAGAAGAACAAGCGCTTGAACTGACAGAAGAACAAATTGAACTGATCAAGCAAGGCGCTTATCAAGAAGGTCTCTATCAAGGTCAAGAAGCGGGTTTTAAGCAAGGTTACGACAAAGGTAAAGAAGAAGGCGTTCAAGCTGGTCATGCAGAAGGTCTGGAACTGGGCAAAGCCGAAGGTGTAACGGCTGGACAAGAATATATCCAGCAGCAAGTGGAAACCTTTATGAACTTGGCAAACCAGTTCGCTCAACCTTTGGAGTTGATGAATGCTCAGGTTGAAAAACAATTGGTCGACATGGTGCTATGCCTAGTTAAAGAAGTGGTGCACGTGGAAGTGCAAACCAACCCTCAAATTATTCTCGATACCGTAAAGCAGTCAGTTGAAGCACTTCCAATTTCTGGTCACCCAATCACCTTGCACCTGAACCCTGATGATGTTGCGATCATTCGCTCTGCATACGGTGAAGAAGAACTTGATTGTCGTAACTGGACTTTGGTGGCTGAGCCGTCATTAAACCGTGGCGACGTACAGATTGCTGCTGGCGAATCGAGCATCAACTATCGTATGGAAGAACGCGTGAAAAGTGTGTTGAACAGCTTCTGTGGCGCAAACCGCCATCAAGGGGGCGAGTAATTCATGCAAGCCTTGGCCGACCGTTTAAAAAACTACAAAATCGAAGGGCTAACCACGCGCCCAGTTGCTTCAGGTAAGCTCGTTCGCGTTGTAGGCTTGACCTTAGAGGCGACAGGCTGTCGTGCTCCGATTGGTAGTTTGTGTCTAGTCGAGACCATGTCCGGTCATATGGAAGCAGAGGTCGTGGGCTTTTCTGGTGATAACCTTTTCTTAATGCCGAGTGAGCAAATCACGGGCATTTTACCGGGCGCGAAAGTGACGCCCTTAACCAGTGAAGCCGGTTTGCCTGTCGGAATGGAACTGCTTGGGCGTGTGATTGATGGTGTGGGTAACCCACTTGATGGTCTTGGTCCTCTTTACACGGAGCATCGAGCTTCGTTCAATGCCGAACCAATAAACCCCCTAGCACGTAAACCTATTTCTGAGCCGCTTGATGTCGGCTTAAAAGCCATTAACGGTTTGTTGACCGTAGGTAAAGGCCAACGTATCGGTCTGTTTGCTGGTTCGGGTGTTGGTAAATCGGTCACACTCGGTATGATGACGCGAGGCACGACAGCACAAGTCGTTGTCGTTGGTCTGATTGGTGAACGTGGACGCGAAGTAAAAGAATTCATCGAAGAGATTTTGGGTGAAGATGGACGCCGCCGTTCTGTGGTGGTGGCTGCACCTGCCGATGCTTCTCCTTTGATGCGTTTGAAAGGCTGTCAAACGGCACTGACGATTGCCGAATACTTCCGTGACCAAGGACTAGATGTTCTCCTACTAATGGACTCTCTGACGCGTTTTGCTCAAGCACAGCGTGAGATTGCATTGTCTGTGGGTGAGCCGCCTGCAACCAAAGGTTATCCGCCTTCGGTATTTGCTAAACTGCCAGCGCTGGTGGAACGCGCTGGTAATGGTGGTGATGATCAAGGATCAATTACCGCTTTCTTTACTGTTTTGACCGAAGGTGACGATCTGCAAGATCCGATCGCCGATGCATCACGTGCGATCCTAGATGGTCACATTGTGTTGTCTCGTGAAATGGCGGATGCAGGTCATTATCCAGCCATTGATGTTGAGAAATCGGTGAGTCGTGTTATGCCGCAAATCACCACTGAAGAGCATGTATTGATGTCGAAAGCGGTCCGTCAGGTGTTGTCGATTTGCCGTAAGAACCAAGATCTGGTATCGATTGGCGCTTACAAACCGGGTACTGATCCTGCTATCGATGGCGCGTTTACCCTCAAGCCAAAACTAGATGAATACTTGCAGCAACGCATGAAAGAGTCTGTGCCTTATGACATGTGTGTCAATATGTTGAAGAGCATCTTGGGTGGGTAATAGCGCATGAATAACGCCATGGAGTTCCTACTTGATCAGGCAAAAGAGCGCGAAGACCAAGCAGTATTAGCGCTCAATAAAGCCCGCACAGAGCTAGAAGATTATTACCGCCAAGTTGAGCAGATTGAAAAGTACCGTTTAGATTACTGCCAGCAACTGGTAGATCGTGGTATGGCAGGACTCACTGCGAGCCAATACGGTCACTTGAATCGCTTTTTAACCCAGCTTGATGAAACGCTTTCCAAACAAAAGCAAGCCGAAAGCCACTTTAAAGAACAGGTGGTTAACTGCCAAGATTACTGGTTAAACATGCGTAAAGAGCGTATGTCTTATGAGTGGATGATCGAAAAGCGCGAGAAGGAAAAGCAAATTGCGGAAGCCAAGCGCGAACAAAAGCAGATGGATGAGTTTTCTACCTTACTGTACAGCCGGAAACCGCAACGATTCTAAATGTTCTTACTCTCGATGTTGGCGTAGATTACATTTCTACCGATTCCAACAAGGTCACTTTGACGGAATCTTGCTCAATTAACTCAAACACTTTTGGTCGAATTTCTCGAATCCACCACTCGTTGTAGGTTTCGGCGTAAAGTGTTTGGCGTGCTTGTTCACTGTCAAATTCGCGCAGCCAAACAAAGTAGTCATGTCCATCTTCGCCTGTATGAACATACGTGTTTAATACGCGCATGCCTTTGGAGCGTTGATAGGGAAGTAATTCGTCCTTCATCCACGTTAACCATTGCTCTGTTTTGCCAGTTTTGATTTTGTATTGGCGTAATTCTGTGACTTTCAAAGCGATTCCTTAAAGGTTGAGCGAGGTTTTTATTTACTCCTCAACGACTCTGTAGTCAAATTAATAAAGTCACTAGATTTACGGCAAGTTTGATCTTTGTTCCATCCGTATCCCTTCTTTACTCCGTCAGAAATTCCACACTATAGGTTGGCGTGATTTTTGCAGTTTAACCGACAGTAACGGGTCTCATGACCCAAGTTTGCCGCCAATGAGCAATCCGACAGCGCCATGCTCAACGCTGCCGATAACGAGAGTTTCTATATGAATGTGAATTTATCTAATGTTTCTGCAACCAGTAAGGTCTCGGTCTCCGATTCTTCGAATAAAGTTGCTGCAGAAGACCCTGAAAGCAAAGGTTTTTTTGAAACCTTAGCAGGGGTGTTTACCGATTCACAAAAATCAGAAAAAGCCGTCGCAAAACCTGATGCGTCAGAAGCTTCGGCAGAAACCACAGATGACGCTGCAAAGGTAGCATCGGTAAGTTCAGAAGGTGAGAGCCAAGAAAAAGTCGTGGCAGACGGTGAAAAAACAACATCGTCAGAGTCCACCGATGCGCTGCTGACACATAATCAGTCAACGAAGTCGTCAGAGGGGGCAGATAATGAGCAAGCTGCCAATTCAGAAAAACCAGGCTCGGCAGCAAAAGTGGCTGCGGTAAATTCGTCGGTAGACGGGCATGTTGTGAAAAGTGAAGACGGGTCTGAGTCTGTATCGGCTCCAGCGACATCATCAACGACAAGCCAAACTCAAAACGCAAAAGTTGCTGATACAGAACAAGTTCAAAGTGCTCATGTAAAAAACGCGATGGGAGAAGGTGAGCAACTTCTTGGTCGTATAGAACAGGCCAACCAGACTCTTAAACCTACTGAGTCTTCAGTTGATAGCGGCAAAGCCTTGCCACCAGAACTTAATGTTACACAAGCAGGGAACGATAAGGCGCAACGTGTACCACTCACTCCTGAGCAGCAGGCGATTCTTGCTGCTAAGTCTATCCAGCAAGGGGAAGCAGTTTCTTCGACTGGTAATGAGAAGGTCGTATTCGATGCTAATGGTAAGCCTGTCGTCGTTGCTTCTAAAGACATGACTGAGCAACAAGCCTCAAACCTAGTGCAACAGCAAACAAGTGCTCAAGCTTCTGGGCAAATCGATTGGAATTCACCTAGTGCGCAAGCTGCCCATACGGAAGCAACGGTGAATGCAACTACGCAAGCCGCAGTGAATGGTCAAGTCGTTGCGCAAGGCGTGCAACCTCAAACAATGCAAGGCGCTGAAGTATTTGCTGGTGCTGAAGCACTAACCGCTTCGGCTGCACTACAACAAGGCTTATCTGGTGACGTAGAAGCGGTACCTGTTAAACGAATTACGCTTGATGAGTTACACATCATCGATACCAAACTGGCACAAGGTAAACCACTTTCAAAACAAGAAATTGATGTGATTGAAGGGTTAAAAACGGGTGAGTTAGTTGCGGATATTCCAGAACAAGATCTTGCTCAGTTTGTCGCCTTGCCAAGTGATGTTAAAGCTGCGATGGTGGAGCATCAGGTGGCCCACACTCCGACTCGTATTGCAGCATCAGCAGTGGCGGCTCAGCAAGCACATCATATTGTTGCTCAGGACGCTAAACACGCAGTCGCACATGCCACTGCGCAGCCAGCCGTGGCGACCAACGTTGATAAAGCTGCTATGTCAGCCATGCCAGAAGCTTTGGTTACTGCAAACATGAATCCGACCGCGCACGCAACATCAAGCGCAGAGTTGAGTAAGAAAGTTATGAACGCGAGCCTTGCAGCCGGTGCGCTGAAAGGAGCAAGCAGTAAACAAGATAAGTCAGAACTACAACATGGACTGGCGGGGCAACTTCAAGCTGCAGCAGGTCAACAAGGTGTGACGACTCAGCAACAAGCGCGAGTGGATGCAGCTCAACAAGCCCAACTGCCTTTGCAGCTTACCAAAGAGCTCGCTAATGACCAGGTGGCAGAAAAAGTACAAATGATGATGTCGAAGAACTTGAAAAACCTCGATATTCGTCTTGACCCACCTGAGTTAGGGCGCATGCAAATTCGCATGACAATGAACAACGATCTCGCTAACGTGCATTTTACAGTGGCGAATCCACAGGCTCGTGATTTGATCGAACAGACAATGCCACGCCTTCGAGAGATGCTGGCACAACAAGGTATGCAGTTGGCGGATTCTTCTGTACAGCAGCAGAGCAGTGGACAGCAGCAAAGTGGTTACGCAAATGCTGAACAGAATGGTCAAGGCGGGCAAGGTCGTGGATTTTCTGGTCAGTCAGATGAAAACTTTGATGCCGACACGAATCTTGATTTGAATGTCGTTTCAAAGCGTGATGGAATTAGTTTTTACGCATAAAATAGCGGTCTAGAAAAAGCAGAACAATAAGAGACAGTAATGGCAGAAGAACAGTTACAAGGTGCGGATGCGCCAAAAGGAAAAAGTAAATTACTGATCATCATTATCGCAGTGGTGGTTTTGCTGGTTGGTGGTGGTGCCGCCGCTTTCTTCTTAATGGGCTCTGATGAGCCAGCGCAAGCGGAGCAGACCGAGGAAGCACAAGCGCAAACAGCGGCTGAGCCGATCGCTTATGTGAATATCGCGCAACCCTTTATTTTTAACGTGACGGGCGACCGTCGTGACAGACTGGTACAAATCAAAGCGCAATTGATGGTGCGTGGCAGTGAAAATGAGCAATTAGCTCGTTACCACTCTCCGTTGATTGAGAGTTCATTGTTGTCAACTTTTGCATCGGCAACCGTTGAGCAGCTTCGTTCCCCTACGGGACGTGTTGAGCTGCGTGACCGCGCTTCTGACGATATCAAAGCTGCACTCAATGCTGCTGTTGGTAAGCCAGTGATTGAAAAAGTACTGTTTACAGATTTTGTGATTCAATAGGTAAAACGTGACCGATCTATTAAGCCAAGACGAGATTGATGCGCTTCTGCATGGGGTTGACGATGTCGATGACGTTGATGAACCCATAGATAACGACACCGAAGGTGCCGTCAATTTCGATTTCTCGTCTCAAGACAGGATTGTACGTGGTCGAATGCCGACGCTCGAACTTATCAACGAGCGTTTTGCACGACACATGCGTATCAGCCTGTTTAACATGTTACGTAAAACCGCTGAGGTCTCGATTAACGGCGTACAGATGATGAAGTTTGGTGAATACCAAAATACTCTGTACGTTCCAACCAGTTTGAACATGGTGCGTTTCCGTCCACTAAAAGGTACGGCATTGATCACCATGGAAGCGCGTTTAGTCTTCATCTTGGTAGAAAACTTCTTTGGCGGTGATGGTCGCTTCCACGCCAAAATTGAAGGTCGTGAATTTACCCCAACTGAACGTCGCATCATCCAACTTCTATTGAAGATTGTTTTCGAGGACTACAAAGAAGCGTGGTCGCCGGTCATGGGGGTGGAATTTGAGTACCTTGATTCAGAAGTAAACCCAAGCATGGCGAACATTGTCAGCCCGACTGAAGTGATTGTCGTAAGCTCATTCCATATTGAAGTGGATGGCGGCGGTGGTGACTTCCATGTGGTGATGCCGTACTCAATGGTTGAGCCTATTCGAGAATTGCTCGATGCTGGTGTTCAATCTGACAAGATGGAAACCGACGTTCGTTGGAGCTCTGCACTGCGTGAAGAGATCATGGATTGTCCGGTTAACTTCCGCGTCAATCTGCTTGAGAAAGACATCTCCCTACGTGACTTGATGGAGTTGCAACCGGGCGATGTGATCCCGATTGAAATGCCAGAACATGCGACCATGTTCATCGAAGATTTACCGACTTACCGCGTGAAGATGGGACGCTCTGACGACAAGCTTGCGGTGCAAGTTTCTGAAGAAATTGAACGCCCACACGTAGTGAAAACCGATTTAGCCTTCTTAGGTAAAGACATTATGTCTGAGCTTGAGAATGACGACGATACAGACGATTAAGAAATCCTTACTCCCTAAGTCGCAACAGCTGCTAGTACTCACACAACAGGGACAAAGCAAGCTCACAGTGCGCAAGTAAGGTTTAACACAGGACAGAAAAATGGAACCGAGTGACGATCAAAAGCTAGCAGACGAATGGGCAGCCGCTCTTGGCGAGGACCCGTCTGCGCCTTCAATTGATGTTGATGAAGTATTGGCAGCGCCACTGGAAGAGTTGAAAGACACCTCTAGCCCAATCTCTGATGATGAGCGTCGTAAACTCGACACCATCATGGATATCCCCGTGACTATTTCGATGGAAGTCGGTCGTTCGCAGATCAGCATCCGTAACCTATTGCAATTGAACCAAGGTTCGGTTGTGGAGTTGGACCGATTGGCTGGTGAGTCGCTCGATGTATTGGTTAACGGTACTTTGATTGCTCACGGTGAAGTCGTGGTCGTCAACGATAAGTTTGGTATTCGTCTTACTGACGTGATCAGCCAAACTGAACGCATTAAAAAGCTACGCTAATATGAGTAGTTCAATCAAAACTCGATTGAAGCAAATCACGGGAGCACTTGGCTTAATGCTAAGTGCTCCTTATGCATTTGCTGCCGCGCCAAGCAACTTAGATTTGGCGACGACACTGGGCTCTTTGGTGCTGGTTATTGGTGTGATTCTTCTGCTCGCTTGGATGCTAAAACGCATGCAAGTACCAGCATTGGGTCAACAAAAAGGGCTGCGTATTATTAGCCAGTTACCGGTTGGTACTAAAGAACGAATTGCGGTTGTTCAAGTAGGGGAAGAGCAGTTCTTGGTTGGTATTACTAGCCAATCCATTCAAACGCTTGCCAAACTTGAAACGCCACTGAAAGAGGAAGAGTTGGCCACCGGCGCTTTTGCTAGCCAGTTCAGCCAGCTAATAAAAAAACATGACAAAGGATAATTCAATCCGCCTGATGTTCAGCGTGTTTGTGCTGATGGTCGGAATGCTGTTTTCTTCACTTTCGTTTGCTCAGGCAGAGGAGTCGCCGCTACCTGCTAACCTCGCTCAAGGTGACAGCGTGACCGTGAAAGCGATGGAAAGTGAATCAGGCTCAAGTCGCACTATGTCGGTGACCAATGGGGGCGGTATTCCTGCTTTCACTATGACCACCAACGCCGATGGCAGCGAAGATTACTCGGTTACCTTACAAATCCTTGCGTTGATGACGATGCTTGGCTTCTTGCCAGCGATGGTGATCTTGATGACCTCGTTCACTCGCATTGTGGTCGTGATGTCGATCTTACGGCAAGCCATGGGTTTGCAACAGACGCCTTCCAACCAAGTCATCATCGGTATTGCGCTCTTTCTTACCTTTTTTGTCATGTCACCGGTGTTAAATGAGATCAACGATAAAGCGGTTCAGCCTTATTTGAATGAACAAGTGACGGCGCGTGAAGCCTTTGATGCGGCTCAAGTGCCGATGAAAGCGTTCATGCTCAAGCAGACTCGAATCAAAGATTTGGAAACTTTCGTCAATATGTCTGGCGAAGAGGTGACAAACCCAGAAGATGTGTCGATGGCGGTGTTGATTCCTGCTTTCATTACTTCTGAGCTTAAGACCGCTTTCCAAATTGGTTTCATGCTGTTCTTACCATTCTTGATCATCGACCTAGTTGTTGCGTCGGTGTTGATGGCTATGGGTATGATGATGCTATCACCAATGATCGTATCGCTACCATTTAAGCTGATGCTGTTTGTGCTGGTGGATGGGTGGAACCTGATATTGTCGACACTCGCCGGCAGTTTTGCCCTTTAGATTGGCACAGAGAGAAGAGGGTAAGACATGACTCCTGAAATGTTTGTCGAGCTTTTCCGTGATGCACTTTGGATGGTGCTGATCATGGTCTGTGCCATTATTATCCCAAGCTTGCTTATCGGTCTTGTTGTCGCGATTTTCCAAGCGGCAACCTCTATCAACGAACAAACGTTGAGTTTCTTACCTCGTTTGATTGTGACTTTATTGGCGTTGATGTTATTTGGTCACTGGATGACGCAGATGTTGATGGAATATTTCTTCGGTCTGATTGAACGTCTTCCACAGGTGCTCTACTAGAGGCGCATATGGAGTATCCTACCGATATAGTCCTCGACTGGATCGCGAATTACTTCTGGCCCTACACACGTATCTTTGCCATGTTGATGGTGATGACGGTGACAGGGGCACGTTTTGTCTCGCCTCGAATTCGACTCTACCTAGGTTTAGCGATCACTTTTGCCGTTGCTCCGGCGATTCCAGCTGTGCCGCAGGATATTGAGCTGCTCTCTTTTCGTGGTTTCATGACTATTGCGGAACAAATCATAATTGGTGTTGCGATGGGCATGGTGACCCAGTTTATGATTCAAACCTTTGTTCTACTTGGTCAGATCTTGGGTATGCAATCGAGCTTGGGTTTTGCGTCCATGGTCGACCCAGCGAACGGCCAAAACACACCTTTGCTTGGTCAGCTGTTTATGTTTTTAGCAACCATGTTCTTCCTTGCTACCGATGGGCATTTGAAAATGCTGCAACTGGTGGTGTTCAGTTTTAAAACCTTGCCGATAGGTTCTGGCTCGCTTAATGCGGTGGATTTTCGCGAAATGGCGGGCTGGCTTGGCATCATGTTTAAGACCGCTTTGAGTATGTCGTTGTCCGGCATTATCGCGCTGCTTACGATTAACTTATCATTTGGTGTAATGACCCGTGCCGCGCCTCAGTTGAATATCTTCTCGCTTGGTTTTGCGTTTGCCTTGATGGTCGGTTTATTGCTTTGTTGGTACATTTTGGCGGGTTTGTACAGTCATTATGAATTGTTCTGGGCAGTGGGTGAGGAGCAGATTTGTAACCTCATTCGCTTAGATTGCTAGGAGGCTGGATTGGCAGAGTCAGACGGTCAAGAACGCACCGAAGAAGCCACGCCCCGACGGTTACAACAAGCCAGAGAAAAGGGACAGGTTGCTCGGTCTAAAGAGCTCGCATCAGCATCGGTATTGATTGTTGGTGCTATCGCCTTAATGTGGTTTGGCGAGTCTTTGGCACGCTCGTTGTTTTCCATTATGAGCCGCTTATTTGATCTCAAACGCGATGAGATTTTTGATACGGCTAAGTTGTTCGATATTGCATTTGGTGCGATGGGCGATCTGCTGTTTCCGCTTTTTCTTATCCTCATTACCTTGTTTATTGCTGCTATGATTGGCGCGGCTGGTGTGGGGGGCATTAGCTTTTCTGCTGAAGCGGCGATGCCAAAACTCTCCAAAATGAACCCGCTTAGCGGCTTAAAGCGTATGGTGGGCATGCAGAGTTGGGTAGAGCTTATCAAGTCCATCTTAAAAGTCGCACTTGTGACGGGAATGGCGATATACCTCATCCAAGCCTCACAAGCGGATTTGATTCAACTTAGTATGGACGTGTATCCGCAGAACATATTCCATGCGCTGGATATCTTGCTTAACTTTATTTTACTGATCAGTTGCTCGTTGCTTATCGTTGTTGCGATCGATATTCCGTTTCAGATTTGGCAGCACGCCGATCAACTAAAAATGACTAAGCAAGAAGTCAAAGACGAATACAAAGAGACCGAAGGTAAACCGGAGGTCAAAGGTCGTATTCGTATGCTGCAACGAGAAGCGGCTCAGCGTCGAATGATGGCTGATGTCCCTCAGGCGGACGTTATCATTACCAACCCGGAGCACTTTTCCGTCGCACTGCGTTATAAACAGAAAACCGACCGTGCGCCTGTAGTGATCGCCAAAGGTACCGACCATATGGCGATGAAGATTCGAGAAGTGGCGCGCGAACATGACATTACTATTGTTCCTGCTCCACCTTTGGCGCGTGCGCTTTACCACACCACAGAGTTGGAACAAGAAATCCCAGATGGACTGTTTACTGCCGTAGCACAAGTGCTCGCGTTTGTGTTCCAACTTAAGCAGTATCGCAAACGTGGCGGTCAACGACCTAAGATTCAAGATTATGACCTGCCTATCCCTCCTGAACATCGCCACTAATGAAAATAATTGCATTGATGGATTAGACAAAAATTCACATTAGATCAAAGGATTGTAATTTCTTTGAGCAACTAGTCATTATTTTGGCGTTAATCATGGTACACACATTGCTTATATCGCCCTAATCAACAACAATACCTAAACTTTTAGGCGAAAGCTGTCGCGTAATACTAATAGTATGTTTGTACTAACGTGATGCTCCAGACCGATTGAGACACCTCGCAGTATGAAGTTAAGCCTGCCTTTTGCAGATAAATTACCACGAATCCCACAGCGCTCCATGCCTGCCATTGGTGCGCCTGTTATGGTATTGGCCACCCTTGCAATGGTGGTACTACCCATACCAGCGTTTCTGTTGGATTTGTTCTTCACTTTTAACATCGCCTTAGCCATGGTGGTGTTGTTAGTGACCGTTTACACACGTCGTCCACTCGACTTTGCGGCTTTCCCAACGGTGCTGCTTATTGCAACCTTATTACGTCTGGCGTTGAACGTTGCATCTACTCGTGTGGTACTGCTTTATGGTCATGAAGGGGGTAACGCTGCGGGTAATGTTATCGAAGCGTTTGGTAACGTAGTTATCGGTGGTAACTACGCCGTCGGTCTTGTGGTCTTCCTCATCTTGATGATCATTAACTTTATGGTTGTTACCAAAGGTGCTGGTCGTATTTCTGAGGTAAGTGCTCGCTTTACCTTGGATGCCTTACCGGGTAAGCAGATGGCGATCGATGCGGACTTGAACGCCGGTTTGATTGACCAAGACCAAGCGCGTTTACGCCGTTTTGAAGTTACCAAAGAAGCCGACTTTTACGGTTCAATGGATGGTGCATCAAAATTCGTAAAAGGTGATGCGATTGCAGGTATCTTAATCCTGTTTATCAACATTATTGGCGGTCTGTCGATTGGTATGGCGCAATATGGTTTGGGCTTCTCTGAAGCGATGCAAATCTATACCTTGCTGACCATTGGTGACGGCTTGGTGGCGCAAATTCCATCGCTATTACTTTCTATCGCTGCGGCGATGATGGTAACGCGTCAAAATACCGATGAAGATATGGGTGAGCAGCTGATTTTTCAGATGTTCGACAACCCAAAAGCATTGATGATTACTGCTGCTATCCTTGGCGTGATGGGTATCGTTCCGGGCATGCCGCACTTCTCGTTCTTGTCACTGGCGGCAATCGCGGGTGGTGGTGCCTATTGGCTGGACAAAAAACAGAAACAAAAAGCCAAAGAGCCAGCATTACCAGCGAAAGCTGAAGATGGCAGTGAGCCGATCTCTCAACGTGAACTGTCTTGGGATGATGTGCAACCCGTCGATATCATCGGTCTAGAAGTTGGGTACCGTTTGATTCCTTTGGTTGACCGTGACCAAGGCGGTGAGTTGCTAGAACGTGTAAAAGGGGTACGTAAGAAGCTTTCGCAAGATTTTGGTTTCTTGATCCCTGCGGTTCATATTCGTGACAACCTTGAGCTGACACCTAATAGCTATCGTATCACGCTAATGGGAGTTGCCGTTGGTGAGGCAGAAATTCGCCCAGACCAAGAACTGGCGATTAACCCTGGACAGGTTTACGGCATGATCGAAGGTGAGCCAACCATGGACCCGGCATTTGGTCTGGAAGCGGTTTGGATTCGTGAAGAGCAGCGTGAACATGCTCAAGCGTTAGGTTACACGGTGGTTGACTCTTCAACCGTGCTAGCGACGCATTTAAGCCAATTGCTTACCAATAACGCGTCGCAATTGATTGGTCACGAAGAAGTACAGAACCTATTGGAAATGCTAGGGCGCAGTGCACCTAAGTTGGTTGAGAATTTTGTCCCAGACCAACTTCAGCTTGGTGTGGTAGTGAAAGTACTGCAAAACTTACTTAACGAAGCCATTCCGATTCGTGATATTCGAACCATTGTGCAAACCTTGGCGGAGTACTCAAGCAAGAGTCAAGAACCTGACATTTTGACTGCTGCCGTTCGTATCAGTTTGAAACGTCTAATTGTTCAGGAAATCAATGGTATAGAGCCAGAGTTACCAGTGATAACGCTTATACCTGAACTGGAACAAATATTGCATCAAACAATGCAGGCATCAGGTGGCGAATCTGCTGGTATCGAACCGGGATTGGCAGAGCGACTTCAGTCCTCTCTGAGCCAAGCGACACAAGAGCAAGAACTGAAAGGGGAACCTGCGGTTCTGCTGACATCTGGTGTATTGCGTTCAACACTGGCTAAGTTCGTTAAGAACACAATACCTAACCTCCGCGTACTGTCTTACCAAGAAATACCGGACGAGAAACAGATCAGAATTGTGCAAGCGGTGGGCAACTAAGCCCTTCGCATCATTAATGGATTCATAGTTTGAAAATTAAACGATTTTTTGCCAAAGACATGCGAACTGCGTTGCTCCAAGTGAAAGAAGAACTTGGCGCAGAAGCGGTGATCATGTCGAACAAGAAAGTGGCGGGCGGTGTAGAGATCGTTGCAGCGATTGACGGTGAGTCTAACGCAGCACCAACCTCACAAGCGCAATCGCTTCCTAACCGTGGCGCAGCTCAATCAAATCGTTATAGCGAACAACGTCAAATGCCGTCATCTGCTTCAGAGCGTTTCCAAGATCGCCGTTTAGATGATGACAGAATTAGCCTAAACGCGAACAAAGATAAATCAGGCTCAATGACGCAACGTTTCGCGAACATGCTCAAGCAATACAGCAGCGGTGCAGCCGAGTCAGATGACCATGTCGCAGAGAATGAAGATTCTTTGTCCGCATTGCTGCAGCGCCAAAATAAGCACCGTGAAAGCTATAACCAAGAGAAACCTGCGCCTTACCAACCAGACTCGCCACTGGCGAAACTGATTGCGCAAGACAACCGATTTGACCGCCCAACTCCTAAGTTGGATCCAACGCGCTATGACCGTCGCCGTCCATCGGATGAACGCGATGACTCTGCCGATGAGCTAGAGAACATGCGTGAAGAGATGACGTCGATTCGTCGTTTGTTGGAACATCAAGTGTCGGGTTTGATGTGGCAAGAGGTCGAACGCCGCGAGCCATTAAGAGCAATGCTGATTAAGCGTTTGGAGCGTATGGGTGTTTCACCTGAACTTGCCGACCAAATGGCTTGCTACATTCCAGAAGATACGAAACCAGCGCGAGCGTGGAAAGCACTGCTGTCTCTTGTGGCGGATCAGATCAACATTCCGAAACAAGACATTCTGAAGCGTGGCGGTGTCGTCGCATTACTTGGTCCAACTGGAGTGGGTAAAACGACTACGGTGGCTAAGTTAGCGGCACGTGCGGCAATGGAGTTTGGTGCCGATAATGTTGCCCTTGTGACAACGGACACATATCGTATAGGTGCACATGAGCAGCTCTCAATTTATGGAAGAATTATGGGTTGTCCTGTAAGAGTTGCTAAAGATTCTAACGAGTTAGCCGATGTTATATATCAGCTACGAAACAGAAGACTGATTTTGGTCGATACGGCAGGGATGGGGCAACGAGACGTAAGACTCTCTGAGCAGCTCGATACCTTAATGCAAGAAAGCGGAGAAGTGATTCACAGCTACCTTGTTTTGCCAGCTACTGCACAACGTCGAGTTCTGCAGGAAACTCTGGATCACTTCCGACGCATTCCGCTGTCGGGTTGTATTTTGACTAAGCTTGACGAGTCGTTAAGTCTAGGCGAATTCATCAGCGTGGTGATTCAGAACGCGATGCCAGTGGCATACATTGCCAACGGTCAGCGCGTACCAGAAGACATTGTGATAGCACAACCAAAATACATGATTGCGAAAGCAAATGAACTGTTAGAGAAGTCGACAGAGAACGAACCTCACTTTTGGAATAGTGATAACGAAGGACTCTAGGGCGGCGGACTACTATGACTGAGAATATGATACACGATCAAGCAAGCGGCCTCCGTCGCTTAACACAACCATCATTGACTAAAGTAATCGCTGTTACTGGCGGCAAAGGTGGTGTGGGTAAATCAAACGTAACACTGGGTCTGGCGATCTGCATGGCACGCCAAGGCAAAAAAGTGATGGTTCTCGACGCAGATTTAGGTCTAGCTAATGTGGACGTTATGCTCGGAATTCGTTCAAAACGTAACCTAGGGCATGTCCTTGCGGGTGAATGTGAGCTAAAAGATGCGATTGTTGAAGGCCCTTATGGTATAAAGATAGTCCCTGCAACTTCTGGCACACAAAGCATGACTGAGCTGTCTCACGCTCAACATGCTGGACTCATCCGTGCATTTGGTAGTCTTGAAGAGGAAATGGACGTACTGTTGATTGATACAGCTGCGGGCATTTCTGACATGGTGATTAGCTTTTCACGAGCAGCTCAAGATGTTGTGGTTGTGGTTTGCGATGAGCCAACTTCAATCACTGATGCATATGCATTAATCAAGCTGTTGAGTAAAGAACACCAGGTTCAGCGCTTCAAAGTTGTTGCAAATATGGTCAGAAGCTACCGTGAAGGCAGAGAATTATTCGCAAAGTTGACTCTAGTCACAGAGCGCTTCTTGAATGTCAGCCTTGAACTCGTAGCATGTATTCCATTGGATGACAAAGTACGTCAAGCCGTGAAAAGACAGAAGATCGTTGTGGACGCATTCCCACGTTCTCCTGCGGCTTTAGCGATCAGCTCATTAGCGAACAAAGCACTAACGTGGCCACTACCTAAAACACCAAGTGGACACCTAGAGTTTTTTGTGGAAAGGTTGCTAAATCGTACTGAATTCGCAGAGGACCCTTTTGGTGAATAAAGCGATTACCTATAACCAACATGGCAAATTTAATAGCCAGCAGGCGTTCATTGAACGTTACTCGGTGTTGGTTAAGCGTATTGCTCACCACCTGTTAGGCCGTTTACCGCCGAGTGTTCAGGTAGAGGATTTAATTCAGGCCGGCATGATCGGTCTTATCGAAGCTCAGCAGAATTATGATGGTTCTAAAGGTGCGAGCTTTGAAACGTATGCGGGTATCCGTATTCGCGGTGCAATGTTAGATGACATTCGCAAAGGCGACTGGGTACCTCGTTCTGTTCATAAGAACAATCGCGAAATTAACCAAGCGATCGCAGAGCTGGAAGGTGTACTAAATCGCGACCCATCTGATGCTGAAGTAGCAGCGCATCTTGGTATGACACTAGACCAATATCATAGTGCTCTCACCGATATAAACTGTTCAAAATTAGTGGGAATTGAAGATTTAGGCGTCTCTGATGATGTGATTTCACCGGCTGATGAGACCGATGACAGCAACCCGTTTAAGGGCGTAGCTGATGAATCGTTCAGAAAAGCACTGGTTGAATCAATAAAACAGCTTCCAGAGCGTGAAGCTTTAGTACTTTCGCTTTATTATGACGAAGAACTCAATTTGAAAGAGATTGGCGATGTGTTGGGTGTGAGCGAATCTCGCGTAAGCCAAATACTGAGTCAAGCGATGCAACGTTTACGCACCAAGCTCAGTGCGTGGACACAAAATGACTAAACACACTGATTTTACGATTCAGTGGAGGCAATTTTGAATAAAAACATGAAGATCCTTATTGTTGATGATTTCTCAACAATGCGCCGTATTGTTAAAAACCTGCTTCGTGACTTGGGTTTCAATAACACTCAAGAAGCGGACGATGGTTTAACTGCATTACCTATGCTGAAAAAAGGTGACTTCGACTTTGTTGTAACCGACTGGAACATGCCAGGTATGCAAGGCATCGACTTGCTGAAACACATCCGTGCTGACGCTGAACTGAAGCACTTGCCTGTGCTAATGATCACAGCGGAAGCAAAGCGTGAGCAGATCATCGAAGCAGCGCAAGCAGGCGTTAACGGCTACATCGTTAAGCCATTTACAGCTGCAACGCTTAAAGAAAAATTAGATAAAATTTTCGAACGTTTATAACTCTCTCTTTCTCTTTGTTAATCGAGTCATCACTTCTAATACCTACTACTAAAGGGTGGCTCGCTTGACGTTTAAAAAGCGATAAGAAAGAACTAAACGTAAAAAAGGGTCTATTCAGGATGATCTCACTAGAGCAGGCGAAGTCGCTCGTTCAGATGCTAGAAAACGGGGAACAGGACCAAGCCAATGAGCTTGTTGCCTCGATATATGAAAGCGATGGGAATCCGATGCTAAAAGAAATCGGAACATTAACCCGCGACCTTCATGATTCACTTAAGCACTTCAACATCGATCAACGCATGACAGAAATTGCGAAAGCGGAAATCCCGGACGCAAGGGACCGTCTGCAATACGTGATTGATAAAACTGAGTTGGCAGCGAATAAAACGATGGATGCGGTTGATTGCTGCTTACCTATCGCCGACAACCTGCATGAGTGCCTTCAACAAGTTCGCCCTCAGTGGAACGAACTCATGCACGGACGCATCGAATTAAGCGATTTCAAAGCACTTTGCCACCGTATCGATGGGCTGTTAGTTCAAGTCGAAGGCGATAGCACTGAATTGCGCGGTCAGCTGACCGAAATTCTTATGGCACAAGACTTCCAAGACTTAACGGGTCAAATCATTCGCCGCGTGATCACGCTTGTCAATGAAGTGGAAGATCGCCTGGTTGAGATCTTGACCGTGTTTTCTGGAAATAAACCAGAAGAACAGACTCAAGTTTTGCCAGAACCGTCAGATAAAAAGATTAAACAATCAAGCGAAGCAGAAGGCCCGATTCTTCACCCTGAACTCAGGGAAGATGCGGTTTCATCGCAGGACGAAGTCGACGACTTGTTGTCCAGTCTTGGATTTTAAAGGTAACGTATGAGCTACGATTTAGACGAAGATATTCTTCAGGACTTTCTAATTGAGGCTGGGGAAATTCTTGAGCTGCTGTCTGAGCAGTTGGTTGAACTGGAAAATAATCCAGAAGACAAAGATCTCCTAAACGCGATTTTCCGCGGCTTTCACACTGTAAAAGGTGGTGCAGGCTTCCTATCATTGGCAGAGCTGGTTGACACTTGTCACGGTGCTGAGAACGTGTTCGACGTATTGCGAAACGGTCAGCGTTCAGTCACGCCAAGTTTGATGGACACCATGCTAAAAGCGCTTGATACGGTTAACCATCAATTCCAAGCGGTTCAAGACCGTGAACCACTGGATGCAGCCGATCCTGCACTGTTGGAAGAACTTCATCGTTTATGCAAACCTGAGTCTGAAGACGAAGTCGTTGCGGCGGTTGAAGTGCCAGTTGCTGAGCCAGAACCAGTTATTCCAGAGCCAGTTATCGAACAACCAGCAGCGCCAGTAGAAGCAGCACCTTCTAGCGTGGGTTCTGTTGATGAAATCACTCAAGACGAGTTTGAGAAACTGCTGGATGAGTTACACGGTAAAGGTTCTGCTCCGGGTGCATCTGCGCCAGCAGCACCAGTGGCTCCAACGCCAGTAAGTGCACCTTCATTAGACAGTGGTGATATCACTGATGATGAATTTGAACGTCTTCTTGACGAGCTGCATGGCGTAGGTAAGAGCCCATCGGCATCAGAAGTGGCACCAGTAGAAACGCCTAAAGCGCCAGAGCCTGCTGCTCCTACTGCGTCAGCATCAACTGACGGCGATCTGATGACCGATGAAGAGTTTGAAAAACTTCTCGACGAATTACATGGTTCGGGTAAAGGTCCATCTATCGAAGAGTTAGATTTTGCGACTAAACCAGCATCAGAAAATATTACGCCTGAAGCGCCAAAAGCAGCTCCAGCTCCAGCACCTCAGCCTGCTCCAGTAGCGGCTGCGCCTTCTCCAGCGCCAGCTCCGGCACCTAAGCCAGAAGCAAAACCGGTTGCAGTAAAAGAAGAAGCAAAAGCAGCAGCGCCTGCGGTTAAGAAACCACAAGCAGAAGCCACAGTGCGTGTTGATACTTCAACTCTAGACACCATCATGAACATGGTGGGTGAGCTTGTATTGGTGCGTAACCGTCTACTAAGTCTTGGTTTAAATAGCAACGACGAAGAAATGTCGAAAGCAGTAGCAAACCTAGATGTTGTTACCGCAGACCTTCAAGGTGCGGTAATGAAAACGCGTATGCAGCCAATCAAGAAAGTGTTTGGTCGCTTCCCACGCGTTGTTCGTGACTTGGCGCGTAACCTAAATAAAGACATCGTGCTTGAAATGCGCGGTGAAGAAACCGATCTTGATAAAAACCTAGTAGAAGCACTTGCAGATCCATTGATCCACTTGGTGCGTAACTCGGTTGACCATGGTATCGAAATGCCAGACGACCGCGCGAAAGCGGGTAAATCTCGTACTGGTAAAGTGATTCTGTCTGCATCGCAAGAAGGTGACCATATAGAACTGGCTATCGTTGACGATGGCGGCGGTATGGATCCAAATAAACTCCGTGGTATCGCAGTAAAACGCGGCATGATGGACGAAGACGCAGCAGCACGCTTATCGGATAAAGAGTGTTTCAACCTCATTTTTGCACCAGGCTTCTCGAGCAAAGAGAAGATTTCTGATATCTCTGGTCGTGGTGTAGGTATGGACGTGGTTAAGACGGCGATCAACACCTTGAACGGTTCTATCGATATCGATTCAGAGTTGGGTAAAGGCACTAAGATCACCATCAAAGTACCACTGACGCTTGCGATCCTACCAACACTAATGGTTGGTGTTGGCGGTCATCCGTTCGCACTGCCTCTTGCATCGGTTAATGAAATCTTCCACTTAGATCTTAGCCGTACCAACGTTGTTGATGGTCAACTAACCATTATCGTACGTGATAAGTCTATCCCACTGTTCTACCTACAAAACTGGTTAGCTTCTAAGTCGCCACGTGTAGAAGAGCGCATTGGTCATGGTCATGTTGTTATCGTTCAAATTGGTAGCCAACGTGTCGGCTTTGTGGTGGATACATTGATCGGTCAAGAAGAAGTGGTTATCAAACCACTGGATAACCTATTGCAAGGCACGCCAGGTATGGCAGGTGCAACGATTACCAGTGACGGTCACATCGCATTGATTCTTGATGTGCCAGATCTACTTAAGCAATACGCTGCAGCTTCGCGCATTTAAGCGAAGCTGGAGTTGAAAAAAGGAATAAGATGGCGATTAAAGTACTAGTCGTTGATGATTCGAGTTTTTTCCGTCGTCGCGTTAGCGAAATCATCAACTCAGAATCGCGCCTAGAAGTGATAGACGTTGCGGTTAATGGCAGAGAAGCGGTTGAGAAAGCCAAAACTCTAAAACCTGACGTCATCACTATGGATATTGAAATGCCAGTCATGGACGGTATTACTGCCGTGCGTGAAATTATGGCTACGTCTCCTACGCCAATCCTAATGTTTTCGTCCCTGACTCATGATGGGGCGAAGGCTACGCTTGACGCACTAGACGCTGGTGCATTGGACTTCTTACCGAAGAAATTTGAAGATATTGCTCGTAACCGTGATGAAGCGGTATCGCTACTCCAACAACGTGTCATTCAAATTGCTTCTAAGCGCGCATTTATGCGTCGCCCAATGGCGAAACCTGCTGCGACTGCACCGAGCTCAACAACTCGCCCATTAGCATCACGCAATACTGCGCCTGTCGCAGCAACTGCAAGTCGCCCTGTGGCAGCAAAATACCGCGCTTCAGGTAAGAAATATCAGTTAACAGCTATCGGTACTTCCACTGGTGGTCCTGTTGCTCTGCAAAAAATTCTGACTCGTTTACCCGTAAACTATCCGCATCCAATTGTGCTGATCCAACATATGCCAGCTACTTTTACTGCTGCTTTTGCAAGTCGTTTAAATACGCTTTGTAAGATCCAAGTAAAAGAAGCTCAAGATGGTGATGTATTGCAAGCTGGCGTTGCCTATTTGGCGCCAGGCGGTAAGCAAATGATGATCGACGGTCGTGCAGGTGCTGCTCGTCTGCGCATTATCGATGGCGGCGACCGCATGAACTACAAACCTTGTGTGGATGTTACGTTTGGCTCTGCTGCAAAAGTATACGGTGACAAAGTATTGTCGATGGTACTGACAGGTATGGGGGCTGACGGTCGTGAAGGCGCACGCATGTTGAAATCAGCAGGCTCAACAATTTGGGCTCAAGATGAAGATAGTTGTGTGGTTTACGGTATGCCACAAGCGGTTGCGAAAGCGGGCATCTCTACAGAAGATTTACCTCTCGACCGCATTGCGGAACGCATGTTGGTAGAAGTGGGCTTAGCGTAGGAAAGATCATGATCGTTTGGAGTGTTGCTAACCAAAAAGGTGGGGTAGGGAAAACGACATCAACTGTGACGTTGGCTGGGCTATTGAGCCAAAAAGGTCATCGTGTATTGATGGTTGATACAGACCCTCATGCGTCACTGACGACTTACCTTGGTTATGATCCGGATGCAGTAACGTCGAGCTTGTTTGATTTGTTCCAATTGAAGACGTTTTCACGTGAGACAGTAAAGCCGTTAATCGTCGAGACAGAACTTGAAGGAATGGACATCATCCCGGCACATATGTCACTTGCAACGCTTGACCGCGTGATGGGAAACCGCAGCGGCATGGGCTTGATCTTAAAACGAGCGCTTCAAGCCGTAGCAGAAGATTATGACTATGTGTTGATCGACTGCCCGCCAATTCTTGGCGTAATGATGGTCAATGCGCTAGCAGCCAGTGATCGTATCCTTATCCCTGTTCAAACTGAGTTCTTAGCGATGAAAGGTCTTGAGCGTATGATGCGCACTTTGACCATTATGCAGAAGTCTCGTCCAGGTGGCTTTAAAGTGACGATCGTACCAACCATGTACGATAAGCGCACAAGAGCTTCGTTGCAGACACTGACTCAGCTTAAGAAAGATTATCCGAATCAGGTATGGACTTCTGCGGTGCCGATTGACACGAAATTCCGTGATGCAAGCTTAAAGCATTTACCAGCATCACACTTTGCTTCTGGTAGTCGTGGTGTGTTTGCTTACAAGCAACTGCTGATTTACTTGGAGAGGTTGGCGTTCGATGAGCAATAACGACGTACTTTCCAGTGAACAGGCGCTCGATGATTACTTCAGCGCATTGCTTGGCGAAGAGGTCGAGGTCATTGAGCAAGAAGAAGAGCTTGACTTACTCGTTCAAGAACTATCATCTGCAGAGCCAGAGCCAGAGCCAGAGCCAGAGCCAGAGCCAGAGCCAGAGCCAGAGCCAAAATTACAAATACAATACGCGGAACCAGAGTCGTACCAATACAGCGATACTTACTCACCTGAGTTAGAAGCGCCTAATTTGGAAGACGTTCAACGATTGTTAAGCCAGCTGGAATCCACCAATGTAGTGGCAGAGTTGGATATCGATGACATTTTGGATCAAAACACGATTGATATCGCAGCCGAAGCTAAATCAATCGAACCAGAAATTGAAATCGAAGCTGCGGCAGTTGCCGTGGATGAAATTCAAGAGTGGGATATCGAAGAAGAATTGATTCCTGCTGTTGAGACCGAGCAGCCAGAACCAGTTTGGACTCAACCTGAAACTGAAGCGTTTGAGCCTGAAGTTGACGTTGAAGCCGATGTGGAAGTCGAACAGCACATTGAGACAGAAGCCGAACTGGAAACGGAAACAGGCTCACTGTTGCCAAACACTTGGGAAAGCACGCAACGTAGCGAAGATTTTCAGGTGCTGTACTTTGATGTTAATGGTGTGACATTTGCCGTTCCACTTGATGAGCTCGGTGGTATCCATCAAATTACGGAACTGAACCATTTGATTGGTCGTCCTGCATGGTACCTAGGTTTGCAAACCAGTCGTGAGCAACAATTTGATGTTGTCGACACTGCGAGGTGGGTGATGGCTGATAAGCTTCATGACGAAGAGTACAAAGATAACTACCAATACGTCGTTATGCTTGGTGAAAGCATGTGGGGGTTGGCAAGTAACCAATTAATGGGTACTGAGACTCTCAATATCGACAAAGTCCGTTGGCGTGAACAAGCAGGTAAGCGCCCTTGGCTAGCGGGCATGGTGAAAGAAAAAATGTGTGCTTTAATTCATGTCCAAGCACTTATAGACATGCTAAACGCTGGTTTAGATGTAAAATCACTGAATTAGATTTTTGGTCGGGAACGACAATTACGAGGATTAACTATGTCTCAAGCTTTTGAAGTAGAAGTGAAGAAAGATACATCGAACGACGAAGTTCTTCAGTGGGTGACGTTCCAACTAGAAGAAGAAACGTACGGCATTAATGTAATGCAAGTTCGCGAAGTTCTTCGCTACACAGAAATCGCTCCGGTTCCAGGTGCGCCAGATTACGTACTGGGTATTATCAACCTACGTGGTAATGTCGTAACGGTTATCGATACACGTTCACGTTTTGGTTTGATGGAAGGTGAAGTTACTGACAACACTCGCATCATCGTGATTGAGTCTGAGCGTCAAGTTATCGGTATCTTAGTAGATAGCGTCGCTGAAGTTGTTTACCTACGTTCTTCTGAGATCGACACTACGCCTTCTGTAGGTACGGACGAAAGCGCGAAATTCATCCAGGGTGTAAGCAACCGTGATGGCAAGCTACTTATTCTTGTTGATCTGAACAAGCTGCTAACTGATGACGAATGGGATGAGATGGCTCACCTATAATTGGCTGATGAATCATGGCTGACGAAACCTTCCTATCTTTACCGCTCTTAGTGGGCGGTCTAGCATTTGCCTTCTTGATTTTGCTTTTGTTGCAAATTCGCGTTCGTGCGGGTCTGCAAAAGCAAATGGACCAGCAGCGTGCGCAAGCACGTCACGCAGAAAAAGAAGTGCAAAAGCTAAACAAGCAATTGTTGGAAGTGCGTTCAGTGGTCGTTGGTTTAGGTCAAAAGGTCACTGAGCAACAAGATGTGATTCAACATCTTAATGAGCGCATTCGTGAACTTGAGCACGCAGATACAGATGGTCGTTTGTACAGCCGTGCTTCTAAAATGGTTCAACTTGGCGCTGACATCAATGAGTTGATTGAAGAGTGTGAATTGCCAAAAGCAGAAGCAGAATTGATGCTTTCTCTGCAGAAAAAACTGGCAGGTCAAGAGAAGATCCCTCCACTTAGCGGTCAACCATCAGATGATCCGACATACCCACCTCGTGGACGACGTCGATAAAGAATGAAAAAAGAAGCCTCGGCTTCTTTTTTTATTTTTAAAATAAAAACTTATAATCACTTATGGTTATTTTTATTAAAATGTGACTATAAGTTAACAAAAACTCACGAACTTACATACATCATCGCTTTCTTATCCTGTTTTGTCACAACTAAGCTGTGCTAATATAGCGACTCGTTCATTTTTTAGTTGAAGCCCTATGTTAGAAGTCTCTAACCTAACTGCGATCCGTGATGACAGGGTCCTGTTTGAAAACCTGCAATTCGAAATTAAACCTGGAGAGTTGGTCCAGATTGAAGGACGTAACGGTACAGGCAAAACCACATTGCTGCGTATTGTGACAGGGTTAGGGGACAGAGAAGAAGGCATCATCAAATGGAAAGGCGAAGAGGTTGAAAAGTATCGTGATGTTTTCCATCAGGACCTTTTGTTCCTAGGGCATCAAACTGGCGTTAAACGCGAACTTACTGCGTTTGAAAACCTACGCTTTTACCAATCTATCCATAATAATCGTTCCTCAGATGAAGAAATCTTTGCTGCTTTAACCCAAGTGGGTCTTGCAGGCAGAGAAGATGTGCCTGTAGCACAACTTTCTGCAGGACAGCAGCGTCGCGTTGCATTGGCAAGACTGTGGCTAAGTAATCAAATTTTATGGATTTTGGACGAACCGTTAACTGCAATCGATAAGCAAGGTGTGAAGGTGCTTGAATCGTTGTTTGCAAATCATGCAGACAATGGTGGCATTGTGATTTTAACGACACACCAAGATATGTTTGCAGACAGCCCGAAACTTAGAAAAATAAAACTGGGTGACTAATATGATTTCGGCAATGTCGACCATTATCCGCCGCGAGCTTTTGATTGCATTTCGCCGTCAAGCAGACATCTTGAACCCTTTGTGGTTTTTCATCATTGTTATCACACTTTTCCCTCTTAGCATCGGTCCAGAGCCTAATTTGTTAGCACGTATTGCAGCAGGCATTGTTTGGGTTGCTGCGTTGCTATCCGCCTTATTATCATTAGAACGTCTATTCCGTGATGATTATCAAGATGGTGCGCTTGAGCAAATGATGCTAATGCCGATCCCACTGCAACTTGTTGTGATTTCCAAGGTCATAGCTCACTGGTTGTTAACGGGATTACCTCTGATCTTAATCAGTCCATTGTTGGCGATTCTATTATCTCTTGATTTTAATACTTGGCTGTCTGTTGTACTGACATTGGTCATCGGTACACCGACGTTGAGTTTTATCGGTGCTATTGGTGTAGCATTGACTGTTGGGTTACAAAAAGGCGGCGTTCTTTTAAGTTTGCTAATTCTCCCGCTTTACATCCCAATTTTAATTTTCGCTACGTCCGCGATTGATGCCGCAGCACTGGGTATGGCGTATAACGGGCAATTAGCGATTTTAGGCGCAATGTTGATGGGGGCTGTCACTCTCACACCATTCGCCATCAGCGCAGCATTGAGAGTTAGTGTTAACTAACTCAGTAAAGTGCGCGTTTAGCGACGTTTGATCAAAGAATTATTATTAAAGCACTGCTACGGTCTCGACCCTCTGGACAGTGTCCCTGAAGTAAGAGTGAGAACTTAACATGTGGAAATGGCTACATCCTTATGCCAAGCCAGAAGCAGCTTATCACCTGAGCGGTAAGTTTCTTCCTTGGTTTTCTGTATTGGCCCTCGTATGCCTATCGGTTGGTACCGTCTGGGGGCTCGCATTTGCACCTTCGGATTACCAGCAAGGCGATAGTTTCCGAATCATTTACATCCACGTACCTTCGGCTATTTGGTCTATGGGCGTGTACATGTCGATGGCTATAGCTGCATTTATCGGCTTGGTTTGGCAAGTACGTCTATCTGACATGGCAGCACTGGCCATGGCGCCTATTGGTGCGGTATTCACCTTTATTGCTCTGTTAACGGGTGCCGTTTGGGGGAAACCTATGTGGGGCACTTGGTGGGTATGGGATGCTCGTCTAACCTCTGAACTTATTCTTCTATTCTTATACCTTGGTGTTATTGCACTTTACCACGCGTTTGACGATCAAAAGACAGCGGCAAAAGCGGCGGGTATTTTGGCAATCGTTGGTGTGGTCAACCTACCGATTATCCACTTCTCTGTTGAGTGGTGGAATACGCTTCACCAAGGCGCGACAATCACTAAATTTGAAAAACCATCCATCTCATCCAATATGCTTTGGCCGTTGCTGCTAAACATTTTTGGTTTTGCGTTCTTCTTTGGCGCGGTAACGATGGTGCGCTTCCGTAACGAAATTATCAGCAAAGAGAGTCATCGCCCTTGGGTGCAAAAACTCGCGGCTGAAAAAACTCAGTGAGGTAATTGAATATGCATTTTGAATCTCTGAGCGAACTCTTTGCCATGGGTGGCTACGCAGGTTACGTATGGAGCGCGTTTGGTATTACTTTCTTATCTATGATCATTCTTTTAATTTCGAGTATCCGCCGTGGGGATGCGTTGTTAAAAGAAGTGAAAGCGAAAATTGATCGTCAAGCGCGAGTCGACGCGGCGAAGAATATGGAGAACACGTTATGAACCCGAGACGTAAAAAGAGGCTAGGCATCGTTCTGGCGATCTTTATCGGTATTAGTGCAACCATTGGTTTGATGCTTTATGCGTTGAACCAAAATATGGATCTATTCTACACGCCGACGGAATTGGTAAATGGTAAACCTGACGGTACTAAACCAGAAGTTGGTCAGCGTTTGCGTATCGGCGGCATGGTGGTTGTAGGCTCAGTTCGCCGTGACCCAGAGTCACTAAAAGTGAGCTTTGATCTGCACGACGTGGGCCCTAAAGTGACGATCGTGTACGAAGGTATTCTTCCTGATTTGTTCCGCGAAGGTCAGGGTATTGTTGCTCAAGGTGTTCTTGAAGACGCAACAACCGTAAAAGCTTTTGAAGTGTTGGCAAAACACGATGAAGAGTACATGCCACCTGAAATTGCAGAAGCAATGAAGAAGACTCACGAGCCTCTGCAGTACACATCAGAACAGAAACAAGGAAGCGGCCAATGATTGCTGAAATCGGTCACTTTGCCCTCATACTTTCGCTAGCAATGGCATTGTTGCTAAGCATATTGCCGTTATGGGGCGCATCAAATAACAACACTATGCTGATGAACACAGCACGACCACTTTCATGGTCGATGTTCGTCATGCTGTTTTTCTCATTTGCGATTTTATGTTGGGGATTCTACACCAACGACTTTACGCTCCAATACGTTGCAAGTAACTCAAATAGCCAACTGCCTTGGTACTACCGCTTAACGGCTGTTTGGGGCGCGCACGAAGGCTCACTACTGCTTTGGGTACTTATCCAAGCTGCGTGGACAGTCGCGGTCGCTACTTTCAGCCGTGGTATGCCACAAGAATCCGTTGCGCGTGTACTTGCGGTAATGGGCATGATCTCAGTGGGCTTCCTACTATTTATCATCCTGACTTCGAACCCGTTCCTACGCACTTTGCCGTTCTTCCCGGTAGATGGTCGTGACTTGAACCCGCTTCTTCAAGACCCGGGTTTGATTGTTCACCCACCTATGCTTTACATGGGGTACGTAGGCTTCTCGGTTGCCTTCTCGTTCGCGATTGCGTCTTTGATGACTGGTCGTCTTGATACGGCTTGGGCTCGTTGGTCTCGTCCTTGGACTACGGCAGCTTGGGTATTCCTAACACTAGGTATCGCACTAGGTTCTTGGTGGGCATATTACGAACTTGGCTGGGGTGGCTGGTGGTTCTGGGATCCAGTAGAAAACGCATCATTCATG
Source organism: Vibrio sp. L85 (assembly GCF_963871815.1). Classification (NCBI taxonomy): domain Bacteria; kingdom Pseudomonadati; phylum Pseudomonadota; class Gammaproteobacteria; order Vibrionales; family Vibrionaceae; genus Vibrio; species Vibrio sp. L85. The sequence continues at coordinate 40,256 of NZ_CAWMYL010000140.1, forward strand.
CCTTGGCTAGCGGGTACAGCGCTGATGCACTCTCTAGCGGTAACCGAAAAACGCGGTACATTTAAAGCGTGGACGGTACTTCTTGCTATCTCTGCGTTCTCTTTGAGTTTGTTAGGTACCTTCTTAGTGCGTTCCGGTATTTTGGTATCGGTACACGCGTTCGCGTCTGATCCATCACGCGGTATGTTTATCCTAGGTTTCCTAGTCTTTGTTATCGGCGGCTCACTCCTGCTATTCGCAGTGAAAGGGGCAGCGGTTCGCGTACGTGGTAATTTCGATTTGGTGTCGCGTGAGAACGCGCTACTTGCTAACAACGTGCTTCTGATTGCTGCGCTAGTCGTAGTATTGGTTGGTACCTTGTTGCCGTTGGTTCACAAACAAATTGGTCTTGGTTCAGTATCTATCGGTGCACCATTCTTCGACATGCTGTTTGCGTGGTTGATGATGCCGTTCGCCTTCCTACTAGGTATTGGTCCTATGATTCGTTGGAAGCGCGACAATCTATCTAAGCTTATTAAGCCAATGATTGTTTCTGGTGTGCTTGCTTTCGCACTAGGTGCTGTGTGTGTATTCCTGTTCGCCGATTTCTTCTCAGCGATGGCTTACATCGGTTGGGTAATGGCAATCTGGATCATTGCAATGCATGGCTTTGAACTGTACGAGCGTGCTACTCACCGTCACAGCTTCGGCGAAGGTGTTCGTAAACTTCAACGTAGCCACTGGGCAATGATGCTTGGTCACATTGGTCTAGCCGTTACTGTGATTGGTATTACGATGGTGCAAAACTACAGTATCGAACGTGACGTGCGTTTGGCTCCGGGTGAGCACTTCAAGATTTACGGCTATGATTTCTACTTCTCAGGTCTACGTGACAAAGATGGTCCAAACTACGATGGTTACATCGCGGACTTTGAAATCACGAATGATGGTAAGTATGTGAACACGTTGCACGCTGAAAAACGTTTCTACCGTACGGCGAAGTCGATGATGACTGAAGCGGCAATCGACCGCGGTATCACTCGCGACCTATATATTGCGATGGGTGAGCGTCTAGAAGATAACCGTTCTTGGGCGGTTCGTATTTACTACAAACCATTCGTTCGTTGGATCTGGGCTGGTTCATTGATCATGTCTTTGGGTGGTGCTCTTGCTATCTCTGATAGACGTTACCGCTTCCGCAAAACGGCTAAGAAAGGCGATAAGTCAAAGCTAGCGGAGCAGGAGGCAAAATAAATGAATAAGAAAGTCTTATTTATCCCGTTGGTAGCTTTCATGGTATTGGCGGGTATCTTCGCAACTCAGTTGGTTCGAAACCAAGAGGGTGACGATCCAACAAAACTTGAGTCAGTACTGGTTGGTAAGCCAGTACCTGAGTTCCATCTAGAGGATTTAGCTGAACCTGGTAAACAGTACGATCAGTCGATCTTTAAAGGCGAACCACTGTTGCTTAACGTTTGGGCGACTTGGTGTCCGACTTGTTACGCTGAACATAAGTACCTCAATGAGCTTGCAGGGAAAGGTGTGAAGATCATCGGCATGAACTACAAAGATGATCGCAATAAAGCGGTAGGTTGGCTGAACGATTTGGGTAACCCATACCTGATCAGCTTGTTTGATGGTAGCGGCATGCTAGGTCTAGACCTTGGTGTGTACGGTGCACCAGAGACATTTATCATCGATGCAAACGGTGTGATCCGTTACCGTCATGTTGGTGATGTAAACCCTCGCAACTGGGCGGAAACGTTGGAGCCGCTGTACACCAAGTTGGTTGAGGAGGCGAAGCAATGAGAAAGTTTTTCTTAGCGGCTTTTGCTGCGATGACATTTTCTCTTGCTGCTCATGCAGCGATTGAAGTGTATGAGTTTGACAATCTAGAACAAGAACAGCAGTTCAAAGAGCTTGGTCATACTCTTCGTTGTCCTAAATGTCAGAACAACACCATCTCTGATTCGAATGCAGAATTGGCTCAAGACTTACGCCATAAGGTGTACGAAATGACCAAAGAAGGTAAGTCGAAAGATGAGATCGTGGACTACATGATTGCTCGTTACGGCAACTTCGTAACGTACAATCCTCCGTTTACTTTTGCGACTGCAATTCTGTGGCTAGGTCCACTAGCAGTGGTATTAGGTGGCTTTGGTTTAATCGTGCTGCGTAGCCGTAAATCAAAAGCAAAAGCAGTTCAAGCAAGTAACGAACAATGGGACGAAGAAAAAGAAGCGCGTCTCAAATCATTGCTTGATGAAGAGAACAACGGAGATAAGAAGTAATGACACTATTTTGGGTTTCTACCGTTGTTCTTACGCTGATAGCTTGTGTCTTAGTTGCTCTGCCGCTGCTTAAGCAAAAAGCCAACAACGATGAAGTGTTACGTGATGAGCTTAACAAAGCGTTCTATAAAGACCGCCTATCTGAGCTTGCTGAAGAAACAGACGAAGGTCTAGTCGAGAGCCAAGATGATTTGATTTCCGATCTGAAGCAATCTCTTCTGGACGATATCCCTGGTGATAAAAAGCAAAAGGAAACACATGTTTCTCCGATTGCTGTTTTGATCCCATCAGTGATATTGACAGTGGTATTGAGCTACGGTCTTTACTACAAGTTTGGCGCATCTCAAGACGTTGTGAAGTGGCAGGAAGTAAACGATAACCTTCCTGAACTTTCTAAAAAGCTAATGTCTGCAGCATCTGAGCCACTCAGTGATGATGAAATGGCTGATCTCTCTTTGGCTCTGCGCACACGCCTGCATTACCAACCTGAAGACTCAACCGGTTGGTTGTTATTAGGTCGTATTGCTTTGGCGAACCGAGATGTGACGACTTCCATTGATGCAATGGAAAAAGCGTACAAGCTAGAACCAAAAGATCCAGATGTTCAACTTGGTTACGCACAAGCTCTGATGCTTTCCCAAGACGAGATGGATCAAGCAACGGCTCGTTCTCTGCTTGGTAAACTGATGCAACAAGATTACGTTGACCTACGTGTCTTCTCTCTACTTGCGTTTGATGCATTTGAGCGCCAAGATTTCCCAGCAGCGATTAAGTATTGGGGTATCATGCAGCAAATGATCGGTCCTGAAGACAGCCGCTATGAAATGCTAGGTCGCAGTATCGAAAGTGCACGTAAGCAAATGGGTGAAGCGGTTTCTCCAGACAAGAGTGTGGCAGTGACTATTAACGTAGCTCCAGAAGCTCAACTTGATCCAAATGCGGTATTGATTGTGTCAGTACATCGCGCAGATGGTTCTCCGATGCCTGTCGCGGCAGCTCGCTACCCATTAGGTACGTTCCCTCGTACAGTCGTACTGGATGATGGTAATGCGATGATGGACGGTCAGAAGCTATCTTCTTTAGATAAGTTGATGGTTCGCGTTCGTGTTGACTCGGATGGTAACGTTGCAACTCGTGACCAAGATTGGCATGGTGAAAGCCAAGTCGTTGATTTTGGTCAGCTAGTAGAAGTGATGATCGATAAACAGTATCAATAATTCATGAACGTCTCTAATAATTGACACTTAAGGATTGTTAGGACGGTTTTGTGGTATGACTACCAACTATCGAGTAGAATAATAAAGGCCAGCACATGCTGGCCTTTACTTATATACCCAAATGACTTTTTCCAAAGTACTAAACGTACGTAAAACACAGGTCATTTAGGGGTATTAATCGTCGTTATGGAACGTAGAATGTATAACAAGGGTAAATCCATCTTCTTGTTGCTGTTCGCTGTTGGACTGGTTGGCTGTTCAACTGCACCCGAGGAAGCGGTAACAGAAGAAAACGAAACTAATCAAACAACTTCTGATGTTTATGACCCATTGGAAAGTTTCAACCGCACAATGTGGGAACTGAACTACGATTATCTTGACCCGTATTTAGTTCGCCCAGTGTCTCTTGCGTATGTTGATTACACGCCTGTGCCAATTCGCTCTGGTATTGCTAACTTCCTAGCTAACTTAGACGAACCTGCGAGTGTGGTGAATAACCTAGTTATGGGAAATGGCACTAAAGCCGTTGATCACTTTAACCGCTTCTGGATTAACTCGACATTCGGTATCTTAGGTCTGTTTGACGTTGCAACGGCTGCTGGTATCACCAAGTACGACAACAAAGAGTTTAGTAGTGTGGTTGGTCACTATGGTGTAGGTAACGGTCCATATTTTATGGTACCGGGCTACGGTCCATATACATTGCGTGAAGTGACAGACACTGTGGATGGTATGTACTTGCCACTTTCATACCTAAACTTCTGGGCAGGCTTAGGTAAATGGGCGCTGGAAGGTATGGAAAAACGTGCTCTGTTAGTACCACAAGAAGCACAGCTTGAAGCATCGCCTGATCCATATGTATTAACTCGTGACGTTTACATTCAACGTCAAAACTTTAAAGCAGAAATCAGTACGACTGATGAAGTAGATGCGGAAGAAGAAGCGTACTTAGACGAGTATTTAGAAGAAGACTTTTAATCGCTTTATACAGAAAAACAAAAAGGCTTGGTGAAAACCAAGCCTTTCTTTTTATCGGTAACTTTCTTTTATCGATAAATAGCGTTCAGATTAGAACTTGTAGTTCGCTTGAACACCGATTAGCCATACGTTACCTGTTACTTCACCAGAGAATTCTCCACCAAATGTAGCAGGATCTTTCATTGGTGGCATACCATCAGTGCGACCTTCATACATTGAAGCATCTTTCGCAAAAATATAGGTAAAGCCAGCGTCTAGTGTTAGATTCTTAGACCATTCGTAACCAGCACCAATACTTAACCATAGACGATCCGTTTCAGGGATAGTAGCTGTACGGTTTTCGTCACTCACAGCAGAAGTGTCGTATGCAACACCTGAGCGTAGCGTCCATTTTTGGTCAAGTTTGTAAGTAGTACCTACAGCGAAGCGGTAGTTATCTTCCCAGTTTTCTTCTTTGATCAAATTTGATGCTTCACCTGGGAAGTCGGCTACTAGCTCTTTAAAACTACTCCAATTAGTCCAGTTGATGCTCGCATGAATCGCTAATTGTTCATTTAACTGATGGTAGCTTGCTAGTTCCGCTGTTGCTGGCAGAGCTAGGTCCATCGAGCCATTTTTATGAGCATTTGGATCTGCTGGGTTGAAACCAAGACCTTTTGCATAACCTTCTAGTGTTAGATCTACTTCAGATTTGTAAGCAAAACCAATACGGTTATTAGCGTTGATTTGCCATGCAGTGCCTACTTGCCAGCCCCATGCCGTATCGTCACCTTCCATGTATTTAAGAGTGGTTCCTGCTAGCTTGTCACCCATCTGTGGTGGCATAACTGCGCCGAAGCTGCCATCTGCCATGACATAGCGGATACCGCCACCAACACTAAGCTTTTCGTTTAGCTTGTATGCTGCATTTAGGTTCGCTTCCATTGAGAATACGCTAGCTTCGTTACCAAAGTTAGCTGCGGCAAAATCTTTACCTAGGTCCGTTTCCATACCGTAGTTAGTGCCAAGGGCAAAGCCAATAGCAAATTTGTCATTGTATTGGTGAGAAAAGTAGAAGTTCGGAATGACAGCATCGTGTGCAAAGTCATGAGAGTTTGCAGCGTTTGGACCATTCACGTAAGTCGACGTGCCATCAACATCGATGTTTGGGTTTACATAGATAGCGCCAACAGACACTTGTGTGCCTTCTAGGTAAGTTAGCATAGCTGGGTTACGCCATTGTGCACTTGCGTTATCAGCCATTGCCGCTTCACCAGCGTATGCACGACCTAGACCAGTCGCAGAGTATTCTGCAAGTTGGAAACCTGCTGCGTTTGCAACGCCTGAAGTACTAAGTAGACCGAATGCCACTGCTGTTGATAGGAGAGTCTTGTTGGTTTTCATTGTAATGTTCGCTGAGTTATTTATAACGTGGGGCGAAAGTTTACGTCTAGAGTTATTACTTTAAAAATGAAAAGCCAATAAAACAGTGTTTTCAGGTAAATTATCTATATATTTCAATCTATACAGAAGATCTAACTAACTGTAATGGCAGTGTGAAAAAAACTCAGCGAACACTTGTGAGTCATAATCGTGAATTTTGATTACACGTGTGCGCCCAAATTGGGTGAATGTAAAACGATAGATAAGAAAAAAGGCTGGAATTCCAGCCTTTTATATAGAGAGTGTTTATATTAGCTTGCTACGTGATGCTTAGAAGCTGCGGCTGTATTGTAAGCCGAATAGGATAGCATCTGCATGCGTTGTCGCTGACAATGATGAAATATTTGCAGGACTTAGAGGGTTGCTTGGATCGTACTTTGGATTTGGTGTTGACTCATTGACTTTCACATCTTTACCCATCAAGTAAGTAAAGCCGAAGTCGACGTTAGACTTGCTATCGATATGGTATGTGAAACCTGCAGAGAACCATTGACGGTCTGAGTCAGGTACTGATACTGAAGTTAGTGAATCTTGAGCACTTGTGTCGTACATGTAACCAGTACGAAGTGTCCAGCTATTGTTTAGGTAGTAAGTACCACCGATTGAGTAGTGCCAGCCATCTTGCCATGCATACTGCTTGTCGTAGCTTGAGCCAAGTGGAGAACCTTTAAGGTTGCGGAACTCAATTTGGTCAAAGTCGCTCCAACCAATGTATTGGATAGAGTAGTGAACTGCAAACTTAGTGTCGGTGATTTTGTGGAAACCTGAGAACTCAGCCATATCTGGTAGAGGCAATGTGATCTTCTGACCTTTGTCGTCTTCTGCTTCCATTTCTGGGCTGTAGCGGTAAGACAAACCAAAACGGTTGTTCTCATCTAATTCATACACAGTGCCTAGGTTGAAGCCTACAGCCCAACCATCAGCTTTATCTACGTCTACAAGTGTACCAAGCATGCCATGTTCACGCTTCATCGTACCTTCACCATAGATTAGGTCCAGACCAGCACCAAAGCTCCATTGATCGTTTAGGCGGTAAGAACCCGCAACGCCGAAGTTTGCACTTTTAACGTCGGTAAGACCGCCGTATTCTTTTGCAACAAAACTATCACCGAATTCTGTTTTAGTACCAAAGTTAGAGTATGCGTTTACACCCCATGCAAACTTGTCGTTAACTGGCACGATAAGGTGGATATTTGGTGCAATAGAAGTATCGCCAGCATCGTCATAATTTGAATCTGTTGGTTTAACCAAGCCGTTTGTTGCTTGGCATTGAACACCACAGTATTTTGCATCTTTAACTTCAATCATCGAAGTGATGCTTTCAAAGCCTACTGACAGTTCCATTTTGTCAAATAGAGCCATTGCCGCAGGGTTGCGAGCCATTACAGAAGCGTTATCTGCAATTACCGCATCACCGGCGAATGCACGACCGATACCAGTCGCTGATTGTGCGTTTAGCTGGAAACCAGCCGCCATTGCTTGACCAGATGCCATTGCAACCGTCACTGCTAGGAGAGTCTTTTTAAACAGACGCGTATTCTGAGTCATTTTTTATTCCTTATTAGTTTCGTCTCTTTGGACGATAAGTTGAGCTTTTGCTCAGTGGCGCAGATAGTAGTATTAAGAGTGGACCATACAAATCCGACCATTGGATAAATTTGAATAAAAATTGCAGAAATGATGTCTAAATGTCGGGAAATTGCATCTAAAGTGCATAATTTAGAGTTTTGACTCTAAACTCAATAGTTAGCGTGAATGCTTTTTGTATTATTCATAAACAAAAAGCCGCTAAATTTCGAAATTTAGCGGCTTTTTAGTAGCTAGTAGTGTCGTTTCGCTGAAGTTATTACATCGGCTCCATCATTGGAGCAAGTTTTGCTGCAATCGCATCGATGTCTTCACCGCTGTTACCAACAAGAATCATGCTGGCTTTACCCACAGGCTTCACAACACCGCTCATACCATCTTTATCAAAATCGACTTTCTGGTCGCTCTTCACGTCAGTAACAAACATGGTTACTTTGCCTTCTTTACCTTGAAAAACCATATGAAGGGCGTTTGACTCACCAAAGCCGCAATGGTTTAAGTAGTAAACATGGTACGGAAAGCTACCGTTAAGTTGATAATGGAACGGCATCATTTTCGCGTTTACTTGCTTGCTTGAAACATCCTCATCGAGGTTGCGTACAAATGACTCTTCCGCCACCACGTGTTTCATTGCGGTATCTGCTAGGCTCGCTTGAGCTGGAGAGACAATAACGTTCCCCCAGTTGATTTGACCTACCAATAAACCAGCAGTAAAAGCAACCGATGCAGCCAACGCCATTGCTTTGCGAGCAAAGTTCGGTCTAACCACATTATCGTTATCAAGCGCATTCGACGTTTGATTAAACAGAATTTTGTCGGCTAGATCTTCAGGCACATCCACATTCATGGCTTGCTTGATTTTAAGGTCGAGATCCAAAACGTCATCAACAAACTTACTGTTAGCGTCGTTCTCAGCTAAAGCTTGAAGAATCTCTTCATCCTTCTGTTTTGGATCCGACAAAATACGACGACGAAATTCTAAATCATCCATTTTTTTGTCCTCTCTGAGTATCTTGAGAATCCAACATCTCTTTTAATTGATTACGGGCGCGGAAAAGGCGCGTCATTACCGTGTTCTTGTTTAGATCAAGAATGCTGCCGATTTCTTCTCCACTGAAACCACCAACAACTTGAAGAAACAAAGGCTCACGGTATTCGACGTCAAGCTTCATTATCTGAGCTTGTAGCCATTCCTGCTGATGATGTGGGTCATCGCTAACTTTAGCATCATTGCCGTAGTCATCGATATCAACCAAATCAAATTGTTTACGCTCGAAGCGGCGCGCGTTTTCTCGTCTCAATATAGTAATAAGCCAAGATTTTGCTGCCTTTTCATCTTGAAGACTATCCAGTGACTTCCATGCGCGCAAACAGGTTTCTTGAACCAAATCTTCTGCAATCGCCTTGTCTTTGCATAACCAGTAAGCGTAGCGATACAAGTCTCTGTGATAGCCCCGAACAAGAGCTTCGTATTTTCTTTGTCTGTCCATATCAGAGTTGACCGGACTGTTGGAATTTTTCTTTCCAAACATTTTAAATATTGCCACAGGAGCCTCCATCTTGCTCTGTGAGGTCATATATACCGATTGTATTTATGAACGATCCGACTACATCGAGATGTAGTGTCGCAGCAGCACAATATACTTCTTCAATGATCAAGCACTTATTTGAAGTGATGATAAATTATTCTATATAGTTTTAATAAGCGTTTTCATGCAACTATTTTAGAGTGATCAAGACTCTTTCGTACTTTGATACGTTCAGAAACTATAAAATCACCATAAAATTGATCTATTTCAAAATCTGATGCAGTGAAGGGGCTATAGTACATCTTGTCATCTAGTTAGTCATTGACGACTAACATGTTGAGCAAGATGACACTTCCTTTTGAAGGCTGACTTTACTTTCTCCTAATCAGGAAACTGATTAATTTTACAATTGGCGTATGTTAATTGTTTTATAGATATTCCGACCACACAGTTTTGTGTGGTTTTTTTTTGCTTCAATTTTACCTTCCGCACACTTCTCTTCATTTTAACTCACTATAGTTAATCATTCTTAATCGCCTAAGAATCAACGAACTAGAGCAATAGATCTACTCGCTTCACGTTTATTTAAACGCATGTTTGATAAATTTAACAAACTGATTACAATGCATCAGGTCAGACCTCTTGTATTTAAGGAGAAACAATGGGCAAGCAGGAAGTGAAAACACGCCACGGTGAACGTGTTGCTATTGTCGCAGGGCTACGAACCCCCTTTGCTCGTCAAAGCACTGAGTTCAGCCAGGTGCCAGCGGTCGATTTAGGCAAAATGGTAGTGAGCGAAATGCTTGCTCGCACAGACATCGATCCGAAACTCATCGAACAAGTGGTATTTGGACAAGTAGTTCAAATGCCAGAAGCGCCAAACATTGCACGTGAAATTGTGCTTGGTACAGGAATGCACATCCACACTGACGCTTACAGTGTTACTCGCGCGTGTGCGACTAGCTTCCAAGCTGCAGTCAATGTTGCTGAGAGCATTATGGCGGGCAGCATTGATGTTGGTATCGCGGGTGGTGCGGACTCTTCATCTGTTTTACCAATTGGTGTTTCTAAGAAACTTGCCGCGAACTTGCTTGCGCTAAGTAAAACCAAAACGCTGGGTCAAAAGCTCAACATTCTCAAAAAACTCAGCTTTAAAGATTTAATGCCAGTACCGCCAGCGGTAGCCGAGTACTCGACTGGGCTTTCAATGGGTCAAACTGCTGAGCAAATGGCGAAGTCACACGGCATTACTCGTGCAGAACAAGACGCTTTGGCGCACCGTTCTCACTCTCTAGCTTCGCAAGCTTGGAAAGACGGCAAAATCCAAGACGAAGTGATGACGGCTTTCCCAGAACCTTACAAAAAATGGATCTCTGAAGATAACAACATTCGTCATGATTCGACATTAGAAGGCTACGCAAAACTGCGTCCGGCTTTCGACCGTCAATACGGCAGCGTAACAGCGGCGAACAGTACACCATTAACCGATGGCGGTGCGGCGGTGATGCTAATGCGTGAAGGCAAAGCGAAAGAGCTTGGTATGGAAATACTTGGCTACATCCGCGGTTATGCGTTCTCAGCCATTGGTGTGGAAATGGACATGCTAATGGGACCAACATACGCGACGGCAAAAGTGTTGGAGAACACAGGTCTCGAGCTTTCAGACCTGACGCTTATCGATATGCACGAAGCCTTTGCTGCCCAAGCATTGGCGAACGTAAAGATGTTTGCTTCTGATAAATTTGCCCAAGAAAACCTAGGTCGCTCGAAAGCGATAGGTGAAATCGATATGGATAAGTTCAACGTCCTTGGCGGTTCCATTGCCTACGGTCACCCATTTGCCGCAACTGGTGCACGTATGATGACGCAAACGCTGCGTGAGCTTAAACGTCGTGGCGGTGGTCTTGCGTTGAATACTGCATGTGCCGCAGGTGGTCTTGGTGCAGCAATGATTTTGGAGGTTGAGTAATGAGCGAGCAAAAAGCATTTAGTCTAAAGATTGATGAGCAGAACATTGCTTGGCTAGCCATCGATGTGCCAAATGAGAAAATGAACACGCTGCAAGCGGCGTTTGCAGATGAGATGAAAGAGATCTTCGCTCAACTAAAAGACACCAGCGGCGTGAAAGGGGTGATCATTCATTCCCTAAAACCAGATAACTTTGTTGCCGGTGCCGATGTTCGTATGCTTGAAGCGTGCACAACGGCGAGTGAAGCTGAAGCATTAGCTAAGCAGGGGCAAGAGTTATTCCAGCAACTGTCTGATCTGCCTTATCCAGTTGTTGCTGCGATTCACGGTCCATGTTTAGGCGGTGGTTTAGAGCTTGCGTTAGCGTGTGACTACCGTGTGTGTACCGATTCCGATAAAACGCGTCTTGGTTTGCCTGAAGTGCAACTTGGTTTGTTGCCTGGTTCTGGTGGTACTCAGCGCCTTCCTCGTCTGATTGGTCTGTTGCCTTCGTTAGACCTCATCCTTACAGGTAAACAACTGCGTGCCAAGAAAGCGAAAAAACTTGGCGTTGTTGATGCGTGTGTACCAGAGACGATTCTTCTTGATGTAGCTAAGCAGCTTATCGAAAAAGGGAAGAACAAAGGTAAGAAGAAGCAATCGACAAAAGAGAAGTTGATGTCGGGCAGTGGTTTAGGTCGTAAGTTTGTGTTTGAGCAAGCCGCGAAGAAAACCAATGAGAAGACCCGCGGTAACTACCCAGCAACAGTTGCGATTCTCGAAGTCATTCAGCACGGTCTTGAAAAAGGCTTTGCTCAAGGTCAAGAGCTTGAAGCAAAGCGCTTTGGCGAATTGGTGATGAGCTCGGAATCGAAAGCATTGCGCTCTATTTTCTTTGCTACCACTGAAATGAAGAAAGAAAACGGTGCGGAAGCCGAGCCAGCAGCTGTCAACAGAGTTGGCGTGTTGGGTGGTGGTCTAATGGGGGCAGGCATCAGCCATGTATCTGTTGCGAAGGCGAAAGTGCCGGTACGTATTAAAGACGTCAGCAATGATGGCGTGCTTAATGCGTTGAACTACAACTACAAGTTGTTCGAAAAGCAGCGTAAGCGCCGTATTATCTCTAAAGCGGGCCTGCAATCGAAAATGCTGCAACTGTCTGGGGGCGTTGATTTCACAAGCTTCAATCATATTGATGTGGTTATTGAAGCGGTGTTTGAAGATCTTGACCTTAAACAGACGATGGTTGCGGATATTGAAGCGAATGCAAAACCAGAGACCATCTTTGCGACCAACACGTCTTCGTTACCAATTCACAAAATTGCAGAAAAAGCAGAGCGTCCAGAAAACATCGTCGGTCTGCATTACTTCAGTCCGGTAGAAAAAATGCCATTGGTGGAAGTGATTCCTCACGAAACCACGTCAGAAGAGACCATTTCTACCGTTGTTGCACTAGCGAAGAAGCAGGGCAAGACACCAATTGTCGTGAAAGATAAAGCAGGCTTCTATGTAAACCGCATTCTTGCGCCTTACATGAACGAAGCTGCGCACATCTTGCTGGCAAATGAGCCAATCGAACAACTTGATGGTGCGCTGCTTGATTTTGGTTTCCCAGTTGGTCCTATCACATTGTTGGATGAAGTCGGTGTTGATATCGGTGCTAAGATCATGCCGATCTTGGTTAACGAATTAGGCGAACGATTTAAAGGTCCAGACGTATTCGACACACTACTGAATGACGGTCGAAAAGGTCGTAAGAGTGGGAAAGGCTTCTACACCTACAAAGGTAAGAAGAAAGAAGTCGATAAGTCCGTGTACAAGCTATTGAACCTGACGCCAGAATCTAAACTGAGCGACAACGACATTGCATTGCGTTGTGTACTGCCAATGCTAAACGAAGCGGTTCGCTGTTTAGACGACGGTATTATCCGTTCTCCACGCGATGGTGATATCGGCGCGATCTTTGGTATTGGTTTCCCACCATTCTTAGGTGGTCCATTCCGTTACATGGATCAATTCGGTTTGAAAGAACTGGTTGAGAAAATGAACGAGTTTGCATCGAAATACGGTGATCGTTACGCGCCATGTGATGGCTTACTCACTCGTGCGGGTGAAGGTCGTAACTTCTACGATTAATGGCTAGCGCCAAAAATAGAAAGGCTTGCGTGATGCAAGCCTTTTTTGTATCAGTGCTAATTACAATGATTTACCCGAGACCGAAGTCTTTTGGACGCAGTTGAAACTCTTCGATCGAGCCCACTTCTAAACCGAGATTGATACGGGGTTCGTCTGCATGAGCGATGCCTTGTGAATGCATTACCAAACGATTAGCAGTACGAGGTTTAAGCTCATTGACCACAAAGCGAATCATGTCAGTGCGAGTTAACTCTTTAAGCTCTTCCAACACTTTTTCGCGCTGATTAAAGTCGGTGTCTTTGTTACCAATTGCTACCCATAGGCGCTGCGCTCGCCCGCGTAATGTAGTGTCAGGCGTTGCAATTTGGTTCCACAATCCGCGTTTACTGCTGTGCCATTGGTATTCATTGAGCTCTAACAGCACCATGTAGAACGCATTTAAAAACTCATCGATTGAGGTTACCAGTTCGGCTGGTGCTGCATTCGGTGACTGCACATAAAGCACAATGCCCGGGTGGCGGTTCAGCGGCATGTTCCCCGTGCCAACCATGTAGCCTAGCTGTTGTTTGGTTCGGATTTCATGGAAGAAGGTTGCCGACATTAAGTGATTTGCTAGCGAGTAAAGTGCAATATTACGCGGCGAGATGTCTTCACATTGATGATAAATCACTACTGCTGAGTCTTGCTGGTTACAGTGTACTTCGCGTTGGAAACTGCCGTTTTCACCTAGCATGACGAGTGGGCGAAGCGCCTCTTCGTAACGTTGTTCTTTCACACGCAATGCGTCTTTCAATGTGTTTGCCATGTCATGAGCTTGCTGACGCTGCCAATCGCCATAAACGAACATCTCAACGTGTAGCTCAGCCAGAATCGATTCGACGAACACTGACAGCTCATCCACTTCAATCTCTTCCAATGCTTCAACCAATGTTGCGAATGGAGGATTGTTCGGTTGGAGTAAGCCTGTTAATGCATTAAAAAGCTGTGAAATTGGACGATCTTGCGATGAATTTCGCCAATTACGTAACAGTTGCTGCTTAATTGTCTCGAAGCGAGCTGGGCTAAACTCACGTGCAGCAAAGCGATGCAGAATCATTTCCAATAGCTGAGGCAGCTTTTGGCTAAAACCCGATAATGTCAGCGTGACGCCGCCTTGGTGAGCATACATGTTGTAACCCATACCTGCGATTTCGGCTTGATACGTCTCTTTGGCTAGAGAATCGAGGAACATCTCAACACATAGGCGCGTTTTTACAATGTTTTTCGGTGATGCTACCGCGTGTGAACTATCGATAGCGACGTAAACGACACCTTTCGGTACTCGGAATTCATCGTCTTGCAAATGCCATAAACGGAAGCCTTCAACATCTTCCACCAACTCCGGCAATGAGCCACCGTTTTCAAACGGCTTTGGATCGAGTTCGTAGCAAATGTATGGGTTCTTTTCTGGGAGAACGAATTGCCAACTTGGGTCGATTTGTTGATAGAAACGGCGCTGCTCTTCGCTGAACGGCGTTACCGAGTAAGGCGTGAAGTACCACTCTGCGGTTTGGTTGTATTCCAAGCCTTTCGCTATCAATGTAACGCGAACGTTTTCAACCGAAAGATATTGAAGTAATGAGCGTTGAAGCGTTTCATCATAGCCTGCCATTTTGTAGTCACCATAAACCGTATCTTCCGGTTGATAGTGCTGCATATTGATCACCAAATGGCTGACCAAGTCCATTGGGCGCGATGGCTCTTGGAAGCGAAAAGCAGACTCTAATACCGCTTGTTTTTCCAAATAGCGCCACTCATCCATGCCATCTTGTTTGATCATGGAGAGATATTGGAATACCGCTTGAACGATGTCATCGATATGATCCAAGCCGTTCGGCGTCAGGGTGCAACTTACGGTGAAGTCGCGGTAGTTGCTGCCGCTCGCACCGCCACCTGCTGAGAGGGAGGTAATCCAGCCTTTCTCTTTGAGTTGAAGCATCAGACTGCCTTCGCCTTCATAACCCAACAGGTGAGCAAAGTAGGAGAGGGGCTTCACGCTATAGTGCGCATCCATTCCCGGCATTGGAAACGTGAGAATCAGTTTACGGAATTCTTTAATTGGCTCGACTTGAACCAAGATGCCTGTGCTGTCTTCGGTGCCAATAGGCACATCGATCGACTTGCCGCGTAGCTGGTGGTTTGGAATGTCGGCAAACATGGTTTCTACCCACGCTTGCTGCTCATCAAGAGATTGCGGACCAAACAAAGTCAGCGTCATCAAATCGGCAGAATACTGCGAGTGGTGAAATTCAACTATCTCGTCGCGGATGGATTTGCCATCGCGATCGCCAAGTGTATCTAAGTTGCCGACAGAAAATTTTGAAAACGGGTGCTCTGGGTTGATGACTTCTTTGTTGACTTGATACAGACGGCGAGAATCGTCGTTCAGTTTGAGCTTGTATTCGGAATCAACCGCTTGGCGTTCTTTGTCTAACGCTTCTTCGTTAAACAGTGGTGCAGTAAAGAATTGGCTGAAGCGATCAAGCGCGGTTTCAAAAGCAGTTGGTGTGACATCGAAGAAGAAACAGGTGTGCTCGGTGCCCGTCCAAGCGTTGTTGGTGCCACCATGTTGACTAATATAACTTTGAAACTCGCCCACTTTAGGGTATTTTTCCGTACCCAAAAAAAGCATGTGTTCTAGATAGTGTGCCAGACCTTGGCGATCCATCGGATCATCGAAGTGTCCAACGTTTACTGCTAGGGCTGCTGCCGACTGTTGAGCCGTGTCGGAATGAATCAGCAACACGCGCAGGGCATTACTCAATGTAATGTAGCGGTATTGATTTGAATCGTTTGGACTTAGGTGCACGATGCGTCTCCAGATTTCGCATTACAGTAATTATGATCCCCGAGTGGGGAGGCGCAAAGTTTGCGCTTCGACAAATACTGCTTGCCGCATTTTTGTTATTCGTAAGAGTACTGCATAAGCCCATCAGCAAATTGCTATGGGGTTCGAGCTATTTGAAGGAATGCACTGAGTTCATAACTTCATCGTAGAATGTGATGAACTGAGTATATTCTTTTTAATAGATTGTTAAGAAAGTCGCTATCTTTAGCAAGCGAATTGGTATAATGAACCGATAATTATATCAGTATTTTTGTTTCGACATTATTAAAGTTAGCCCGCTATCCGTATAAAGATAGCAGTCAACCTTTTGGTAGCGTTAGCTATCCCTAGGAAATAACATGAAAATATTTATCTTGCGTCACGGTGAAGCAGAGCATTTTGCGAACACCGACGCAGAAAGACAACTGACCCCAAGAGGCAGAACTGAATCGGAAGCAGTTGCCCGAGCATGTAAAGAGCAAGGTTTTGCTCAATTCGACAAAGTACTGGTGAGCCCGTACATTCGAGCGCAGCAAACTTGGCAAGAAATCAGCGCACACTTTTCGGCTAAGGGCATCGAAACGTGTGAAGACATCACGCCTTACGGTCAATCCGACCAAGTGTTTGATTTCGCTAATGCGTTGATTGAAGTTGAGAAGCTTGAATCTCTTTTGGTTGTGTCGCACTTGCCGCTGGTGGGCTACCTTACCTCGGAATTTGTGAAAGACATGACGCCGCCAATGTTCCCGACATCTGGCTTGGTGTGCATTGAATTTGATCCGCAAACACAACGCGGGGAAGTGCTTTGGCATATCACGCCATAGAGCAAAACCTCTCGGGATGATGGCTCGAGAAAAACAAAAAGGCAGGGTTAACCTGCCTTTGTCGTTCTTGCTCGTTCGAGAAGTACTTCTCGAAGTTGGTGAGTTATTTTTCTGGAATAGACAGCAGCACCAGTAGGGCACCATCGCCGCCAAACTCTAGAGGCGCTTGGTGGAATGCCATTACGTCTGGGTGTTGAGCTAACCAAAGCGGCGCTTTCTGCTTCAGAATGTGCTTACCGATGCCGTGTTGTACACACGCACAGTGGATTTCGTTTTTCACGCAGTACGCGATCATCGCACCGAGTTCTCGCTTGGCTTCTTGCTGTGTCATGCCGTGCATGTCTAAGAAGACGTCAGGCACGTACACGCCACGACGAAGACGTTTCACTTCATAAGTGGAGACATCGTCACGCGCATAACGAGTTGGTCCCTCTTCATTAAGAAGTGGAACAAACTCATCAGAAAAGTAAAACTCAGAATCACTCGCTTCACGGTTTGAGCGTTTGATTTCTTTTTGTTTAGAATTTTTTTTTGGTTGCTGGATTATGGTATCCTGTCGCAACTTTTTTACGCCCTGTACTGCATCCTTAAACAAGGCGAAATCGTCATCGTGTTCGGTGTCTTTTTTGCTCATTAGGTAAACAATTTCGTTTTTACAATTTATGGCAGTATTGTAGCGCTTTTCGGAGGCAATTTTGGATAAGATTTTTGTAGAAGAGGCGGTATCGGAGCTCCATACCCTTCAAGATATGATTCGTTGGACGGTGAGCCGCTTTAACGCCGCTAACCTGTTTTACGGTCATGGCACTGATAATGCGTGGGATGAAGCAGTTCAGCTTATCCTGCCAACATTATACTTGCCGATTGATGTGCCTCCGCACGTATTGAACTCTCGCCTTACGACAAGCGAGCGTCTGCGTATCGTTGAGCGCGTAGTAAAACGCATCAACGAGCGTACACCAACTGCATACCTAACGAACAAAGCATGGTTCTGCGGTCTTGAGTTCTTCGTTGATGAGCGTGTACTTGTGCCACGTTCTCCAATTGGTGAATTGATTCAAGCGGAATTCCAACCTTGGTTGGTGGAAGAGCCTACGCGCATCATGGACCTATGTACGGGTTCTGGTTGTATCGCGATTGCTTGTGCGCACGCTTTCCCTGAAGCAGAAGTTGACGCGATCGACATCTCTACAGACGCTCTACAAGTGGCTGAGCAAAACGTACAAGATCACGGCATGGAGCAACAAGTGTTCCCAATCCGCTCTGACTTGTTCCGCGATCTTCCAAAAGAGAAATACAACCTGATCGTGTCTAACCCACCTTACGTGGATGAAGAAGACATGAACAGCCTACCAGACGAGTTCACGCACGAGCCTGAACTAGGTCTAGCTGCTGGTACTGACGGTCTAAAACTGGTTCGCCGTATTCTTGCTAACGCACCTGACTACCTAACAGACGACGGTATTCTTGTGTGTGAAGTTGGTAACTCAATGGTTCACATGATGGAACAGTACCCACAAATTCCATTCACTTGGATTGAGTTCGAGAACGGCGGTCACGGCGTATTCATGCTAACGCGTGATCAATTGGTTGAGTGTGCAGAAGAGTTCAAACTGTACAAAGACTAAGTCTGTCGAAATAAACCATTCGAATAAACAATGAAAACACCGAGCCCAGTGCTCGGTGTTTTTTTATCCGCTTCGCACTGAGCTTGGAAAATTTCGGCTGTTTTGTTTTTTCCGCCAAATCGGGCTTTACATCAAAACGTAATACCGCCACTATGATTCCACGAAGAATTGAAAAGCAGTTGCGCTCATGGAGAGCGTGGCGACAAGAACTTGAGGAAGTAATGGCAGGAAACAGTATCGGACAACATTTCCGAGTAACGACATTCGGAGAAAGTCACGGTATCGCACTAGGATGTATCGTAGACGGATGCCCTCCAGGTTTGGAAATCACTGAGGCAGATCTGCAAACGGATCTCGACCGTCGCCGTCCTGGCACATCACGTTACACTACCCAACGTCGTGAACCGGACGAAGTAAAAATTCTTTCTGGCGTTTTTGAAGGTAAAACCACAGGTACTTCAATTGGTCTGATGATCGAGAACACAGACCAACGTTCTAAAGACTACTCAGACATCAAAGACAAGTTCCGTCCAGGACACGCTGATTACACTTACCACCAAAAATACGGTGTGCGCGACTATCGAGGTGGCGGTCGTTCGTCTGCTCGTGAAACGGCAATGCGTGTGGCGGCTGGTGCAATCGCTAAGAAATACCTAAAAGACGAGTTCGGTGTAGAAATCCGCGCTTACTTGTCGCAAATGGGTAACGTTTCAATCGATAAAGTGGATTGGAATGAAATCGAAAACAACGCGTTCTTCTGCCCAGATGCAGACAAAGTGGAAGCGTTTGATCAACTTATCCGTGATCTGAAAAAAGAAGGCGACTCTATCGGCGCTAAAATTCAGGTCGTGGCAACCAACGTGCCTGTTGGTCTTGGTGAGCCTGTATTTGATCGTTTGGATGCAGACATCGCGCACGCGTTAATGAGCATCAATGCGGTGAAAGGCGTGGAAATCGGTGACGGTTTTGATGTGGTAAACCAAAAAGGCAGCGAGCACCGTGATACGCTTTCACCAGAAGGCTTTGGTAGTAACCACGCGGGCGGCATTCTTGGCGGTATCTCTACTGGTCAAGAGATTGTTGCAAACATCGCGCTTAAGCCAACCTCAAGCATTACGGTGCCAGGTGAGACTATCACTAAAGAAGGTGAACCAACTCAGTTGATCACTAAAGGTCGTCATGACCCATGTGTGGGTATCCGCGCCGTGCCAATTGCAGAAGCGATGCTTGCCATTGTTGTTATGGATCACTTGCTACGCCACCGTGGTCAAAACCATGGCGTACAAACCGAGACTCCAAAGATTTAAGTTTGAAGCTTAACTCGATAGAAACACAAAAGGCTGCTCAATGAGCAGCCTTTTTCATGTCTTTCAATAGGTTTCTATTTGAATCAGTGAATCGACCCTTCGGTTTCCAAGTGGAATGAAGGCAAGCGCCATTTAAAGCGTACTGCCGCCATACGCAACATGTAACCAGTAATCAGAGTCACAATCGTCGCGGTTACGTCCGGTACGTTGAACTCAAGTAACGCTAGGTACAAACCTGATGCGATAAGTGCTACAGAGGCGTAAAGCTCTTCATGCAGCACAAGCGGCGTTTGACGACAAATCAAATCACGTAGCAGACCACCAAATACGCCAGTTACAAGTGCTGACACCATACAAATGCCAGGGTGTAAGCCCATTCCAATCGCTACCTTGGTGCCGATGATGCTAAATACGATCAAGCCTAGCGCATCCAAACGAATGAACAGACCTTTCAGCTTGATTACCCACTTCGCCAAGCCAGTTGTCAGTACACCCGCAACGCATGTAATTGCTAAGAATTCAGGATTCTTTACCCAACCTAATGGGTAGTGACCTAGCAAAATGTCGCGTACTGTACCGCCGCCGATTGCCGTTGCACTGGCTACCAACATAACACCAAACCAATCCATTTTTCTTCGACCAGCACTCAATGCACCAGTCATGGCTTCAGCCGTGATACCAATGATATACAACACACTTAGCAGCATAAGGGGACACTCAAATAAAAGGGCTCTGTTATGTCCTTGAGATTAAGGAAAACAGCAGCAAAACTTACCAACAAGATCTAAGCCTTGGGGATAGGCTTAAATCCAAAAAGAATCTCGCTTTAAGTAGCGTTGAAGTCGCCATCATTAAGCGTAAAAATAAGGCGTGAGTGTAGTGGGAAATGTGATCTGTGACGAATGAGAAATTGTATGGAGAAAGCGACTTTCAGATTAACTCAGCTAATAACCAAACATGTTGTGTGGCTTTACCTGTGTAAGAAAAACAGCGACAATGCGCACCGCATACCAATTTGAAGTACAGAATCGATGATGAATCACGAATATCAAGACCTTATCACCATCTTCAACGACACGTTTCTTGAGTCTTTTAATACCAAATTAGAACTTGGTGGTGATGAGCCTATCTACTTACCAGCTGACGAAGCGCACCCACATCATCGGATTATTTTTGCTCGTGGCTTTTACGCGTCAGCACTACACGAGATTGCCCATTGGTGTGTAGCAGGACCAGAGCGCCGTTTGCTAGAAGATTTTGGTTACTGGTACGAGCCAGATGGTCGTACAGCAGAGGTTCAAGCTGAGTTCGAAAAAGTTGAAGTTCGCCCCCAAGCTTATGAGTGGATTCTCGCGAAAAGTGCTGACTTCCCTTTTAACGTTAGTTGTGACAATCTACACGGCGATTTTGAACCAGATCGTCTTGGTTTTATGCACAAAGTGCACAATGAAGTAATGGGTATTTTAGAAAACGGTCTTCCGCCTCGTGTACAAATGCTATCGGATGCCTTGCGTGCCTTTTACCAAACCAAGCCGCTGGAAACGTCTGACTTTATCGTTAAATAACCTCAGAGAAGCTCCATGATTATTGAATTTGAAGAAAAACTACTAGAACTGATTGATGCACGCATTGAAACCGCATCGGATGATGAATTGTTTGCTGGTGGTTATTTACGTGGTCACATTTCTCTGTCTGCGGCGGCGTGTGAAGAAGAAGGCATTAACGATGTGGCTGAGTTGAAATCTCGCATCGAAAACAGTCTTGAGGAAGCGCGTTCAGAATTAACACCAGCAGACCGCGTGATTGTTAACGACCTTTGGCAAGAGCTTCAAGCACAAGCTTAAGCCACCATCAGTTTTTATAAGCTTCGACAGGTTGCGCTAAACCTCTGGTTGAAGCAAAAAGAGTTGAATTAAACTCCTTCGAAATTTTCGAATCTCTCCTTAAAATTTTTGTGGTTGTAGCACACTCGTTCACCTCTTACTCTTGTTAGTACAAAACGTGAACAAAGGACTACAACCATGAAAATTATCGCATTCGGCGCTTCTACTAGCTCTACCTCTATTAATAAAACTCTCGCGACTTACGCAGCCAATCTTGTTGAAGGTGCAGACGTGCAAGTGTTAGATCTCAATAGCTACGATGTTCCTTTGTTCAGCGAAGACAAAGAGAAGGAAATTGGTCAGGCAGAGGGCGCAAAAGCGTTTCTTGCTGACATCGCAACAGCAGACGCTTTGGTGATTTCTTTTGCTGAGCATAATGGCTCTTACCCAGCAGCGTATAAGAATTTATTCGATTGGGCGACACGCATCGAGCGTAACGTATTCCAAAATAAACCAGCGGTGTACTTAGCGACTTCACCAGGTCCTGGAGGTGCACAAACGGTACTCGCTGCGGCGACAGGCTCTGCACCTTACTTTGGTGCGGAAGTGAAAGCATCGCGATCTATTCCAAGCTTCTACGATAACTTTGATTTAGAAGCGGGCAAGTTCCGTAATTCGGAACTTGCAGATCAAGTGAAAGCAGCAGTGGCGACATTGAATTAAGGCTTCTCTTTTGCGTCATTAACCGAGAGATTCCCGACTACACTCGTTCGTCGTTATTGGGAATGACGAGGGAGTTTTCGTTTAGAAGGTCGCTGAATGAATTGCTCCTGTTAGCTGTTAAAGTTAAAGACTTAAATTCGAACATTCCCTAGAAGGAAGAATGATTGAGTAGGGGATCTTTTTTGTATAATGAATCGAGAGATCCCCCAACTGCATTCGTTCGCCTTTAACAGGAATAGCAACAGACTTTTGCTTTCAGCGAAATACTAAAAGCAAATTACACCTCAGTAATTGCCTTCCCTTTACGTAGCTTTCTTACCCACATACGGCTAGGGTGCAGCTCAGTCAGGACATCAACAGGCAGTGGTAACGGATCGCCACAGATTTGTGATGCCAACACTTCTGCCATTAGAGGTGCTGAGCTCAAACCACGAGAGCCTAAACCTAGGAAACAGAATAGGTTAGGGAACTGGTGAATCGCGTCAACGTCTTGCTCTTGTTGATTTTGCAGATCCGCATATTGCGTTTTGATGGTTTCAAAGTCGCCTACGTTTCCTACAAACGGAAGGTGGTCACGGCTAACACAGCGAATACCTTGGCGTGACAAGTTACCAGAGGTATCCACCTCTTTCGTCCAAGTTTGGTTCGGCAGGCACTTCACCAATTTCTCAGCGTTGTCTTTTTGCGCATCCTCGTCAAACTCGTAATCGAGGTGGCTGCGGTCGTAGCTTGCACCGATGCACAAGTGCTGATTATTCGGGTTAACAGGTGTCATGTAACCGTCGTAACACAGTACCGTTTTCAGCTTGGACAAAGTTTCTGTCGCTGGTGCGTGGCTAACTTGACCTTTTACCTGACCCATTGGTAAATCAGCGGTTTGGCTTAATGTTTGGAACTCACTGCCATTAGCAACCACTACAGTTGAATGTTCAAAGCTTTGACCGTTCGCTTTCAATATCCAAACCTTGCGCGATTCGTCCCAAGTGAGCGACTCGACTTGATGCTCGAACTTCGCTTCAAAAAGTTCTGTTTTATCCAATTGAGCTATCAAGCCTCGGGTGAGTTCAGCAGGGCATAACCAACCGCCAAGAGGGTAGTGAACCGATGCCATATCAATCGGCAAGCCAATCTTCTCTGCGGTCTCTTCAGCAGATAGTTTATGAATTAACTCTGGTGTGAAATTGCCAGCAAGCATTTTCTCTAATTTATCTGCAGATTTGTCATCCCACATTAACTGAGTGATGCCGCACCAATCGTGATCAAATTGGATATCTTGCGCTGCTTGGTCAACAAACTGACGGGCAAACAAAAAGCCCGGAGCGAATACACGAGAAACGCCTTTGTGTGGACCATTTAATAACGGGTACACTGCGCCTTGGCGGTTGCCTGATGCGCCTTCTGCAGGTTGAGCGTCTTTGCAGTAAAGCGTGACATTTTGACCGCGACGAATCAGCGTTTTAGCCAAAGCCGCGCTAGCGATGCCGCCACCAATAATCGCGATGGAATCATGATTGGTCGAGGCAGTGCGGTTAAACCAGGGTAGGTGGTTTGAATGTGCTTCACGCTGCTCCATCGAACCTGCAATCATTTCACGTTTGGTGCCGAAGCCTTTGACTTTTTTCATTGCAAAGCCCGCTTCGTTTAAGCCGCGACGCACAAAGCCCGCTGCCGTAAAGGTTGCGACCGTACAATCCTGTTTCGCCAATTTTGCCATGTCGTTGAATAGGTTTTGGTTCCACATTTCTGGGTTTTTGCTTGGTGCAAAACCATCTAAGAACCAAGCATCAATCAAGCCTTGCTCAGCATAAGGAACAAGCGGCATGCAGTCTTTGATATCGCCAAACCAAAGATCGAGTGTGATAGCGCCGTCTTCTAAAACAATGCGATGACACTCAGGCACTGCTGCTGGATAGTGCTGTTGCAGTTTTTCGGCAAACTCTGCCAATTCTGGCCATGATTGATGCGCTTTTTCTAAATCAGCTTTGCTTAGTGGGTACTTCTCAAAGCTAACAAAATGCAATTCTTTTAGGGTTGCCTCTGGATATTCGCGACGAAATTCGGTAAACCATTGCCACACGGCTAAGAAGTTCAACCCTGTGCCAAATCCGGTTTCACCAATAACAAAACGTCTTTGGTCAAATTCCTGCCATCTTTCTGGTAGATGATTTTGTTTGAGGAACACGTAACGCGTCTCTTCGAGACCGTTTACGTTGGAGAAATAAACATCATCAAATTGGTCAGAAACCGGTGTACCAGCTTCGTTCCAACCAAGTTCTGCGTTTTTAATCGAAGTCATAATGGTGCAAATATGTGATTTGGCGCGGTTAGAATTCGGCGATTGTACGAATTTCTGGGAAAGCTGACCACTTTTGTTGACTATCTTAGTTATTATCTAGCGGATTTTTGAATTATAGGAATGTCATAATGAAACGAGTCGTAATCACCGGTATGGGTATTGTTTCAAGTATCGGTAACAACGTCGAAGAAGTTCTAGCGTCTCTTAAAGCGGGCAAATCTGGCATCACTGCGTCTGAGCAGTTTAAAGAAAACGGTCTGCGTTCGCAGGTATGGGGTGATCTGAAAATCAACCCAGCAGAATTTATTGACCGTAAGCAGATGCGCTTTATGGGTGATGCGGCTGCTTATGCATACCTATCAATGCAGCAGGCAATTGAAGACGCTGGTCTATCTGAAGAACAAGTTTCAAACGATCGTACAGGTATCGTTGCTGGTTCTGGTGGTGCTTCTGCATTAAACCAAACAGTAGCAACTGACACGATGCGTGCAAAAGGCGTAAAACGCGTAGGTCCATACATGGTTCCACGTACTATGTCTTCAACAGTATCAGCGTGTCTTGCAACACCATTTAAGATTCGTGGCGTGAACTACTCAATGAGCTCAGCTTGTGCAACGTCTGCACACTGTATCGGTCACGCGATGGAGCTTATCCAACTTGGTAAACAAGACATCGTTTTTGCAGGTGGTGGTGAAGAGCTAGATTGGTCTCAAACTATGATGTTTGATGCGATGGGCGCACTATCAACTAAATACAACGAAACACCAGACAAAGCATCTCGTACTTACGATGCAGACCGTGACGGTTTCGTAATCTCTGGTGGCGGCGGCATGCTAGTTATCGAAGAACTAGAGCACGCTCTAGCTCGTGGCGCGAAAATCTACGGTGAGATCGTAGGTTACGGTGCGACTTCTGATGGCTACGACATGGTAGCACCATCAGGTGAAGGTGCCGTTCGTTGCATGAAGATGGCAATGCAAGATGTTGATGCTATCGACTACATCAATACCCACGGCACTTCTACTCCAGTAGGTGACGTGAAAGAGCTAGGCGCTATCCAAGAACTATTCGGTGATAACAGCCCAGCAATCTCTGCGACAAAAGCAATGACAGGTCACGCACTAGGTGCAGCTGGCGTTCACGAAGCGATTTACTCAACGCTAATGCTAGACAACAACTTCATTGCCCCAAGTGTGAACATCTCTAACTTGGATGAAGCAGCACAAGGTCTAGACATCGTAACGGAAGCTCGTGAAGCTGAGTTAACGACGGTTATGTCAAACAGCTTTGGTTTTGGTGGTACAAACGCGACATTGGTAATCAAAAAGTACCAAGCGTAAGCGACTCAAAGCTAACTGAATTTGTTGGTCGGAATGTCACTATGATTTTCTCAAATGGCGTCAACGGACCGACAAACCAGTTTCCAGAGCTTGATCAGTCAAACTGATCGAACAGACGCAGACTCTATCCCAAGGAGAGCGGGATAGGATCCTTTTGTTCTGGAACTTTGCCCGGCTAATTTAGCCGGGCTTTTTCTTTTCTGAAACCTGTTTAGGAAAGTCACTTGGGTATAGTTGTTGAGATTTTTCAAGAAAAGGGCACAATCGCTTTAGCTTCGCATCTTGCGAATAAACGAACTCATACAAATGGATGTTAAACGCTGGCGCTATGAAAATTATTGTTGATGAAAATATGCCGTACGCTGAAGAGCTATTCAGCCAACTCGGTGAAGTGATTCTAAAACCTGGTCGTACACTAACCGCCGATGATTTAGTCGATGTCGACGCGCTAATGATTCGCTCAGTTACCAAAGTAAACGCAGAACTGATCAGCAAAGCAAACAAGCTGAAGTTCGTTGGTACAGCAACCGCAGGCATGGATCATGTTGATCAAGCGCTATTGCAAGAGAAAGGTATTTTCTTCACCGCAGCACCTGGTTGTAACAAAGTTGGTGTTGCCGAGTACGCGTTCAGCGTCATGATGGTGCTAGCACAACAACAAGGCTTCTCAGTTTTCGATAAAACCGTTGGTATTATTGGCGCGGGTCAAGTCGGTAGCTACCTTGAAAAATGTTTGAAAGGCATGGGCATAAACGTGCTCATCAATGATCCATTTAAACAAGAAGAGGGTGATTCTCGCAGCTTCACTCCGCTAGCCGAGCTGATCGAACGTTCTGACATCATTACGCTGCATACGCCTATCACTAAAGATGGTCCACATCCAACGCATCACCTGATTGATGAGGCAGTGCTAAATGGTCTTCGTAGCGATCAAATTCTTATCAATGCCGCGCGCGGTCCGGTCGTTGACAACCAAGCGCTAAAGCAACGTTTACTGAAAAACGACGGCTTTACAGCGGCACTCGATGTGTTTGAGTTTGAACCAGAGGTTGATATGGAGCTTCTGCCTCTGCTAGCATTCGCAACCCCTCACGTTGCAGGCTATGGTCTGGAAGGGAAAGCTCGCGGTACAACAATGATTTTCAATAGCTACTGTGAGTTCTTAAATAACGAATTACGTGCGCATGCCAGCGATTTACTGCCAACCGCGCCTGTTCCTACTATGGTATTGGACAGAGCATGGGATGAAGCAACGCTGCACAACATCACGCAGTTAATCTATGATGTGCGTAAAGATGACGCTCTTTTCCGCCGCGAAATCAGTAAGCCAGGCTCTTTTGACCTGATGCGTAAAAACTACTGGGATCGCCGCGAGTACAGCGCTGTCACGCTAATGGGTAACGAAACATGCAATCTTGCACCATTAGCAGAACTAGGTTTTCAGGTTGAGGTAAGTCAATGAGCCAGCAATACAATGTTGCCGTATTAGGTGCGACCGGTGCGGTCGGTGAAACAATTTTGGAAGTGCTTCAAGAGCGCAAATTCCCGGTAGGTGAAATCTTCCTACTTGCGAGTGAGCGTAGTGAAGGCAAGACTTACCGCTTCAATGGTAAAACGGTACGTGTTCAAAACGTAGAAGAATTCGATTGGTCTCAAGCGCACATCGCACTGTTCTCTGCTGGTGGCGAACTGTCAGCAAAATGGGCACCAATTGCCGCTGATGAAGGTGTTATCGTTATCGATAACACGTCGAACTTCCGTTACGAATATGACATTCCTTTGGTTGTGCCAGAAGTAAACCCAGAAGCGATTGCAGAATTTCGTAACCGCAATATCATTGCAAACCCGAACTGTTCAACCATCCAAATGCTGGTGGCACTAAAACCAATTCATGATGCAGTGGGCATTGAACGTATTAACGTTTCAACTTACCAATCTGTATCGGGTGCAGGTAAAGCAGGTATTGATGAGCTAGCAGGTCAAACAGCGAAGCTGCTAAATGGTCTACCTGCTGACAAGAAGCAATTCTCTCAACAGATCGCGTTTAACTGTATTCCACAAATCGACCAGATGATGGAAAACGGCTACACCAAAGAAGAAATGAAAATGGTGTGGGAAACGCAAAAGATCTTTAACGACCCATCAATCACAGTAAACCCAACTTGTGTACGCGTACCTGTATTCTATGGTCACGCAGAAGCGGTTCATATTGAGACTCGCTCACCAATCGATGCACAAGAAGTGATTAACTTACTTGAGCAAACAGATGGTATTGAAGTATTCCACGGTGAAGACTTCCCAACACAAGTTCGTGATGCGGGCGGCAAAGACCATGTAATGGTTGGTCGTATTCGTAACGATATCAGCCATCACAGTGGCGTGAACCTATGGGTTGTTGCCGATAATGTTCGTAAAGGCGCAGCAACCAACGCAGTTCAAATTGCAGAAGTTCTGATTCGCGATTACTACTAAGTCGACCACGTTAAGAACCTTAAAGCCTCGCACTATGCGAGGCTTTTTTGTTCGAATAGCGTAAAATTGTGTGAGATTAGTACGAATATGGTGAGAGCCACACATTTTTTACCCTCAAAGCTATAGTTTTGAGGGCTATATCCGATATATTTAACCGATCACTATTTCAAATTGTTACTAGCACCAAACTGAGCCTTCTATGCGTCAAAATTATAAGCGTTTGTTAGCAGCCCTTGTGCTGATGAGCGCGACTCAGACATCGTCATTGGTTCAAGCCGAAGGTATTCGTCTTGTAGGACCCTCTGGTGAAGTGCAAGCGTCTCCGAGCTTTGCTGAGGAGATTGAACGAGCGTTGCCCGCTCCACCTAAAAATGACCAACCGTCGCGCTTCTTTGGCCCGACAGGTCAAAATGAGACTTTATGGTCGATCGCTTCTCAATTGCGACCTTCTCGAAATGTTTCCGTACAACAAACGCTGCTCGCCATCTATAGAATCAACCCTCAAGCGTTTGATAAACAGAATATCCACGAACTGATTCCTGGTAGTCGATTACGTGTCCCTTCTCTGGAGCAAGTGCAAAGCGCAACAACTGCGCAAGCTGTTGCCATTATGAAAGCGCATGAAGCTCGACTCACTCAGCCAAAAGCAACGTCTACTCAACCTGTAAAACCGAAAGTTGAGCCGCCAAAACCAGTGGTTGAAACCGCAAAGCCTGATCCAAAACCAGAGGCTGCGAAACCAGAGCTGGTAAAAGTGGTAAAACCTGAGACGCCAGTGCCTGCAGTGACCACCTCACCAGAAGGCGAGAAGCAAGTCAGTGCGCTGAAAGACAAACTGCAAGGCTCGCAAAGTGAATTGGAGTCTTTGGAAGAGAAGAATCATCGCCTGCGTTTGATGCTTTCTGAAGTACAAAGCGAAGTTGAAACGCTGAAAACATCGTTGAATGACGAAGAGCGTATTCGCTCAGAAGTTGAAAAATTGTTAGCTGAAGAGCGTCAGCGTGTTGCCGAGCAACAGCGTATGCAGCCAAGTACGATGGATAAAATTCTATCGAATGGCTGGCTTGTTGGTCTTGCTGCGTTGATTCCGGGTGCGTTAATCGCCTTGTTAGTCGTGATGATGCTTGGTCGTCGCTCGAAAGCGAAAGAGGAAGAAGCGGCTGCGCAAGAGCAGCAAAGTACAGATCCTCTTGCTGCGCCAATTGGTTTAGCCGCTGCAGATGAATTAGACGAAGAGCTGAGCCTTGATGACGACTTGTTCGGAGATGATGACGAAGCTGAAAACCTATTCGAACAAGAAGAACAGCAAACTGAAGAAGAGGATGTCTTCGGGAACCTTGATGATGACGAGCTTGACTTCAATCTTGAAGGTGATGATGGCGAGGACCCATTTGCTGGCATCGGTGACGATGGCGATTTAGACGTTGGCTTTGATGAATTTGATTCCTCTAGTAATGGCATCAAGGTTAATGGCGAAGAAAAAGCCCTGGGTCTTGAAGAAATGGAGCGCGCCTTGGATGAGGTGGCACCTGAACTTGAAGTGCTAGATGACGATGATGCTGGCTTCGATCTTTCTGACGAAGATGGTTCTGATGCGATGTCTGATGATGCTTTTGCTGAATTACTCGCAGCTGATGAACCGGCAGAAGAGCTGCAAACAGATGGCGTCGACCAAGCAATGTTGGACGACTTATTTGCTGACCTAGATGGTGATGATCTCAATCTGGACGTTGAAGAAGATAAGCCAGCTGTAACTGAGAACGCATTTTCAGCTGGTGAAGCAACGGACGATGACATCGATAAACTGCTAGCACAATACGAGCAACCAACATCAAGCGAATCAGATGATGATGTATTTGATGAACTTGAGGCGCTTTCCGGTCTAACAGAAAACGACTCAAGTGAAGATGACGCATCGGCGCTTCTTGATGAGTTGATCGGCGAAGATGATGGTGAGTCCCTTAACGAGCTTGACCCTCTTGAAGAGCTAGAGGATATCGCAGGCTTGAGCGAAGAGCCTGCGATCGACGAAGACAGTACCGATTTACTCGACGAGTTGATTGGCTTTGATGATGAGGACTCATCCGACGATGACTTTGATCCGCTTGATGAGCTAGAAAAGCTATCAGGTTTCGAGAATGACGATGCTCTGGCAGACATTGATGAAAATAGCGTTGATTTGTTGGACGAGCTGTTAGATGACGATAACGAAGAATCGCACAGCGAACCGAACAGTGAAATTGACCCATTTGATGATCTAATTCGTGAAGATGACGAACCAGAGAACATTCAAGATGATGAAGACCTGCTTGCCTCGCTTGGTTTTGATGATTTAGAGCCTGTAGAAGATGAAGCGTTAACTTCGACTCCTCAACCTACTGCTGGCGTCGAATCAACATTAGATTTAGAAGATGAAAAAGCAGCACTTGGATTAGATTCCGGTTTGGATATAGATGCGCTGCTTAGTGACAACCAACCAGAGGCTGAAAGTCAGCCTCAGACTGAGCCTCTCAGCACAGAAGCTGAAGCTGAGCAGTCTGAATCCGATGTTAATTTTAACAGCAATGATTTCTTTGGTGACCTAGAAGATGCTTCACCAAAGCATGACCCGTTAATGACGGAGCTGGATGATCTCTTCGATACCGACAGCGAAGCTCTAAAACCTGCAGAGCAAGAAGGTGCGGACTTTGCTGCAGAGCTTGACGCATTGATTGGCGGTGAAACGGAATTCGCGGATGAGGCGGAGCTTGAATCCGAGCCAGAAACATCAGTTGAAGAACCAGCGGTGGAAGAAGAATCTGTTGAACAGCTTGATACAGCGGAGCTTCCATCAGACGACGTGCCACAAGTGAACCAAGCTGAAAGTGAATCTATTGCAACTTCTGATATTGAAGAAGAGCCTGTTTTCACTCCGACACCGAACACAGTTGAAAATGAATTTGGTATTCCTCAAGAGGAAGATTGGCTAGTTGATAATATTGAGCCAGAGGGCAAAACAGAGCAAGAGCCAGTCGCAGCTAACTCAACTGCATCTAATATCGATGAAGAAGAGTTCAACCTAGACGATTTAGAACTTCCTGAATTCAGCGAAGAAGATGCGCTAGCGTCAACGGCAGAAGAGCCAGCGTTAGCGGAATCGGAAATGGCTGAGCCTGAAGCGCCAGTTGCGGACGCAGAAGAAGAGTTCAACCTCGACGACTTAGAGCTTCCTGAATTCAGCGAAGAAGATGCGCTAGCGTCAATGGCAGAGGAGCCAGCGCTAACAGAATCGGAAACAGCCGATGTTGAAGCGCCAGTTGCGGACGCAGAAGAAGAGTTCAACTTTGATGAATTAGAGCTTCCTGAGTTCAGCGAAGAAGATGCGCTAGCATCAATGGCAGAAGAGCCTGCGCTAACAGAATCGGAAATGGCTGAGCCTGAAGCACCAGTTGCGGACGCAGAAGAAGAGTTCAACTT
>NZ_CAWMYL010000141.1:0-517 GCF_963871815.1 Vibrio sp. L85
TAACCTAATGACACTCGCACCTATCACTAGAGACTACCGCTGTAGCCATTGCGACCACACCAAAAGCTATACACAAAAGGCGTTCACGGTATTTCCTGCAATAAAACAATGTCCTGTCTGTGAATACTTTACGTTTGAATTGCACTTTGAAAACAAAAAGGCAAAGAAGCAATACAAGGACAGTCAGATAAAACAAGCCGGAAAGGATTTAGTCCATGTCTCCAACATGCTTAATAAGAGCATTTCAATTGAGCGGGGCTTCATGAACTCTAAATACTATGTCATCACAGATATTGAGAGCTTTAAGGGTGCGACGAGCAAGCTTAGAACGGCAGGTAAGCGATTGGCGGAATTGCCATAAAGCAGGCATGGCGGTATTTGACCTATGAGTGTTTATAAGCGATTCCTTGAGCCCGGAATGGGCTTATCTTTGGCTCAGTACATTTCTAATATCACGGCACACTTACCTGTAATGATGCGCCGCGATATTGATTTGAAAGTTGGCCGGCGTAAACAG
>NZ_CAWMYL010000142.1:0-3982 GCF_963871815.1 Vibrio sp. L85
ACATTTCTAAATGGGTCAAACCGGACATTACTATCGGGGGCGTACAGTGGTTGTGTTCATTATTCCGATTACGTTAAATAGACAGCTCAACTAACCTTGGTAACCCACATTTTAGATATCTAAGTGATTTTGCATTTGAGATGCATAAGTTTTAACTGCCTACTTCATCTATTTCACACCTAACGACTAGCACGCTTGAGTTGCTCTACAACGTCATCATATTACAGTGCCACAATAAGCAATCGCTTGCCTTGCCTGTTCATTATTTAACATATAATAAACACTTAGAATGCAATCGTTTTTCTTTTTTGTTCATTATTTAAGCTAAACATGTTCATTCAACGCGCAACCGTTTGCTTTTTTGTTAAAAGTGTGACCGAAAACGGTAAAATCAACCATGAAGTTAATATGCGGATTTTTTCTTGATCTAGATCACAAATATCACTGCAAATGAGTCTAAAATGAATTGCATCAGGTAGAGTTTTTACTCTAAATTATTTTGATAGTTTCAGTATATAGAAAGGGATTTTATATGAAAAATGTTGCACTTACAGTGTTGGTGGCAATGAGCGCGTTATCATTTGCAACAGAAGCTGCTGAGTCCAAGTTTGAATGGAAAGGAACTGTACCAGCAGTGACCACGTACGTTAGCAAGACTATTTCATTTGACTCAAAATTTGACATAAACGACTACAACTCCCTAACATTCATTGAGCAAAAAAGCACTAGTAATGGTAAATGTAAATTAATCACAATGTCAGAATTCTAAGCATAATTTTTAGTATTCCCTGACTTTTCTTATGGCAAAAAGTAGAACTCTCCGCCATTTCGAAGTAAACAAAGAAATAAATTAGTTCAACTCATAATAGGATTATGAACCGATCAACTACCTCTGTATCCGGCATTTAGGGATAAGTACATCTTGCAAACAGGAAAGTGATGGTCATTCAATCAAAACAGGCAGTTTAGCTCACCATATTGATTTTGCGGAGAAATGAATACGAATGCTCTGGGTGTTTATTATTCCTATTACGTTAAATATCCAAGTTAGCTATCAAAAATCAGACTTCCTGTTACCTAGAAAGCGTTAGCAACTATTTTAATAAGAAATCTATACCTAAATGGCCAAAAGCCGTTTTGAAAGTTTGTGACACTTTGAACTTGATTTACAGGGCAAAAGTCAGCGAGTGCGTTTGAAACAAGAACAGCACAATGATGCCCATTTTTCGTACTTTGTGAATCGTGGATGTAAGATTAGTTATACTTGGTCAGAATTTAACCAGTAACGCTCCTGTTCTTTTTGACGAAACAAACTTTGGGGCAGATCTGAGCTAGCTAGGGATCGCTAGCTCGAAGCTGGACAAGAACGCGTTAGAGTTTCAACTTAAATTAGCACTTCATAAATTGCTTTTTGTATGGCAATGTGGGTTAGGAAGAGCTAGCGCTTTGGTTAATATGGCACTAGCTAAAAAGGTTCGCTTAGGTTTGCACTGCGAGCGTTACGTCATTTCTCTTTGATTAGATTAACACACGCATCATATGAAAAATTAGCTTTTGATGGAGTGACTGTGTTTACTGTAACGCAATCATTTATCTCCCCCTCAAAATTCACATCCTTTAAGCGATACATGATGCTAACGCCGTCATCACCGTATTCGATAGATTCGATGTCACCGTGTTTGAATTCCCCAGTCACCTCAAACGTCATCGGGCGACCCTGATAGTCTATAGCGAATGCACCAGCAGGGTATAGACTCTTGATAGAGGCTTCAGAAACATTTGCAGTGATACCTGCTGTATAACGAAAAACGGGTAGTTTTTTGCTAGGTAATACCCCGTCACCATCAATATCAATGAAGTAATCAATGTGAGGAATGTCAAAGTTCAAACCATGCTTAGAAAAATACTGCTCGGTATTTAAATAAGCCTCTGTTTTGTAGAGAGAAAGGTTGTAACTACTTAACGAGAGTTTCATTTCTTCAAACTGTTCTGACTTGGGGTCTAATAATATCTCACTTATTTTTTCGATCTGTTGTTCTAGAGTCAGTGAATTCTCGGTTGCCATCTTTAAAGTACTTGCAGAAATAACAAGTAGTAAAGTACTGATATCTTGGGAGTTAGAAAGGTTAACATTGTAGAAGTTAATGTCGGCTCCCCATTGCGCAGGGTCATAGCTGTAAAGCCTCAACAAATCAGAAGTTGCTTTGTTCACAGCTTCATCGAACTCAGAACCACCTTGCAGTTGTACCATAATAGATTGCTTAACTGCTGCTGTAGCAACGTTGAAGCTAATTGGTGTATTGACATTCATATTGACGATAGCACTCATACTCATCTGTTCAACAGTGCTATTTGTTAGCTCATTAAAGTAATGACCCTGGGCAATTATTTCAGCAAATGGAGAGCTGAATCGCTCTTTTATACTATAGTTGCCTTCATAGTCCTCGATTTCAGTTGTGTAGAAGGTACCTGTTGGCTGGAGGTTTTGATCAAGCTCATGGATAGTAACAACGGAGCCCGGTTGTAACGGACCTTTTTGCACAGTACCACTAAATTGATATACCTGCCCCAAACCATTGTTTTGTCCATCCGATGACCCACCACACCCAATTAAGGCTAAAGGTGTAATTAAAAGTGCAGAGAGTAATCTGGCTTTAGATAGATGCATTTAAGTTCTTCCATAGAATAAGAAAAGGTAAATTATAATCAGCAAAGCACATTAATTTTTGTTTCATATTGATGGATTATTTTTATCACCACTATTCCTATGACGTTAAACGGTCAAGCTTACAATAAAAAGTAAATATCACTACTGCCAGTCGAGTTGAGCAGTGATTTAACGTGCTTTGTGAAAAATGAGTGTCAAATTATTTATATTTGGCCGAAATTCAACCAGTCACGAACGTGTTCTATTTGACGAAACAGATTTTGAGGCAAAGATGTGTTTTCTATAGCCTATTCACTTAGTACTTAAAACTAAAATCAGAAATTTATGAATAGCACCTAAAATTAAAAATCCAAAGAGATGCAAAGCCTCTAGGGGAATTGCGTTCGGATAACTTATCGTAAGGCAAAAACTGATTAACGAGATATGAACGAATAGAGATACTAGCAAGAAATGGGGCATAACTGTGTTTGAGAAGAATGATGCTCTTGCAGATATAAGAGTTATTTAGTACTTATGTATGCAACATACAAACTAGCGGTCTGTGAAGTACATTCTCTCTTTAAAAGAAAACTAGAGTCGAAGTGAAATACAGATTAAAGTGTTAAATCAGAGTTTTAAGGAGATCATTGTGACAACGCTTAATCGTATTGAGATGCACATTAAAGCCTCTCGTCGCTATGTCTTCGAGCGGAAAGACTTTGCTCACTTTGCCAGCCATTCTCAAATTAGTCGTAGCCTTAAACAGCTGATTAAAAAAGGCATATTGATGAGAGTAGGGTATGGCTTATACACCAAAGCCACAATAAACAGCCTAACGAACAAGCCAATGCCGACTCACCCTGGTGGGACGGACGGGGTGATGCTAGAAATCTTGAAGAAACTTGGCGTACCTTTTGAAATAGACCAAATGTCATTGAAAAGTATCAATGGTCACTCCAATCAGATCCCCGCTTCGGTTCAGTATTCTTGGGATCACAAAGCATTTAATCGTGAGATCAAGGTAGGTAACCGAGTTCTATGTAGTACTCGAAAGCGCTCCGATGGTTGATCCAAAGATAATTAATGTAACTCAAACACCGGAGGAGCACTGTTCCGGTTTAAGACGTTATTCCAGAAGTACTTTATCGCGTAGTTATAATCTCGCTTGGTGCTGAGAGCATAGTCACTGTTCCGTTTCAGAAAACCAGTAACGTGGTTACGACCAATTTGATTGATTCTTTTCACTGCATGCTCGTGCTCGACAATGTTTAAGACTAACAACTCAACCCTTTTCGCTTGCTGCTTTCTTGATTTCTTTCCTCCTTTTCTTTTTAA
>NZ_CAWMYL010000143.1:0-187622 GCF_963871815.1 Vibrio sp. L85
ATACAAGGACGTGTATACGCGGGAACGTCAAGACCGCGACAAAGACACCAACGTTGGGGAGATCCGTAATAACGGTGAACCGGTAACTGAATACGATTACCGCGCTGCGTCTGAATCAAGAGATGTGAAAGCATCCGTTGACGCATATGTGAATACCGGTGATCTACATGACTGTGGTGACTGGGTGCCACCAGCCGCTGAAACCTATGAAGGGTTGACCGTTGACCAGACATACACCTGCCAACAAGACCAAACCAGAACGTGGACTTACAAAGTTGGAAGCGAAGTGATCGGCACTCACCCTCAACTACAGAGTATTGATGACATCAAATATCAGACTGTACCAGGCTCTAAATATCCGTGGCTAAGTACGGCATCTGTTTTTGGTGAATGGACAAATGTTGACGATCCATATTCCTATACCTCTTGGGATCCAGCGATTTTCAACCAAACGTCCAATTTCACCCAGTCACGCAGCTACAAGCAGAATCAAACTCGTACTGAACAGAAGCAACAGAAAAACGCAGTAACCGGTGAAATTAGAAACGTTGGTGCTCTGCAGGACAACTCTCGGATTAAAACTGTTGATGAACAACGAACAATAGCTGTATCAGTATCAGGTTGGTCGAACTCTGGCGATGTATACAGCTGTTCGGCTTGGTCACCAGATACAGGAACGGTGGCCAAGGGCACAGCTTTTACTCAAACTCGGAATTGTTCTCAAATGTTAGTACGAACATGGTCATATAAAGATGGTAGTACGATTGTAACGACCAGAAATGAAAACCTTGTATCGAATGCTAGTCCTACCCGCACTGCTACTGGGACTAAGATTGTTTCAGGCAAGTGGGTAACCACCACTGTGATCGAAAATGTACCTCAGTATGTGATGATGGATATAGCTCAACAAGTACGAAATCAAGGTTACCAGGCTACCAGTACAAATACTGAGGTTAAAGCTGGTGCAACATGTAGTCCAATTGGACTCAAGAAATATACAGCCTCTGGTGTTTATGGACCAGTGGGTTTTCCTGGTTATTACGTGAGAAAACACGACTGTAAATAAAAGCTGTTTAGAAAAACGATTAACAGGCGTATATAAATACATGCGCCTGTTAAATGATATAGACAAAAGGCACCGAAGGTGCCTTTATAATTAATAGTTATCAGCTTTGCTTTTCTTTTTGACGATCTAGGAAAAAGCTTTCCATGCTGGTTTTCGTGTTCTTAATCCATTCAGCATTATCACAGTCAAATGACTGTTCTGCAGTGTTATACAAGGCATCCAGATCAGAAGTGGATACAATATGTGTTAGTGCCGTGAAGAAGCCAAAATAGGAGTTTGTTTGTCCAATGTTCATAATTTCAGCTTCTGTGAATGGAACACCACATTCATTTTCTCTTTTAAGGCCAACCATCTTAATGGTGCGTGAAATTGTTGGGCTAATCTTGTCCACTTCTTCAAGTTTTGCTTCTACTGCAGCTGAAATAACAGTTGCTTCTTTTTCTCCGGGTTGTTCCTCAGAAGTACTACCGGCATGAGTTGAGCACCCCATAATCGTGCTGGTGGCTAGTAGGGCAACGTACAATGATTTTAACTTCATGTTTAATCCTTTGAGTTAAGCTTTTCGACTTGAACACGGCAAATAAGCGCATCAGTGAACTGCTGAGCGAGGTCTTTTAACCGAGCTTGTGATTTGAGTGGGCCAAAGCTGTATTCAGCCATAACGGGTTGAGATTGTGGTTCAAAATTTCCTAAAGGATTGCTAAAGACCACTCCGAACCATTCGCGGCCAAGAATCGTAATGTCGCCTTTCTTGAACTGGACAAATCGTTCAGATTCAAAATCGTGGCAGTTATCTATGGCAATTTCTTCATCTAACGGTTGCTCTACTACGGCAAGATTGAACATGTAGGTTGTTCCACAGTGTTCGCAATCCATCACTGAATATGACCAACCTATCCCCTTCGCTGGTTTACCAACATCAAGGTTAAGCCAATCACCATCTACCCCCTTTACAAGCCCTCCACATTCCCTGCACGGTAGAGTCACATCATTGCTCGGAATTACCGATATACTGTCAAATGTATCGAGCATCATTTTTCCTTAGTTGTTTCGTATAAGAAGTAACTTGCTGGGGCTAGAAGCTCGTTTTTCTCCGGTGGAAACGCAACAAGGCGGTAGTTATCAAGCAAGCGAGATTGTTGACCATTACAAGCAAGAACCGTCAGATAGTTTCCATCTGTAATCCCACCATCAGCACCATCTAGCATCCCTTCGATTGTCAAAGGACAGTCACTAAATCGATAATCGTTTGGCTCAACTACAAATTCCGATTTAAAACGAACAGCATCATTTTTGTAGAGAGTGATGGAATCAAACTTAAGAGGAATTAGCTTGCTTTGGTCATAGTCTTTGATGTCACCGGTATATCCGATGAACGTAGAGCGGAAAACACCAATTGGGTTTTCAGACAAGAGTTGCCCGGTGGCCATCGCTTCCTGAGCTTGCAATTTAATCCATCTCCAGATGTTTTCGACTGACGATGTGTTCAGGGCAACACCTGCAGAAATGATCAGCGCAGCACTAAGGGCAACTTTGTGCTCTTTTACAAACTGACGTACCTGGTCACTTTTCGTAGTTGGTATTGCACTCTCAATTTGCTTTAGTAAGTGGTCATTTTCCTCAATACTATTCGTCTGACTTCGCAAACTACGGCCTGCATTCAATTCAGAACCCATTTAATACGCTCCAGCTGCTGTTTATTTGTGTAGATACTAAGTTGTTGGTAAACTTCTTGCAACTTCAAAGAACAGCGTATTCAAAAATGACAGAATTAACTTCGGATGAAATCAAAAAGCTAAAAGTTAAACGTGACCGACTTGCTACAGGTGCTGTTATCGGTTTGTATTGCCTATCTATTTTTTCTCAGTCGATCTACGGCTTGCTTTTTTCAAGCCTTTTCCTTTTCCATTTCGCTGCGCTTTACATGATGATGGATCGAAAGAAATTATTCGGTGTCGACATCATGTACCTACTCCTTCCTCAGTTAGCTAGTGGATTTGTGGCGTTCTTCTTGTTGAACTCCAACGTAACCGGTAATGCATTTGAATTAATGAAAGACATTGACTTAACAATCTGGTTCGCTTGCGGCATCGGCCCTGCTTTCATACACCGTGGCTTCAACCATTACTTAGGATTAACCAAGAATGGTCATTGATATATCGATCGATGACGTTGCACGCGGCACAACGGTTGCCCCAATGGTTATTGAGCAGTGTGTTGAGAAAGCAGCTGATAAGCTCGACTTCGACTCTACATTGATGATGGCAATATTAGATGTCGAACGGGGAAAGAAAGGCACCGTTTCTTATAACGAGTCGAATGGTTCATTTGACCTTGGACCCGGGCAAGTGAACACAATCCAGTTTGAAGAATACTGGTTCAAGCATGAGTACCCGACCGTTACTTGGCAAAGGCTCAAAGATGATGTTTGTCTTAATCTTGAGGTCGCTGGCCGCGTGTTGAAACAACGGTTGAATGAGCTAAAAGATGGTCAAAGTGTATGGAATGCTGTTGGGCATTACCATTCTAAGACGAAGACATATAAACTGATTTACCTGCAGAAAGTAATGAAAGCATACCGCATCCGAGCTGAGAAAGAAGGTGCTGGTTTTAATATAGTACGTGAATAATATATTGATGCCGACCATTGTAGGTTCGAAAAAAAAAAGAGAGTGGCGCAAATCGCACTCTCTTTTTGTTTTTTACCTGTACCAATTCAATTATGTATCGAGCTAGACATTAATTTTTGCATTCATCGCAGCCAGTTCGATGTCACTGCTATCGTTACTTTCACTAAAAGTGATCTCGATAGCGCCAGCATTACAAATCACGCCACCAAGTGCCTCCCTTTCGAGATTGCTAAACTTAAGCTCGGTGACAACCACTACAAGTGGGCTAGGTAGTAGTTTAGGTAGTTCCTTGTCAGTAGCCGCGATACCTTCCCGAATAATTTTCTCTAAGGCGTACCTATCGTTATGTAGAAGTTCAAGTACGGTATCTTCTAGCGAAATGGAATGCTCCTGTCCTCTCCACTTCATGAAGATTTTCGAATCATAGATGCTCAAGACCAATGGGGAATTTTTAGCATTCTTATTCAAGCGGTTAGTAATACGAAGAAAGATCGAAAGCACTGGAACTATTAGAGCAAAGGTAAATAGTGATCCCATGAAATCTGCTGCCAGTGTTTGGCCGACAAAAATGTGAGTATGCTTTAAGTCGATATAACACAGTACAATTAAGATAGACATCGCATCATGAAATTTACGGTTAATTACCAAAATCTTATCCTCACGTTAACGACAAGACGGAATCTTTAAGGTCTTTGGAAGGTTTAAAATGAACTCTTCCACGATAACCTGTGGAAACTGTCTCACCGGTTCGCGGATTACGTTTAGTGCCTGGTTTGTAGATGACTGGGGAAAAGGTACCAAAGCCTCTTATCTCTGTTCTTTCGCCACGCTCAATACCACCAGCGATTTGATTAAGTACCACTTTAATTGCCATCTCACATTCATCGACAGATAGATGATTATTTTTTTCCGCTAGTTTTAGAGCTAAGTTTTTTGTAGAAATTTTTTCAGTTTGAAACATACAACTTCCTCTCCATTCAATCACTACTACAAATTCTACACTTAGCGTATGCATTCAATCAATGAAAAGGTATCATAGAATTCAATACTTTCTGGTTCACGGACGTGCTACGGAAAAAACTCATAATAATCAACACAACATCCGTTTTAAGAAGCCTGTAATTGCCAAACGGACAGTTTGCAAAGACAAAACTCTTCGTATGAGATCTACAACTTGAAATCACCCCTGTATCAAATGTATCCTTAACCACACATTCAATAATTAGCGTTTTCAATATGTCTACAGAGTCATCTACTTCAACAAGCTTTCAATTTACTAAGGAAGCTAAATCTAACGTTAACCAATTTCGCAAAACTACTGGTCTAACTCAGCCTGCGATCATCAACAGAATTTTGGAGAAGGTATCTATAGCTGACGTTAAGGAATGGTGTGCCGACCTAATTGAAGAAAATGAATCAAAAAAAGAAGAGTCGAGAATTCGTGCTAACCAAATGCTAGAGCTAAGTAAGCTTCCATCAGACGTGTTGCAAAGCTTAATTGCATCACAACAAGTTAGTGCTTAAAAATGTCACTTGGTGATGAACGAAAGCAATTTTTTCAATTGGCAACAGAAGCCGGCATGATCGATGACTTATCATTGTTTGCTAAATACTTTGGTCGATTTCAAAGCGCTTCTATCGAACTGGCAGACGGTCGTTCTGCCAGTTATGAAATACCAAAAAATGTAAGACTCCTCCCTATCGATGGTTACCGCCCAGTCTCAGAGCTGTCTGCTCAAATGACTAATTCAAAGCAACCAAGTAACAATTCTTTAAACGATTACGCAAAAGTTAGAAGTAAGTAATCCCCAATATTTTAATTACCTTACCTACTGCTATATACTCTCATTCGGATATAAGTAATTATTTGAATAGAGGTGAGCAAGGTGGCTAATCCAAAAGAAGCAGTAGAAGACTTTCAAGCTGAATTCCTAAGTGTCATGAGTAGAATCCGACGTATGCGTAAGTATCTCAAGCCGGTCGACTCTACAAGCATGATAGCTATGAAGGAGCGCTTAGAAGAACTAATCCTAGAACGTCAGATTGAAGAAGAAGAAGAACGCAAGGCTCAAGACGAAAGACAGCGCAATATCGAAGAAATTAAAGAGATTATGAAAGCGCGTGGTTTGTCTGAATCTGATCTAACTAGTTCTAAGCCACAAGAAGTTGCAGCTAAGAAAGAAGCTAAGAAGCCTCGCAAACCGAAATACTTGCATATTGACGGTGAAGGCGAAGAACATCGCTGGAATGGTAAAGGTAGAACGCCTAAGTACTTTGCTGATCTTATCGAGAAAGGTGTAAATATCGATAAAGATTGCCTGGCTAGAAACTTAGAACCAGAAGACGAAGAATAAGTCGAATTGGCCTCCAGATGGAGGCCTTTTTATGTCCACTATTTCCAATTCTTTACACTACTTTTCTTTATGACCGTCTATCAACCATGCAATAATAACTACACTTATTGAATGCGTAGTATGGTGTGATATTGGATCTTTATAAAACAAAACCTCAAGTGCTCTATCGACGTTCATTCGTTTTACTGAGCGTTTCCCTTAGCTTGGTATCTACGTACAGTTATTCATTTTCAACTGAGCAAACAGATGACTGGCAAAAGGAAATACTGGCACAAGTACAACGCCAATCTAAAGCTGTTCAAGAGAATCAAACTCAGCAATCTAAAAGTACAATGAGCCAGGAAAGAATGGACCAGATAATTGGACAAGTGAAAGAGATTGC
Source organism: Vibrio sp. L85 (assembly GCF_963871815.1). NCBI lineage: Bacteria > Pseudomonadati > Pseudomonadota > Gammaproteobacteria > Vibrionales > Vibrionaceae > Vibrio > Vibrio sp. L85. Next base: position 6,433 of record NZ_CAWMYL010000143.1, read on the forward strand.
AACCGTCAAAGGTGAATTCCAATTACACCAAGTTCAACGCTACTGCCAATTTGAAATTAGTAGCTTTTGTTCATCGAGTGATGGAGACACTCAACACTTACTAAAATGCCTGATCAAACAGAAAGAACGTGTATCGAAGCAATGCAGCAGAGTTATTTCTGACAACAATAGAGCTCAACCATCCCTTGCTGATGAATGGCGCCACGACATCTTAATTCCGGCCGGCAGCACATACTTTGTTGATCCTGTGGACAAGAGTCTAGGTGTGAATCTATCGCGCCCTAGCCGATACATGAACATCCCTATCATTGGCCAACTCAGTTGGTATGAGGGTGGTGCAATCCGCTCATATGTACCAAACCAAACACCAGTTCAGTATGGACAACTAGTATTTGCTGCAAATCAGGAAATTACATTGTTTCCTAGCGGGCAAATCAAAAGTGGCGTACTTAGCCAACCGATTGTCACACAAAATCAGAGTTTTAGTGCTGGGCAAATCATTACACGTGACAGTGACAAACAACCATTTCGCTCACTTAAATAGTTATCCACTTTTTCTGTGCAAAGACCTGTGAATAGAACCCGGAGTACCAATGAAACTAAAGCGTCATCAAGAGTTACAAGGCAAATTAGCAAACCTCGTAAAATCTATTACCGTTCCAATAGAAAATAGCAGTGACGTAGCCAGCGCTATTTTTTCACTTTTCATGGGTATTGGTTTCACTATATACCTGTTTAACAGCTGGTACATTGCCAAGGATTTAACTGAGCTATCTTCACCCCTTTACCTTACGCTAGTGTGCTTTATGAGTTTCAATTTCACTATGCGCCCAGTCACTTCAATGTTGCTTGGCAGTAAGCTCTCAAATCACAGTATGATTCTGCAGTTCCTAGCTACATTTTTGATTCTTAATGTTATCGAGAATGATTGGACTTCTATCATTGACGCGATCTTATCTAATCAGTCATTGTCGATAATGATTTTTGCCGGGGTTATTCTCGCATATGCTATCAACTATTTGATGCCTATTCGTGTCATGTACTCGAATCTTGGTGAATGTCGAATGGCAGAAGCAAAGTTAGTGAAAACTCAATCTTCACCATTCCCAACGAAGCGTGACATTAATACCGCGTCCATTCATGAAGCAGGCCACGCCCTAGTGTTCGCTGCAGCTGAGGGGATACCTGACAGCTTCAAAGTGACAATTAACGATAAAAGCAGATTGGACAGCACTCTTGGCCAAGTATCCTTCGCACGCCCAGGACACCTCCTTAATACTGGTCCTGAACTCGAATTTGAAATTCTCTTGAAACTTGGAGGGCTATGCGCAGAACGTACTGTATTTGGTGAACACGCAGATGGCGGTGGCAGTGACATTGAGAGGTATCAAAGTGTTGCTCGACATTACCTGAATTCAGGTTTTTCAAATCTACCCTACTTCAATGAGCCACAAACACTGTTGGAAACGGAAGTGAACAACCAGTCTATCAATGAATTAAAAGATGCCTATACAACAAAGCTGGTGGAATTCATGGATAGTAACAAGATCCTATTAGTTGAACTGTCTGAGTTGCTTAAGGAGAAGAAGGTATTGAGAAAAGAAGATTTAATGCCATTCTTTGGCCGCGCTACTATCCCGGAATGGATGCCGGCAGTGAATTTTAGCGAATAAGGATTTACAACCAGCCTCGCAAATTGCGAGGCTGGCTCTTTTAGAGTGTTAATGAAAATTCTAAGTAGGCAAATTAATAGAAAAAATCATGCGGCAATTTTGGGATTTTTCCCTTGCAGCATTTTTTGTATTTCTTACCAGATCCACAGTAGCAAGGTTCATTTGGGCCCAGCTTGTCTTGTTTGATGTGAGGATTCTGTTTTTTCTCCGGTTCCATTGCCACAAACTGCTTTGCAAACTTCTGGATTTCAAACATCCCATGCAACATCATCCCTCTTCTACAACCCTCTTGTGCCGCTTCCTCTATCAGCGTGTGAGCTAAAGCATCATTTTGCGGCAAATAATCCCCACTTAGATATTCCATAGCCAATGTGGATTTTGCACTCCGGGCGCCCTCTTCAACTGCTCTATTTAAATATTCATAGGCACGCTTTTGATCAAAATGAGGGTTAGATTTATCTTTAAAGAACTGATAAAGGGATAGGTATACGCCAGGTTCTACACCATCAATACACATTTCAAAGTACTTCAACGCTTCGTCATACTTCCCCTGATTAAAATAGAGTTCTTCTGCGTAAAATAACTGTGCCGGTTCAAATCCGCGCTCCGCAGCTGCTTTAAGCCTCCCAACCTTCTTTTTGATGTTTGCATCAGTGACTAACTCTGCAGTTAACGCATAGTTGAACAGCGCTTCAAGGTCTGCGTGTTTCGTAATATAAGACTCACGGTTGGTTTCATCTAATTGGCCATAGATTTCCTTCTCAACCGTTATGTTGGCACTTAAAGTACAACAAGCATCAAAGAGGCTCATTGCCACAGCTCTCATTGATTCAGAGTGAGCTGAGTCATTTGCTGAAACAAGTAAGCTGCCCCGCTCACTTTGCTCATTGGCGGCATTATCGACCAACAAAGCTGCTTTCATTTTTGCTTCAAAGTCGCAAGTAAGAATCCCTTGAGCAACTACCTTTTGAAACTCTTGGATAGAAAGCTCGAGCATTACAACCTCACCCAAACGGATGCTGCTGTCTTCGAGACGTATTACATCCTCAAACAAAGAGATTAGGTGTTTACGCCCCTGTTCGACCAACTGAACCATCATTTCTTTCTGTTCAGATGTATCACGAACAGCGTTACCATCTTTTGGCACATCACGTTCAATATGAGCACCTTTGTTGCCCAGGATACGCACTTGATGAAAGCTGTCTTTGGTCGTCTTATTGATCAGTTGTGAGTCAAATAGTGTATCAATCCGAGTGATTAAGTCAGTTCGGTCAAACTCAACTTCATGCCGGTCAGCTAATTGAGTGAGCATCGCATCTATAATGTGGCGGTACTGGATCAGAGAGTAATCGGGTATGCTTTTTGCGAATTCAATCGCCTTGCCATACAGATCACCAACTTCTGACGAAATCAGGTAACTCAGCTCTAAATCGGTTATTGGTTTCATCTGTGGCATGAATGGTTCGTTCCTTCTTAAACTCAATATTTCCACTAATTTATTCAGTTGTTCAAATCGCACAACTTGTTGATGGAAATTCTAATATGCATGTAGATATGAATAAACTTTAATATTGTGTGAAATACTGTTTTGTTACCTTTCGCATGATTTCAAAGGTTTGAATCCAGTTTTATTGCGAAACATAACACTTACCGCACATGACTTATTCTGAAATACCTCTATAATACTTCACGTTCAACATTTAGCGTTGAGAGTATGATTAGTAATGCAACCGCTAGAGGAAATATGAAAGAGAAAATCGCCGTCGTGCCTGGTGCATTCAACCCGCCCACTATTGGCCATTCGCAATTGATAGAGAGCTTGAACAATTACGATCGGGTGTTTCTAGTGCCAATTCAGGCTTACGCTCGTAATGAACGACTGACAGATTACAGAATCCGAATTGATATGCTTGAAGCTTTCCTATGTGACATATCAGCTCACAACGCCTCAGTGCACGCTATAGAGCATTTAATTCACTCTGATGGCACCTACGTAAAAACAAGTCAGGTGATTGAATACATTGAATCTGAGTACCCTTCTGCAGATGTAACTCTCGTTGTAAAACCCGAACTCATTGCCAAGTTTTCTACATCGAGTGATACATCGCACCTAGTCGGCCGCATATCTTTGCTGGTAAACCCTGAGATCAGCAACATTAGCAGCTCAATTGTTCGTGAGAAAAGATTCCGCGACATCGACATTAGCGAAGATATTACCCCGTCTGTCCACCAGCTTGTTCATACCAAAAATTTGTATGTTGATTTAGCCGACTCCTTGTAAAACCCTCATTTTTCAGGTATAAAAAAGCTCGCCAAATAGCGAGCATTTTTATTGAATTTCAATCACTTATTTAAACTATCCTTCAATGCTTTTCCAGCTGTGAATGCAGGTACACTCGCAGCCTTGATCTCAATAGCTTCACCAGTCTTTGGATTACGGCCTGTACGGGCAGCGCGCTCATTTACTTTGAAAGTACCAAAACCCACAAACTGCACTGGTTCTTTAGCTGCCAGCGATTCGGTAATGCCTTCTAGCATTGCATCCAGTGCGCGAGCTGCTGCTGCTTTAGAGATGTCTGCTTTTTCAGAGATAACTTCTACTAATTGCGTCTTATTCATTTATGTTCCTTGATTATCAGGGTCTAAATTCAGTTCTTGTATTAAAACGCTATTCATTGAATCGTGTCAATGAATTCAATAAATATAGCGTTTTTCAATTATTCGACAGTGCTTAAAGTGTTCAAATAGGCACTTAATCGGTCCATTAAATTCAATATGGAAACGCCATATGAAAGATAGTAGGCTTCTTCGATCACTAGCCTTTCATTTTTTAGGTACAGCTTAATGTTTGGGTGAGCCTCATTCATGGCCATTACCGTTTCACTGTCAAACATCAGGTGCTTTGGCATAACCGAGCGTAGTAGTAAAAAGTCCGACTTTGTTTCCAGATCCCAGTCGATATGCTGACTCAAATTAGACACCTGAATTTCAACATCTAGGTCAACAACTTTTATCTGTAAGTCTCGACCACTGGGATTAAAGGAATAGCGTAACCCACCCTCACCGAATTCAGACGTCACGCTTGAAATAAGGCTTATCATATCTTCGGGTGAAGCTTCTTCTAATTGACCATCAGCATCAAATTCCTTCAAAGCGAACTGAGGAATGATTCCCTTGATGTTTATTACACCCGTAATGCTTTCATTGATCATGCATTATCACCTTCTCAATCAATAGGTTTCAATTAACCCGTATAACATGTTCAATACGTCGTATCCGAGCCAAACGGCTATTGCAACCGTTGCTAGAACTGTCGTAAATAAGTACTCAATGAACCCTCCAGTCCTAAAACATATTGGGCTTCTAATTTTAATTGTCAGTGGCCAAAATAGACGAACTCCCGCAGGTGTTAATGCATCTCCTATTAAGTGGGCGACAAATCCAAAACATACCGCAGCTGCTATACCTAACTGGCCTGCTAGAAAATAGAAGCAAGCGGCAAGTGCCCAAATTGAATGTGTTATACCGCGACTGTGCGTATCTTCACTCCAAGGAAGCAAAGCACGATCTCCTTGCAACCAGCTTAATGGTACAGAGATAAACTTCACTCGCCGTCCCATAATGCTCTCAGGGCAATCGATGTCAGGAAGCAATGAGCCGAAAAGCACCGCTACGAACATTACAGCTGATTCAAACGGTTGCGGTTGGTAATTCAATAGGTACGGCTCAGCCAATAACCAAGCCGCACCAGCGCTTATGACATGATTACGTCCGATCACGGTTAAATCTTGCTTTCAACAGTTTGAATTAGCGATGTAGCAGATGCTGTTAACTCGTTATTTCGAGTGTCATTCTCTGCTTTCGCTTGCTTACTAGCTGCTGCCTCAGCCTTGGCCTGTACTTCTGCCTCAACCTCTGCTTTTGCCTTTGCAGCTGCGGCAGCTTTATCTACTTCCAATTGGTGGCGTTCTGCAGCACGGCGGCGCACTTCGGCTTCAACTTCCTCATAGGCTTTGGCTGCTGTAGCTTGAGTCGTATCGCCAGCCTTACGAGCGAGGATCTTTGCTTGGTTCTCGTATGACAAGTGCAGAAGTGTGTAAACGGTGTATTGGCCGTCGATCAGTACAACTTCATTTTTGACGGTTGAAACACCAACAATATCTGCAGAATCAACAAACTTCGTCACTACTGACTCTGAATCTGACTCTACATTACCGTTAGATCCTGCGCGCATAAATGCACGTTCACGACCAGAAACCTCTTGGCTTAGGTTTTTAGCTAGAGTGAATTCAGCATTCAATTTTGCATGATTCATTGAGAACTGTAGGTTATTGCTGGTGGCAGTACCAACAGCATAAATGCCTTGATCATCGTTCTGTGGTGCATTTAGGAACCAGCTTGGAACAGAATTAAACTTCTGCTCTTCTTTGCTGTATTTCACCTGTTTTTCTTGTTGTAGCTTCTCTTGATACTGCTCTGTAGGAGTACTCGAACAACCAGCCATAATGATTGCTGCAAGTAGAGAGATAGCCGATACGTTTGTTTTTACGAATGTCATAACCATTTCCTTTTCGTTGGATTACCGGACAATCATCAACTCAATGTCAGATCCCGCAACCCCCCAAAAACCAATTTTTTTAAAAAAATTTATACCGTGTATTGCCAGCATATCCCGCAGATCAACTGCCCAGGACTGAGGACTTCCGTGGTTTAAGTTTGAAACATTGTATCAATCTTGAATACGCTAATATAGTTACATTATCACGCTTTCATTATGGCGCGTTTTGAAATCTATAATATTTTAGTTATTACATATTTCAAATACGGATGTAGACATGAAAAGCCACTATCAGAATCTCATAGAAGACATTAAAAACGTGTACAACGAAAATTCCATTAATTGCTTATTAAACACTAAGGTCGAAGTTGAGTTTATACATCAATTGGTACCTAACCTTGAACGTAGCCATGTAATGGGTTCAGATACTATTGAGAGCCTTATTACTGCAATTACTCATGTAGCTCGTTTAGGCTTAACTCTAAGCCCAGAAAAAAGACTCGCTTCTTTAACTGCCTATAACGCGACAAATAATTCCCAAGAGTATTACATCGATGTCTCACTGGCCGGCATAGAAGCAACGATGTCACGCGTGAATGAGTACAAGATTACTACCCTTGATGTTGTAACTGGTGATGAAGGAATCAGTTGGAATGGTAACGTACTCGGTACAAACACAGCTGTAAGACCGCCCGTAAAGAGTGAAATGATAAAAGGTGCTATCTGTATCATTGAAGTACCGTGTGGCGATCAACTGCTTACGACGATCACTATTAATGAACTAAAAGAGCTTTCTCGACTGAGTACAGGTGACCTAAAGGCGTTGACGCCTGACTTCGCAAAACGACATGTATTTAAAAGAGCACTCAAGAGTTTAATAGCCCCGCCCTGCTCGGTTCTTTCAGAATTGCAAAAAGCCACAAAATCTATCGATTTAGCCTTGTTTAGCAAACAGTAACGTTTGGTGCGCTAGAAAAAAATAATGACTAGCGCGATTTGAAACTTGGGTTCTAATTTTCGTAAAGAGAGGAATTTGCAATGAAACAATACCAGTTCGCCATTAATCAGATAAAACATGACTATCTCAATATCGTAAGTGAAAACGACTTCAAACATTTGGATTTTAATGTTGAATCCCGAATCGCCTTGCGATTAATTTCCAACTCTCAAAGTGGCCGTGTTCCATTGTCAAAAACAAGGCCTGAAAGCATCGCGCATGCACTGTTTAATGCAGGTGCACTTGGTTTGTCTTTATCACCGTCACTTGACCATGCAATGGTAGTGGGTGAAATGAGTGCAACCGGGCAAGCTATTGCTAAATTGCACGTGACTTACAAAGGTCTACTTCATCTATGTGCCGAAGCTGGCGCTTTGTCGCATGTGACCACTTGGGTTATTCATGAAAAGGACAAAGTGCGACTTAGCAATGATTTAACCAGTAAGCCACAAATTGAGATACCCAATCTCTTTGGTGACCGTGGGCCTGTTGTTGGTTCTTTATGCACAATATGCACTCCTAATGGTGATTATCTCACCACGCTAATGAAAGCTGACGAGCTCAACCAAATAGCTTTGCTTAGTGGAAATGAAGCTTGGTTTGGAGTCTTTGCTGATGAATTCCGTAAGAAACAAGTCCTAAAGCGTTCATTGCATTCTCTGGCTAGCGCTCAGCACGGCCGACTATCAAAAGCAGCAAAATATTTGTCAGATGATGACTTAGACCTTTATGAAAGAACGGAGCGTCGAGCAATCGTCAATTCGTCACGTCAATCAGAACCAAACAATGGCCATCGCACTCGAGCAGAGGCTTACTTCAAGCGCACACCAAAACCAGAAATCGTTGAGACACCTTTGACCGACCACCAAGAAACCGCCACTACTCAAGGGCTCTATTTCACATAGCGGCCACTTGCGGGATTTTGAAAGCATCAGAGAATTCTGATTACAGGTATAAATTAAGGATTTTTGTAATGAGTAATACATCGCAACACCATTCTGGCTATACAGGAATGGAGCAAGGTCGATATAACAACACACGTCCAGTTATGGAAGAGAATCGTCAACATGCGCGTACTGCTCAATCTCGAGTAGCACATCCTGTTGCTCAAACATTTCCCCATCAACAAACACGCACAGCTAATAAGCCACCGGCTCGTGTGCAAGGGAGTCAACAAGTCAGAGGTGCCGGTCAAGCTCCTGCGCAGTGGCAGGCTCAAGATCAACGCCCCCAGCAAGTAAAATCCAATTTGCCGGCAGCAAACTTTACTGAAATTTCTAATGTGCTCGATGGCGCCAAGGAATCCTTCGACAAAATTGCTAAAAGTTCAGGGTTAGACATTCGCTTCTACGAAGAGGCTATTTATGCAAAGCAATTAATCGAAGTGAATTTCAACAATTCAAACAACAAAGATTACAGCCTCGCCTATGCGACACACGAGTCTATTAAAAAATCACTAATTCTCGTTGCCAATAGCGGCCTGACTCTTAACCCTCAGCTTGGTCTTGCATACTTGGTCCCACGGTGGAACAAAAACCTTAAGCGCGTTGAGTGTCACTTAGAACCTTCGTACAAAGGTCTTCGCCGCCTTGGTATAGACAGCGGCGCAATCGATAGTGCTGTTGCCGAACTGGTGTATAAAAATGATGACTTCAAGTGGGTAGACCGATTCACAAAACCTATTCACGAATATAACCCGTTCGATACTAAAGCTCGTGGCGAACTTGTTGGTGGCTATTGTCTTGCTCGCCGCCCTGACGGAAGTTTTATTTGCACTCCAGTAAGCATGGACCTGATCAACAAGGTGCGGAATTTGTCATTTGGTGCAGTATGGAACGACTGGTTTGAACAGATGGTCGCTAAAAGCATCATTCGACAAGGCTTCAAAGATTGGCCGATAAACAGCACTGGCCCAATCGCAATGCGATTAAGTGCTATGCAGGATTATTTGAAAGGTATAGATGCAAATACGGACAACGTTCCAATGCATGACACGCAGCCGTTAGTAAATGGGCATGATGAACATTTACCGTATTACGAAGAAATGCCTTACCACCAGCCACAATACTAATTTATCTGCCCCGGTTAGCCGGGGCCAACAAAATGAGATATATCAACTATGCATTCTAGCTCTCAAACACAAATCCTGGCTGAAAAAGCCATCGCCCTGTTCCTTAAATCATCTGGGGCAGCGACCGCGGCAGATGCTCAAAAAGCGCTGAATAAACTGGTAGTCGTTGCTTCGCAGGCAGTTGAAACAGTTGTGGGTCATGAAGCTGCAATCGACATGCTCGATGGAGTTAAAGTTAACTGTACATTCAAGCATACCAGTAATGCTCTTGCTGTCTGCGCTCCACGGCACTTGAACATTATGGCGTGCGCGCCTGGCATTCAATGATCTGAGGCACCCAATGGTAAACAACGAAGCATTAACTGTTGCATTGGCCACTAAAGACGGAAAAACGTTTGAACTTGAAACAAAACGCGGTAGCCAAGGACATATTATTGAGCTCACGGAAGTTACTGCCGGTGGCCAACTAAAGAAAAGTTTTCACCCATCCACACCAAAACCAATACCATCAAACATCATCTTTGAGATGTTTAAGTCAGTGGTGAATAACTACATCAAAGAGGGGTCGATCATCATTGACTCGACAATGCCGTTCAAGTTTGAAAACAACGGGGACAAAACGAATTACCCTCTAGTTACTGGATTGGATGAAGTTAAAGAGCATGAACTAAAGGACAAGTTCAGTAGCGACAATTACGCGGTACAAGTAGTTCCCGCATATGGTGTCGACGCCTTAGTGAGTTTTGATTCGGACGCTCAATATGCAATTTCAGTAATGAGCCCAGCAGGTATCCCCATTTGCGTAAACCAGCGCAACATGGCGGTACTTTGCAAAATCAACCAGTACTTGAGAGGTCGTAAACTGATTGTAGATGTACAACTGGCTGCCGATGGTTCCGTGTATATCAAGGACATTTATTACGACGGTTGCGACAGAACCACATGTAGTCTCGAAGAGCGAATTAAGCTGTTGAACGAGACATTTAACCGAGCAATACCATACACCTACGTTGTAAACCCTCTTTATTCAACAGAGGAAAAGCATATTGCTTATAAATCTTGTGAGATAACCGGTAAAGAGATTGTGCTGGTACACAAAGAAGCAGTAAGAGACTCAAATCAACTAACAAGAGTGAAGCACAAGATGGATTTGAAAAACGAAACTACGCTCCAGGTCATGACAGTTTGCAAGGTCACGAACACAGTAACACTCTGCGCTTATGTCGATGGTATTCCTATTGAGTTGGGTAAAGCGAACAACTCGCTAGAGCTCGACGTCGAAGAACTAGATAATGTAAGGGTAAAATTTAGTTCTGCGGCGACAGGAGAAATCAAAAACATTGAGATTATCTCAAAACTTGAAGGTGATGAACCCGCGTTATTAGATCCAGTCTTAGCTCGAAAACTTGGATTCAATCTTCACCCAAAAAGCATTACTGTGCGTGAATTGTATTCAAGCGAAGAGATTGGGTTCTTAGATAAATTGGAACAATGTAAAGACTGATATAAACTACACGTTCTAAATTGAGCGTTTAAATATGAATATAGTATCAAACTACCCAGCTGTCCTACTTCTCGTGGCGGTCGCTTTAATATCGATATACCACATAGTAAAAAGAAGTATGGGAAAGAATAAGCCAAAAAAATCTAAATCGGATGCAAAGTATCTCACTAGAACGATCGGTGAAACAGAGTCCGAAATGCGGCTGTACTTGGATGTGAATGAGCAACTTGGTGATTGTTACCTAGTCCAGTTCGGTACGAGCTTAAAGACAATAGTTAGCAAGATTGAGCAAGATGTGCCTGATGTGGCAATTGATATACTGCTTCTGGACCCAAGAACATTGAAACCACAATTGGCATTCTTTGTGACTGCTGGTGGCCGAGACTGGTATAACGAGTCTGAATCAAAGACGCTTGAAGCGCTCGATTTGCTTAGTAGTCTCAACATCCATACTTTATCGATGCCGAAGCAAGACTACTATAAGGCGGATATAGTCGTTAAACAAATGCTAGATATGCTTAATGACACTGATGGTGAGACGAAAGAATTTTACTAAGTTACTGATCAGAAAAAGGCTAGATTGCATTTGCTCTCTAGCCTTTTTTCATTTCGCGTCGCCCAAGGTATAAAGCGACCAATTTTGATATAATCCCTGCCACAAAGATAAGGGCGAGGTATACCAGAACCTCTTGATTATTATTGTTTGTCCATTCGAAAAAAAATGCTGCTATCGAACCGATAAAGCAACCGTTACCAAAGTTAGAAAGGAAACGGATATTTCTATAACGAATACAAAGGGTAATGATAATCAAGGTTACTACTACAACACTTAGGATGACAATCATTCTGCTCTCCTACCAATACCTGCCTTTCACTATAACACTAGATTTTTAAACAACCAAGGTCTTGCATGTTCAATATTCGTTGTATAATGGATAAAAACCTAACCAGAAAGACAGTATTATGAGTTTAAGTTTAAGACACGATAATCCAGCAAAGCTTGCGCACGTCGCGTGGTGCGCCCTTGTCGCTCTTGGAATTGCGCGTAAGTACCCTAACCCACCTAAAAACCGTGTAGCAGCGAATAAATTCATTGGCCAATGGGCGATTCAAGCGGCTAAATCTGGTCGATTTGGAAACGCCTTCAAAGACGAACTGGACATCTGGGCTTCAAACGGCATAAAGAACGGAATGCTGAGTAACATGGAGAAAAGTCTTGAGTCAGTTATTGAGGCTTATCAGAAGAAAGTTGAGCACGCAAAACGATTCCCAGGCAGCTACAAACGCCGTATCAATAATGCCGGCGATAAGCTAAAAGAAGCTGGTTGGGAAATTACATGGGGTTTGGACCGAGATTGGGAAACAGAAGGCACATACGAAGCTACAGCCGAGAATACTGCTTTCATTATGCGCGAGCATTTTGAATCCTTTGATAACCTTGGCCGTTTGACAGCTCCAATCACGCTTTTAGTCGTTAGCAACAACGTTCAAGAGCTCGTTGACGCATTCTATGACTCAGGCATCGTTTTATTCCTGCATCAGAAAAATCGTCATAAGGGTCGAACACAGTATGCTATCGAGATATGGCCAGATAATAATGGAAGCCCGGACAAGCATATGCCGCAAACAAACGTGTAACTCCCCATATATTTGAACCAAAAAAAAACCCGTAGGCGCCTCATTAGAGGACAACCTACGGGTTTTTTATTTACTACAGCCTTTTAACTATCAGAGATAGCCAAAATAGACCAAGGCTGATTGCGATAAGAATCAATCCGACAGTTAAGCCGATATTGTCTCCACTCGTAACCGCTATACCTATAAGTCCAGCTGCCGCTGCGTTAGCTGCAGTAGCAGATAGGAAATTACCCAAATCTGCTTGCTGCGACTTTCTCAGCTGTTTGTTTTTCTGTTGACGTCGTTTATCGTTCTTTTGAAGAGCGTTTTGGCGACGTGTATTTCTGTTTTTTCTGTTTTTATGTTTCGCCATAATATTCACCTATACGTTATTGAAACCCAGGTGAGAGACACAGCGAACCCATATGGGAGGCTATGCTCCCAAATGGGGATATTTTGATTTAATTTACTTTCTTTTTTACAACAAATACTTCTCGAAGCTGTGGTGTTACGATGCGTATATCAGCAATGATCTGAACACTCAGACTAATGAAGATAGACACTGCTATAACAGACCACATAGGCTCTACTGCGTAGGCAATAAATACCTTCAGAACACTTAGTACCACTAGTGGCACAGCAAGCGTAACTGATGCCTTAGAACACCACTCCTTAACAAACTGAGGTTTAATAAGTGCCAGAGCACTTAACCCCATTACAATGACCAAAAACGATAGAGTTTTTACGTTTGCCTCAAAGACATTCGTAAATTCAGAACCGTCAGCTGCTGAAATGACACATGCCACTGCAGAAACCAAAATTAGTTTTTTAGCTGAATTAGTATTGTTATTGCTTTTCATATTTTTATTGTCCTTTTCCCCTGCCCTAAACTTCGCACTTCTTTAAGTTACTGCTCCATTTTGAAAGAGGTTGTGTGTTTTATTTCAGGTCCGTAGAACTGAAACTGACTAGTTATTGAAATAGATAGTTAAGTTGAATTAGATTTCGTCTAACTCGTACTTTGATGCCAGTTGGCCAACGCACTCTGCAGGTGTTTCATTCCCCGCGAAGCACGACTCAACCATTTCAGGTCCAACATCATCGATACCTATCCCAAATTGTTGCTGTAACAGTTCCTCAACCTTGTGAAAAAAATCACTTTGAGGCTTGTTCGCTATAGTCATATTTTCTCCCCAGCCTGAACAAAGGAGTATCCCATCCGGGAAACTCCCCGAACGGGCATTAGTGTGATTGAAATGTGGTGTTAGATATTCGCCGCTACTAAATCAACATGATCAGAGGGCAACCAACCTGACTCGAAGGAATCTCGCAAAGAGACTTCATCGATGTCACCATCGTTCACGCCAAGGCGTGATTTCAATAGGTTTACTACTTCTTTTTTAAACTCGTTGTATGTAGAGAATTTCATAATTGTTTTCCTGCTATTAATTGAAAATTTAGATACTTGCACTTGAGTGAACAGATACTGAATTGTCTAAGACCATTCCGCTCCATTTAGCCATCTCAAGTTGCTCTTTAGCTTCTTCGGCTTCTGCAATTGCTTTTAACTCAGCTGCACGACGTTCGCTTTCTTGGCGATCTCGTTCAGCTAAAAGTGCTAATCGCTTTTGCTCACGAACTGCTGCAAAGAAGGCCTCACGCTCTGGTCGTTCCATATCGAGTAAAACTCGACATTCACTTACCAATTCATGAATTTGCCCACGTACTTCGCAGCGAAAAGAAGCGTTAAAATCTTCATTTATTCCCAATACGCAACCGCCTAAGTAATTTGTAGCTAAGCTATCCAGAGCATCGTAGTCCTCAAATTCATCTAAAGTTGTCAGGTCAAAAACTTCTACCTTCAAACTGAAAAACTTGAGTTCACCTTTAATGATGGATTGCATTACTTCGGTATCGTTTTGGATGTCCTCTTCGGCATCACAGCCAAAAAGGTCAAACCAATCTTCATTGCACTTGCTAACAACCACACGAAGGCGCCCCAGGTGACGTGTAGACACGATTTCAGGTTCATCTTCGGTTGGTGTAGCTTCAAGAAACGCATAACCCTCAGACTCGAACCTAGCGGCCAAATCTGTAAGGTCTTGCTTAATAGCTTTGACAAACAAATCACATGCCTCTCTTTCGAGTGGCGTAGGATCTGATGACATTCTCCAATCTTCATACTCGGCATCGTATTTACCACCAGCGGAAAATTCGATGTCTTTATCAATAGCTCGTTTCACGGCTGCGCGATGTTTACCCGTCATAAGGCGATCACATAATGTTTTCGCATCATCAGAGTGAAGTTTTGCTTCCGGGAAAAACACACCATCGCCTTGGCAATAATTAAGTGACCAAGTGGTGTTATTTTCTCGAGCAATATCGTCGTAACCTAAGCTTTTGAGTTGAGAGTTGAAATAAGCAGTTAGTGTTTTTGTAGTCATAATTCCTCCACAGAATTGTTATTCAGGAGGGACTATCCCCAAAAGGGATAATCACACTCCCTTTTAGGTTGATGGTTTAAAGTTGAATCGGTTTAGTGAGCGTAACGCTGAATGTATGAACTACGGATGCCGGCACGATCGTAATCGCACAGGTTGATAGTCCATACCTTAACAACGTTCTTCACTGGGTGAATGTAAGGTGTTTTGGTTAGAAACTCCTTCACCATTACCGTAGACGTAGCTTTAAGCAACTCAGTCGGTACCATTGGGTAAGTTGAGCCACCAGCTGCAGTAATCTGAGCATCAGTAAACTTACCACCCCAAGGGGCGCGAGTCGGGTTAAAGCAAATGTCGTATTCATCTTTAGAATTGTTTTTGAAACCTAAGATGACACCAAAGCAACCGGCAGGAGCTTGGCTATCAAAAGAATCAATTACTTCAACAAAATCACCAGGCATTGGTACGTCATAAACATCGTTTAGTACGCATGCAGGTGTATCTGAAAAAGTAGTGTTGTTGTTTGTTGCTTGCATTTTAATTCCTCCACAGAATTGTTTGTGAGGGGAAAGCGAACACAACTAGCCCGTGAGGGAGTTGTATTCATCCCTCATGGGTTTGGTTAATTACTAGATAGAAACGTCGTTATGACGCTGTTTGGAGCGATTCACACGATAAGAAACGAAGCCTGTCTTTGTTTGAAATAAACAAATGAGAAAACTCCGGGAAAGTTCTAATCGTATGGAACATCGGCGGGTACGCGGCATCATCACCGGAATACCGTTGAATGGCTTCTACAAGATCCATCAGTTCAGAAGCTTTCACTTCCATAAGAGACAAATACTCTCCACTGACATCACCGATTACCGTTTCAAGGGTTGGGTCAATGTACGTGTCACCAACTTTAAGCCAGGCATGTTCAATAGGAATGATGCTTTGATACACCCCTAAGACATAAGTCGCATCGAGATGCATGGCCAATTGAATGCTGTTATCAAAGCATCGCTTTGGTAAAACAACTTCCTGAGCAATCTCACGTTGTTGTTCATTCATTGGTTGCACTGATACAGGTACTAATTCAGCCGGGTTAAGGCCATAAGACAATTTCACAAAAGTAGATAAAGACATGGTTATTCCTCCACAGAATTTATGAAGGAATAGCCCAAAGGGGTTATCCCTTCGGGGTAGTTAAAATGTAAGTACTAAGCGTTGGTGCCAATATTCAAAGAGCCAAAGAATGCGCGATCTTGCTTAACATCTCGGCTTAGAATTTTTCCACTGCTTATAAGTTTGCTGCGGGCACAAAGCATCACATTATCGATTTGCATACGAACTGCTCTTTTGTAGAGAGCTAATGGGTTTTTGCCCAAATCCATAATGAAACCTTCAAGAGCTGTGTGCTGCACCGTTTCGCCATCCCACTTCAACTCAAAGCACATAGTGAATAACTCACCATCACGTTGATATATTTTTTGAAGTGATAAAAGCTCGCGGTCAAAGTTCGCGTAGTCCTCAATCTCATAATCCAAATGAACTTTACGGATCTCTAACTCACATCGACCATGCTTGATGGTACGTAACATGTGTGTCTCACCGTGTCTTGAATTATGGATATACAGATTGTTGGCCAGCTGTTTTGCTGCAGCTTCCAACTCATTACGAACTTTAGCAATTTTCGCTTTCAATACTCTCGACACTTCCGGGATCAAGTATGAAATCGGAGTGTTAGTAACGACAGGACGACAGTAAATTTCATCGTCTGTTGGTACAACAGAGTTCTTACCAACGATTAAATCAAAATCATCAATGTTATCGAGCAACGTCCAAAGGTTTACACCGGTGAACAACTCACTGATCAAAGAATACTTACCTTGAGAGCTAAGTTTCACTTTGTTTTTAGGAACAAAATCAAAAGCAAAGACTTGTCCTATATCATCAGCTTCAAACTTCACAAATGACGCGAGTTCTGAAAGATTTGCATAGTTGGTTTTGAATCGATCTTCGATAAAACGAGCGATAGATACGCACTTATCTGACATGGGTTAATTCCTCCACAGAATTGCGAGGGAGCTAACCCACAGAGGGTAGCCCCTCTGGGTTATTGGTTGTTATTGATTAAGCGACTCGTGAAAGTCGTGGGCGACTGGAAAATTCATTCAACATTTTGATAGCGCGAGTCATAACTTGCGTCATGACGTCGTTATTACCGTTGAAGAATGACAGCCATTCACTCCAATGAGTGGGTGTTGTAGGGATTTCCTTTGTCACAAGACCACTAGAGGCAACATTGCGATCATTAAGTACTTTCCTCACCTTAGCGATCAAGTCATCAGAGTTAAGTATCAAGCCAAATTCAATTGGTGGCTTACATATCAAAGACTCAACATCTTTGTGCTTTAACTCCTTAAAGGTGACTTCATCATACCCTTTGACATGAAAGAAGCGTGCAGTCGAATCTTGACGCATGTAGTACTCGAGTAAGAACGGTGACGCGCCAATCCGTAATGGAAGTAGCAACGAACCACACTCTCGAAGCATCCATACGTACTCACGGTTGCCATACTTCTTCAAATTACTGAAATCAATATCCAAGTCTTCCTTGTAAAACTTAGGAAGGTTGACTGATTCAGCGTGTTCTTTCATCTTTTCAATAACAGTTTTAATAGACATAGTGATTCCCCACAGTATTTGGTTGTTACCAAAGGGAACACTTTCCCAAAGGGAAGCGTTACCCTTTGGGAGTTGGTTGGTTTTACATTATTTGATTTTCGCGGAAGGAACTAAAACCAATCCGGCCGATTTTGGCTGGCTTGGTTCTGGCTCAGGGGCTTTACCTTGTAAGGCACATTCAATCATCAGGTTACTAAGTCGCTTGGTTGCCCTAACGTAAGTACCGATAAATATCATGTTCATAATAGGGTCGACCGGATTTAAAAACGAATCTCCCCATATAAGCTTCTCAGTGATCATCATTGTGAAATTAATCGCAAAGTAGGCAACAACGAACAACATCAACATTGTCCCTTGATTAAAGCCAGAAATCACAAATAGCTTACGATAGAAACCCTTTTCTTCTTTGGTAATATCAATAGCCTCGCGCATCAGTTGAACGGTGCGGTGAGTACTTAATGCATGGTTAAATTTTTTCATGTTATTGCTCCACAGAGAGTTTGATTAGGCAGGTTGTGACGTTAAGAATTGATCCAGGCATCTGTTGACCGAAGTGGTAACAAAGTTATGCCCTTCAACATTTCTAAGGCGACGGCGTACACTTAAGCGAAATCTCGCAATAAGTGAGTCACGAACTCGCCAGTCGATTAAGCCTTCTTTATCAAATTCATCTGCTACCACTTTAGCTTCAACAAGAATCAACTCACGAATAGTTGAGCTCATTTCGTCTTCACTTTGTGGCTGTGCCGTACATGATTGTGTATTTTCTATAAGTGATTCTCCGACATCCAAGGCAGCGATAATCGCTCTGGCATATTCAAATTTCTTAGCACCCGTCATACCAAGTTTTGCCAGAAGTTTACCGGTAACGAAATCCAGGTCAGTGTCAGAAAGTTGCTTCTTAACAATGAGTGAATCCGCGGTTACCTCTTCAAACTGGCCCTCATTCATTAGCTCGTTAAAAACGTCGTTTCCCCTTCCCTGTTGGCGACTTCCTTGCTTGAGTAATACTCGGCTAATGGAAGTAAATTGCTTTTCAGGTTCAAGGCCAGCTCGCATATCGCGGAAGCTTTGGCGTTCTTCTTCAATGGCATGAACAATAGTTTTTGATTTACGGTCTAGAAAAATACGTGTTGTTGACATGAGTGTTTCCTCCACAGGAATTTAGTAAGAGGGAAACACTGACCCATGAGGGTATTGTGTAACCCTCTAGGTTGGTTTGTAGTTTAAATTAGCTGATCGCTGCGTTTAGTTCTTCATCCAGTTCGGCATCTAAGTCGCGCTCGGAAACCAGCTTGAATGATTTATCAATCTGAGGATTATATTCCACAGTGAAATTCTCGCTGTCTTCCATAAGAGCATTAAACATAGATGGTTCGATGGTCTTGAGCATTGTGGCATTACCACCAGTGCAACGCTCAAATTGGATGACCTTACACTCTGAACTATGCTTATAACCAAATAAGGCAAGTACTTCCTTACTCAGCGGCGAGTCCAATGAGCTAGTGGTTGATAGAACTTTATAACGATGTACGTGACGTTTATTGTCGTAGACATTGACTATGAAGCGGCTTTCTAGCTCAGGCCAGAATGTGTTACCTACATTATTGAAATGAGGTAAGTAGCCAGTGAAAAATTGCTTAAATAACTCTTTCACTTTCTTCTGTAACATCTTCGACGGAATCATAGCGTCGTTTGTAAACAGGCATGTTCGGTGCTTAAACTCAAACGTATAATCCGAATGAAATATAAGCTTCACGCCAGATCCATCAATGTAGTCATTGATTTCTTTTACAAACTTATCAGCATTTAAAACGATTAATTCAATAGACATTGGTGTGTTCTCCACAGGTTTGGTTGGTTATGAGAGAAAACACCACACCCAAAGGTGATGTTTACCCTCGGGTGGTCAAATATTTAAAAAGATTAGTATGAGAACATTCTACGCTGTTTGATACCAGGAACATTCATCAGATAGTCATCGAATAACTTCTGAATATTTTCTGGAAACTCGCGTTCATCTTCTTTCAAACTTTTCCTTAAGGCTTCTTTACGCAGAACAGCTTGGCGGTCTTTTAACTTAGCGAGAGTTGCAGTTAACTGCTCTTCTTGCTCTTTAAGAAACTTCCATTCTTGACAATCAGACTCAATGAGAAGATTTTCTGCAGATTTAGCCGCATTATTCTCAAAAAATCGATGTACTTGCTGTTCTTCTTCATGGTTCAGCTCTTGGATGTTTCTTTCCATTATTCCGGTAAGAGCGTCCTTGGCAGCTTGAAGAAAATTCACTTTGTTAAACTCAGTAGTAACAGTATCACGTATAAGTTGCTGTCCTTTTTCATTTCGACGGCGGCTTATATGAAGCGAATACGCGAAGTTAATATCGATGCTTAGGCCACGTCGAGAATCGATGTTGACGCCATAAGACACCTCAGTCCCTTCGACTTTGTTGTGAGAATAACGGTGAGTGGTAAAGAAGTTTTTTGGTAATTGATCTTCCGTGATTTTAACCGCCACTGATTTAGTCAGTGTGTAGCTAGAATCTTCATGCTCAGCTGTCTCGAAAACCTCAAAAAGAGAATCATCAAGAGTATTCAGTGAGAAGTGGTTAGTCTCAAATTTACCAATAGTTTTGTTTACGATCATGTGTATGTCCTCCACAGACTTTATTGAGTTGGTGGACATAGCTTCCCTACCGGGAAGTATGCCCGGATTGGGATTGTTGCGATGAAATTAACGGATAGCGATACATTCGCCTGCTTTGATAAAACCACGGTATGAAGCCCATTTGTGAACTTCTGCAGAGATTTTTTGGCGATTGTTGTTTGTGCGTGAATGAATCTTGGTATCAAGAATAATCACATCACCGGTATCCAGATAAACAGTACAGTCCACTGAGTAGAAAATACCGCGTACACCGCTACGAGATAACTTTCCTAGTTCTTTCCATTGAGGTGCGTTTTTAGAAACGGTTCTCTGTGGCTTAACAGGTTGTTGAGCTTTTGGAGAAAAGAATTTAGGTAAGATAGATGATAGTTGCATGGTTGTGTCCTCCGAAGACAGGGAGCACAACCCCATAAGGTTGATGCAACCCTATGGTTTAGTTGGTTTGGTTTAATGAATAATCGAATCTTAAGCCGAAGCATTAAGACACGCCTTATGACCGTTCTCAGCATTCCAAATTGGATTACTGGGTTCAATCTTCAATTCTTTATCCAGTTCGACACACACTATTTCAGCATGAGTACAGTAAGGAAGGTAAGGCAAGCTTTCACGATCGAGAGAAATACAATATTCACGATTAACGTCAAATGCAGCTTTGATTGAAGTTTCGACCTTAGCAGCTCCCAGAAAACGATTTCCATAATAGAAAAAGGCAACCGGGGTGTTAGGTTGAGTATTGATAGTCATAGTGTTTCCTCCACAGAATCACCGAGAAGGAAAGACAATTATTCAGTCCATCAAGGAATGAAATAATGCATTCCCTAATGGTAATGGTTTTTGGTTTATAGCCTATCTGGTCGTGGTTAACGAGCAAACAGTTTAGTTGTTCAATACGAGATCGAACGTAATACAGAACTTTTTTGAGTAGTGTTCTGGGCTACTATGAACAACCTAAGTTAAAGCAGAAAAGTATCTGTCAAAACGTCGGTTGTTGACCCAAAATTCAGTACATCACTCAGCAATCCAAGACAGGATGTGAGAGGAAGCAAAAGCTTCGATATGTAAAGAGTTTAGGGGTTTGGTAATTCTTAAATAAAGCAATTGTAAAACGAACAGTACCCTATTCACTTTAGAATGGCTTTACCGGTTAGACACAAGCCATGAGTGCTAATGCACTCATAGTTTGTGTTGCCAGTAAAAGTATCTTACTACGATAACTGGTCGAGGTCGATCATAAATTAACGCTTGTTTTTGAACACGAAGTCAGGTCAAAAGTCAGGCGCCCAGGTCAATTCTGAAAACATCTCTTCCGAGAAGATTTCCAGCTTATCGAAGTCCCAAGCAGCTTTCCCAAATAACCCACTTACTGTGTCAAATACAATTGCCATTTTGTCTGGATTAGTCGGTGACTCGTAAAGGCGAAACGAAAGGAGTTTATCTTCCCCGGTTGCACAACTCGAACCAATTAACTTCCAGTATTTATAATGGCCATCATGCGGCTTTTCAGTAAACACAACACGAGAATAGAAATCCCTACCCTCTAATCCAACATGCTGTTTAAGCATGCTTGATAAGCTGTAAAGGTCACAGTGGATACTCCAATCGAAGTCATCCAGCTGCTTGTTTAATTGCTCACTATGTGTTTTACAGGTACTTGATGCCCACTGCCATTTGAGTGCAGCAATGAACGTTGGCTTAAGCCAACTTCCACGGCAAACGCGACTTTTGGTAGTGACGAGACTTGATTTGGCGATCGGAACTAAATTAAGCACTTTCAGTTACTCCCGCATCAAAACCAAGAACGTCTTTGCGTATAAGACTGTTTACTGTGGTTCGCGTTGATTCAAAGCCATCACTTATTCTCACAGCTAGTCCCTGACGCTCAAAATGCTCAGTAGCAAGTTTTTCAGCCACAGATTTTGAATCAGCGATCGCATAACGATGCACTGTATCAGTAAAACCTTGACCGCAATTTACGTGAACAGTGTCTTCGAAAATTACAGTGACTAGAAAGATTGATAGGCCTGATTTAAGTTGGTATTTCATCTGTTGTTCCTCCGAACATAAATTTCAGAGGGACTAATTACCCAGAGGGCATTAGTTACCCTCTGGGTTAGTTGGTTTATTTAAGTTTTTCAATACGTCGAATTACTTGAGATTGAGTGTTTTTACCACTCCACTCTAAGTTTCGCTCAGCGGTGACCGCGTTACGAATGGTTTGCTTTAATGGTTTACCGTCGCGCTCAGTGTGTTCTCTGCAATGGAGAGCTTCAACACCCAGCAAATAACGGATGTCATTTAGCGCGATAAGGTAATTTTCCTTGAGTTTGGCATTCTTAATAATCTTTTTACCAACAACAAAAGTTGTCAGGCTTGGGATTGTTGCCGTTAGGATATGACCACCAGCTTTTATCAGTTCGACTAAAACTTGTGTTTCAATGTCCATCGTTGTTCCTCCACAGAAAAAAGCGGAACAACACCCAGCGGTGTGTCCCGCATGGGTTGGTTTATTGGTTTATTAACTCAGAGAACTTCCCAGTGAAATATTTCCTCTTCACCGGTTGGCTCGCCTTCACTTACATATAATTCTAATTCCATAGTGCCTTTGGTTTCAGACACTTCATTAAAGCCATAAGAAACGATATGGGGAATGAAGCTATGTTCCATTTCTGGTTTAGCAATTCCACAGTCAGCGAGTGCCTGCCCTTCTACTTCATCGTCGCATACAACGCCAGGAGCGCTGCAGTAATCAACGATGTCATTAGCAGCTTGCAATTTGAAACGTCCTTTTTTGCCATAAGGGTCTGTTACTTCAATAAGGAAGTGACCTGTTAGGCATTCGAATTTCTCTTCGTCATTGCTGATCGGTACCAATGTAGAACCTGCTGTTTGATAACAGGTGCCATCCTCATGTTTCCAAGAGTTTGTATGTTGGTCATAAGTGAGAATTTCAGGGGTTTCCGCAAGCTCTAGGCTGTTTTTAGCGGAGTTAATGGTTGGGTAGTAATAGAACTTCATGTTGACGCCTTTAAGTAGCGAGAGCTCCCCCAATGAGGTCGCCCTCAATGGGTAGGATGGATTACGCTAATGCCTTACGTGCCAATGTGTACTCTTTTGACTTTACGCGGTATGCGTTGCGCTGATTGCGAAAGTCAGATATCACTTTTTGGCGGCACGCAAATGGCACAGCAACCATCGAGTAACGCACTAACTTGGTCCAACTACTTAGTTTCGTTGAATCTCCGAAATAGAACGGCCAAATATACTCAAATGAGTGACCTTGCGTAAGGTATCCATGCAACATGTCAAAAACTGTCCCCATAAGCTCATACCCCTCATTCTTGGTCAAACCAAGGTAGCGTTGTATGGCTTTGTTTGCAGGAACAGCAAGGACAATTATTAGGACAGCAAATGGTAAAGTAGGCAGATCACGGATTAGACGTTTAAGAAAGGTTGAAGCTTTTTTTAACGGTCGAACTGTTAGCCGATCGTATTCCTTTCTATATCGAGCATGCAGATCATAACTATCCAATACACTTTCGTCTTTAGGTAAAAGAGAAAGCAAGTATCTACGTTTTAACTTTCGGTCACGTTCGGAGCTCGTATTTATGAAATCCATAAATACTCCAGCTACACGATAATCACGAATCAATCTAACAACCTTAACACCTGCAATTGCTCGGTTAATACCGACTAACTCCAAGGAAAGGTTTACGTCGCGGGTCTTCACATAAAAGGTAACCGCTAGGTATAGGTAAGTCGTAATACGTTTGACTAAGTTAAACAGTTTTGATGGTAATTTTTTCATTGTGTCATTCCTCCACAGAATGGTTGAAGTGACACAACTCGCCCAATTAAGGGAGAATCGTGTCCCTTATGGGTGGTTTATTATTGGTGGTTTTGTTAGCCGGCGGCTTTTTCCAGTACATCAGCCAAGTTAAAGTCGTTGCCGTTGTATGAATCAGTCACATGACCTTCCGTACTTACGTCAACAAACTCAGTCCGGGTAATCCCGGATTTGCGGCGATAATGAATACTGACAGATTTACCAGCATACTTTTCTCTGAGAGAGGCCATTAGCTCTTCGCCATTGGCACATTCAGTGTCATTTCCATAGTCAGCGATCTTGAACATAAAGCTTTCCTTAACCTTGAGTAACATCATTGGCAAGGCCAACTTGTCTATCGTGCAAATTCTTTAAGTCCCTTTTTAAGTTTTGGATAGCAGGATCATTCAGATACTCAGGAGCATCAAAATCAAATCGCTGTAATGCGCGAGTCATATCCTCGGCCAAAAACAAAATGGAACCCAAAACATCAGTGCTACCTGACTTAGAAACTACAGCGTCCTTATTGAAGAGTCGGTCTTTATAGACTTTCGCTTCCATGATGGACTCTCGTAGGTCTTCCATAGCCAGGTGTTGATATTTCTTCTGAACGGATGCTTCAATATCTGGGCGCCACTCTCTTACGAAGAGTGCGATGGCAGATACATCAGCTTGTCGATAGTGAAAGTACTCGTGAAGAGCTGGCATTTGACAGCACAGGTAATTGCGATCCAATTTAATTGAATTGCCTGCCATGACTGTCCCGCGCTTTTCCTTCATGTTATAAGGTTCAGCGTTATGCTTCTTAAGATGAGCAAGTGCCATCTGTTCCGCTTCGGCCAGTGTTATTGTCGATTGACGAACTTCATCCAACAAACCGGTTTTAGTATGTTGGTCGATGCTCCACTGATCCATTGACTGTAGAACTTCTTCTGGGTGGTGGATAACAACTCTGAAACCATCGCCATCGATGATATTCAGATCAGCATCCGTTAGGTGAATTGCTATTTCGAGTATTGGATAAACCTGCATACCGAGTTCGCCATTCTTTAACTTATCATCCAGACCACCTGTTTCTATATCTGCCCAAGCAAAAATAATTGAACGGATAATTTGTGCATTATTCATGTTCGACTCCTTCTGACTCTACTTTTGCTTTTGAACGTTTAACCATTTCTGTCAATGCTCTAAAAAAGCACACGAAACAGATAAAAAGACCAAAAGCGGGTAAAAAACCGTTGTCCGAATAGACGTCAAAGATTTTCGACCAGCAAAACCAGATAAGGGCGATCAGTAGAACTAATGCAATGATTGGTTGTTTTCGTATTAATTTATACATGTGTTCCTCCGAGAACATAAGGGATAGACCACATGCGCCAATGGCGTTTGTGGCCAGTTGGCTTTATTACTAGGTTTCTATCTGAGTGTGGTTGGCAAACAGACAGTTTGAGGGTGTCATAACGTTACGTTGTGACCTATTTGAAAGCGATTTTAGAGTAGTGCTTATCTTCTACTTGATGCTGCCCGGTCAGTTTCAAAGAGTTTTTGAATCTTACTGGCTAGCGAACCTAAGAACTAATCATCATCCAGGCATCCAAGAAGGAAGTGGAAGGCAGCAAAGCTACGATATGAAAAAGTTTATAGGGTATGGTTTTTCTTTCAGCGCGCATGACACGCGGTGGAGTCATATGATGACACATTCGGCAGTACTGAATTCAATACTCTCGAATAAGCCACCAGCAGGACGCTAATGCGTCCTACATAAATGGTGGTGCCAAACCCTTAATCCAATAAGGAAAAAGGGTCAGGACGAAGCCACGGTTAATCGTAGCTAATTTCATAGAAGCTCTCAGGGTCTGCAGGAACCTCTGTGATGAAATGCCCCATTCGATTCACTCTGTGGTAACCGTCAGAGATGAGAAGAACTGTATCGTAGTCTTCATCATCTTCATCGCAGTCAACATCATCGCTTTCTATAAGGGTCCAAACACAGTTTGGGTCAGCTGCCTGAACTTTCGATAAATCCGCGCCATGCAGACCAAACACATAACAAACATCGTCAACTTGCACGAAGCCGTCACCGGTTGGGTTTGCTACTGGTTTGAATTTTTCGAACCATTCTTCAAATGTCATTTCAATTGGAGCGCGTTGTACAGTCATATCTTGATTCCTTGTCTTTGCTTAAGTTGGTTTTCTATGTTGATGAACAACAGTGAGTGTTATTTGTTGTTAAATAACAGCCTCCCGAGCCAGTGCCATTGAATCTGCATAACCGCTTTCCCATACCGCTCTTTGGTTACTTAAAACCGGGTATGGATTAGCATTACGTCCTTTCTTATCTGCATGAGCCTGTTGGCCAGCAGAGTAGATATTGAAGTAGTAATCTGAAACATGTTTTGAAGCTTGCATTGTGTATTTCCTCATAACAAGGAAACACTTATCCCGCAGGGGAAAGTGTTCCCCTGTGGGTAAAGGCGATGACAGAGCATCGCAGTTAATTTAAAACGCGTTGATACCTACGCTTTGACTCAGTTCGATAGGAAAACCTACCGCACCTTCTTCTACGTATACGTCCAGCCAGTCCACAGAAGTTTTACCTTCTGGGATTTCATAGTCAGGTACGAATACTTCAACCAAATAGCCCTCTTCTCTCAATCTTTCAGCCAATTCTTGAACTGTCGTTTGACCATCACCAGAACGATCGTTATCACCCCAAAGAGTAATAAGAGTACGGTGCTTAGGAACTCCCTGAACAACTACGCCACTGGCAAGTTTCAGTAATGAGCTCGAGTAGTGAGGACGCATTGGAATGCCGGTTGCTTCACGAATTGCCAAAGCAGTTTCCATCCCTTCACAGTAGCCGATGATAGCCAAATCAAGGCCGTCTTCTGCTTCGTAAACGATTGGATCATCCATAGCAATGTAACCACCTCGAATATCCCACGGTGGAGACATAAGAAGCTTGGTTTTCTTTTCCGGCGCCTTTTTGCCATTCGAAAGAAAAGTACGATGTAAAGAACAGTTCTTTCCATCTTTATCTCTGAATGTACCAAGCATTGCGGAGTACCAAGGATTACGGTTATCACCTTCTTCGCGGAACGAAGTTGGGTAACGTAATCGGTTGTGATAGCGAATAGTGTTAGGCAATTTTGAAAAATCACCTTTTAAACCACGGCTACGTAGATATGCATGTAGCTCTGGAGCTTGTGCTGCGGGAATAGAAGTTTGCGCCACGCCACGAACTCTGTTCATGCGTTTTAGCTTTTCTTCTTCATCACAGTACTGCTCACGAGCTTGCTGCATTTGTTGTTGTTTCCATCGGATTTGTTCATCAGACACTGTGGAAATATCGCCACCTAAAATGCTGACGATCGTATCCATTGCTTCTGACTTACTGCATCCTTCAATCCAGCTAACCACCTCAATACCATCAGGCATAGCGCCATCTTTATTGTGGTATGCGCCCCCAGTTTGAACCCAATCTTTAAAGAATCGGAACTGTGTTGAGGATTTTTTAGCATTTGGTGAAACTGGACATGGAACTTGTTGCGGCGCCTTCTTGATAGCAGTGGATAGTTGAGGGAAAGCCCCAAATACTACGTCCCACTTACCATCCGCGATTGCGCGAACTTTTTCTATTTTTGATTGGCGTTGTGCGTACATTGGTTGCCTCCGAATAATCGTACAATTGAATTCCCGTAGGGACTCCAAAACTCCTGTTACCGGAAGTTTTGGTAGTCCCCACGGCAACAGTTGATATGAAAAAAGTAAGTGGCTTACGCCACTACTTCTTCACGTTGATTACTCGGTGCAACAGCTGATTTCTCAAGCTTCATTACGCCCTTCATCTTGAATGCCGAACTAGACATTTCAACAATCGTTACACGATCCATACCGTCTTCGAATTGACTTAAGAACTTGGCAAAGCCAGGACCCGAAATCATTCTTCCAGTTAAGAATTGTTCACGACCGTCAATGACAGTAGTTGCAGCTTTCATATACACGCCGTATTTAAATGTCTCAATGATAGTCACTTGCATAATAATTCCTCCACAGAATTGTTGGTTGTAGAGGATTGACACACACTGATCCCCAAAGGGGTCAGGTATGTCGCCCCTCTGGGTTTGGTTGTTTTTGCGGTGACCTTGGTTGAGGCCTATCCGCGGTAGTATGTTCTTAGGTAGGCGAATAATGAATTTGCTAATTCATTCGCACTATTAATCGCAAAGTAAGGTCGATGTTCGAAGCCGGCCAGTTGACCTGTTCCGATACCGATACCAATAACGGTGATTCCCATAACATCACATTCTCGCAAAGCAGCTTGTACCGTAGCACCGCTGGTTTGTCCGTCTGTAATTAGGAAAAGCACCTTTTTAGGTTCTTTGCGTAAACCTAAACGAGCAGTTGCACCTTGAAGAGCTTCGGCAGTCGGTGTGCCGTGGTCGGCATGGACGTTGAAGCTTCTTTGGGCAACAGAGTTCATTCGCTCAGTAAATGACTTAGCAATGTGAACATATCCATCTTGACGAACTGCGTCGTAAAATGGGTAGTAAAGCACTTCACACTCAGCGCCTTTGATGAACTCAATAGCTTGACCGATTGCGAAAGCTGCTACATTGGCCATCTCCATGTTTGGGCCTTGCATTGAACCGCTTCTATCAATCAAGATTGAAAAAGCAGTATTAGGCGACTTAGAGATAGTTTCTGTTTTGAAAACGCGGTTGTTACCTGCAGAAACACCCCAAAGAGTGCCAGCACAGATTTCAGTACCTGAGTTTTCATAGCTACGCTTTACACGGTTGCGATCATTTAGAATGCTGTTAAGCACCAATTTTACTCGCTGTGATTGCTGTCTAGCCTGTGACATCCATAATGGAATGCCTGCGGCATCTGGTGACTTATCGCATCGGTAGGCCATTGTAGGCGCCGAATACTCGTTACCGTATTCCTCTTGGAATTCTTCCAAGTTTTCTTCGGCCTTATCTTCCATCATGCGGCGAATACCATCATGCATGTCTTCCAATAGGTCGTCGTCGTCGGCATTGATAGCTTTCTCAATTTCTTGAGAGCTTACCTGATTTGAAAAGCTGTCAGTTTCTGACTGACTTTCAGAATCATCGCCGTCTGCATCATCATTTGAATCAGTGTTTGATTGACCAGATTGTTCATCATTGCCTTGGTCATCAGAGTCAGATTTTGAATCACCAGATTGGTTATCATCACCTTCGTCGTCAGATTCAGCATCTGAACCACCATTCTGTTCATCATCACCTTCGTCATCAGAATCAGACTTTGAATCACCAGATTGGCTATCGTCACCTTCATCGTCAGATTCAGCGTCAGAACCACCATTCTGTTCATCATCACCTTCGTCCTCAGAGTCAGACTTTGAATCGCCAGATTGGTTATCGTCACCTTCTTCATCATCAGATTCAGTTTCAGATTTACCAGATTGGTTATCATCACCTTTATCATCAGATTCAGAATCTTGGTCACCAGACTGATCACCTTCACCCTTATCATCTGAACTTTCTGAGTTATCAGAGTCATCAGACTCGGACTGTTCTTCATCATTTTCAGAGTTAGAACCAGAGTCACCAGATTTATCATCTTGGTTTTCATCTTGATCCTGTTCTTCTTCCTGTTGCTGTTGGTCTTCAAACTCTTCCTGCAAAACCTTTAGTACATCTTCCGCACGACGACGAGCGTCAGCAGTTGAATGGTCATTGGCAGAATCAGTAAGAATGGCTTCTAACTTAGGAAACGCATTTGGTAATGCGCGACTTAGGTAAAAAGCAGCATCTTGAGAGAAGTCTTTGAGTGGGTATTGGTCGAGGTGCTTGTAGCGGCCAGTGTACAAGATGTACTTCTGAACCAATCGTACAAGGTCATCCTCATGAGATGGTGCACTAAATAAACCGCGTTTAATTGCAATCTGAACCAGCTTTAACAAGTTAGTTTTAGAGCCAGGGTACTCATGCCCGACAAGTTTCTCGATTCGAACATCTTCAAAGATATTCGTAAGGCGTCTGACCATCTTATTGTTGATGCTGTACCACTCTGAAAAATCAGTGTGCTTACAGTGACCATTTTCATGATCAATCATGCCTTCAAGCATGTCTAAGTACTCAGGGTCTTCCATATTACCTAGCGGCAAAGTGGTCGTATTTCCCGAAGTACAAGCTTTAGTACCTTGAATTTTTACACCAACGCTGCGGCCAGTATTCATCGTTTGAAGCAAAGTAAACTTACGTATAAGTGCCTGTTTACGACGCATTACTAACGCAGGGTTTTCTGGTTTAGCGATTGCAGTATCTGCAGTATTGATTGACATAGGATATTCCTCCACTGTGGTTTGGTTTTTGGTCAACCCACAGGGAGAAATACAACCCAAAGGGAAGTATAACTCCCCTCGTGGGTTAGGTTTTTTTAAAAGAAGAAACCAGATGTAGTCACGTTTTGTGGCTCAGCTACTGGAATCTCAGGTGTAACAGTTTTAAATGTATCAAGTGCATCAAGGTCTACTGTAATACCATCTTCTGCAACAACCACATCGTCAAACGAAGCATCAGCTTGTTCAACTTGAAGCGGTTCTTCCATAGCGACAGGTACTTCAACCATTGGCGCCGGCATTTCTACAGGTGCTTGGTCAACAGTAGGTTGCTGTTCGACAACTGGCTGTTCTGCAACAACAGGTTGTGTATCTACAACTGGTTGTTTTTCAACAACTGGCTGAGATTGAACTGCCTGTGGTTTTTCAACAACAGGTGTTTCAACAACTGGAGCTTGAGCTTTAGCAGCTTTATTACGACGAACTATTTCTAGCTGACGCAGTAATTCCGCTTCAACATCATCGATGCCGGTATCAACTTGAGGCGCGTTATCTGCAGCCGTTGTTGATTGCTCTTCTTCCTCTTCCTCACTTTCAACTTCGGCTACCTTAGCTGCAATCTGGTTAATACCCGATGCATGTAGCTTAAGCTTGTGTGAGTCAGTCATCATCATGACGTGAGCCATAAGATTACTGAAATGCGATCCTCTGATTTTGCCTGTGTTCGGTAGAGCCTTATCCAGCAAATCGTCAAACATATCGACAACGCCTTCAAATACCGGGTCAAGCATGTACAGAGAGAACACTTTGTCACGTAGGCGACGCAGTGGACGTTTAATATCTTGAGTACATTCTTCTTTACGTGAACCTTTCGCTTTACCATCTTTGATTGTTAAAGAGTCTTTAAGGAGTGCTTGTGCTTCCTTAGCGATGTCTTCGAACAACTGTGCTGCAGCTTCACCGACAATATCTGCCAGATCTTCTTCAACGCGTGGTGTGAAACGAACAGGTTTGTAAATGCGCAGACGGAAACGAGCGCGAACTTCCTCAACAGTCATGTACCCATCACGAATGACAGATTCCAATCCCGGATGTGACTGACACCAATCTGTGATCAGCTGTTCATACTTGCTACAGAAGTTATCAACTTCTTGCTCATACTCTTCAACCAATGGTTCAGCTTCTTTTAGCAGCTCGATAAGAGCAGAGTCAGATAGTAAATGGTTACCCATAAATCTAACGCCAAACTTATTGAACAAGCGGCCAAATCGAGAAGCGAACTTATTACAGAAACTAAGGTGTGTTCTTGTATCCAGAAGTGACTTACGACCCGGTGAAACTAGATCGTCAGGTAGTTCAACAGATTTACCGCCTGAATCAAGCGCTGTTACTTTACCTTCACTAAATGTCTTCTTACCGCTCCAGTTACGCATTTCGTAACCGATAATCACACACCCCTCTTTGAGTTGTTTGTGGTTATCCAACAGCTCTTGAGTAGCAGCCGTTGCATGATCGATAACAGACGAGTTAGTAGTAGTTGATAGTGACATGGTTATTCCTCCACAGAATATTGGTTTGGTTTGGTTATTCAAATCAACCCAGGGAATACCAGTCACAGATCAACCCCTATGGGGAGATTGTAAAAAGCATCCCCATAGGATTAATTTTTAGGTTTGTTACACAAAAGTTCGAGTCAAAGAGTTAAAGGTTTTTTGCCCAATTGAGACATAACCTTTCCCTTCTTTTTCAGTGATCTTCTTGCGAACATAAAATTCACCTTCAATGTTTGACCCATTAAAGTCAGTGACTAAAGGCTTAAAGTAATAAACAAGTTGGGAACCGCCCGGCTCAGTGAACCAGGTATGGACACCGCGTTGATCTTGGCCTATTGCCCAAGTCTTTTGCTTGCCATCCGGTCGGATTGCTCCATAGCATTCAAATTTGACGCTAGAAACATCCTGTTCAGGGGAAGAACAATAGTCCTTCTCCTGATCAGTTCCCTTACTTACTTTCCCGATGCATTAGCCTCGTTCCAACCATCAGGATGGTCGAAAGACTCTCCGAAGATACGATGAACGATTGCATAAACTGCAGGTTCATCCGCTTCATCAAGGCTGTTACCGAATACAAAGTCGAAAGACTCTCTCAACGGAACATTTTTAACACCAAAGATTGTCATGTAATCTGCCCATGCCACTAGAACACGAGTAGAGAATGCACAAGACAGACGTTCATCTGGCAGAGCCAGTTTCTTAAGTGCTTCCGGTGTGGTCGCTTTGGCTTCCAGCTGAGGTGCACGAAGTGCAAGTCTCATTTGGCCAGCCAACTTAATCATCTTGTGTCGAGTGCCTTTGCTGATGTCAGGGTAACTTGCAGACAAGATACTATCTTCCACAGCAGCTGATGGATAATCACATTCAACGAAAGCAAAACGACGACGGAAAGCTTCATCAAGACGTTGAGAGGTATGGTATCTACCTGTCATGTCACCACCACCATTCGTATTCGCGGTTGCGCAAAAACGGAAGTTTTTATGTGGGGTAATGATTTCGCCTGTATCGTCTAATTGCCAAGGTTTGTATTCAGCAGGAGTGTGAAGCTTGCTCAGGAAATCTCCTGAACCTTTATCACATTCATCCATAATCTGACACCAACCATATTTCATAGCGCTTGCCACACTACCGTAACGGTAAGGTGTTTTGCCATTAAACAAGATGTAAGAGCCTTGAGCCTTTTCAGGTCGCATACTCTCATTCACCGCGGTTAAAGACACTGGCCAGTTCATACGGTCAGCAAACCATAAAAGCATTTCAGTTTTACCAGTACCTGTTTCACCAAACATGAAAAGCGATAGCTTACGTGTTGGAGCACACCACCAAGCAAGGATTGCTCGAAGTACATCACGTTGAGGGATGTAAGTCGGATTCGAATCGATGCATTTTGGATGACGGTGTTTAGGGCGTTGGATCTTGAACATGCCTTTCGGAATGTGTGGTGCAAATACTTCGCCGGCATCAACCAGTTCCAATTCGCTCCAGCGAGGGTCACTGTAAACAATGTCCTCAATCATTGGGTTTTTAAGCTCCAATAACTTAACCAATTGCTCATTAGACATTTGGCTAGCTGTTTCACGGTTGATAACTTGAGTTGGTTGAGCAGTAATAGTTGCAGTATTAGTCATTTTAAAATTCCTCCACAGGATTTAGAAACCCGCAGAGGACAAACACAACTATCCCGTAGGGGAAGTTATGCCGTCCCCTTTGGGCATGGTTGGTTTGGTTTTTGGTTGTTTAATTAAACGTCGAACTCAGAATCTTCTGGATTCTGAATAAAGTACATTTTTGGTTTGATACGGTTGATAACGCCTGCCATGTCCATACCGATTTTACTGGTTAGTTCACGTAGTTCGTCACAGTGCATCAATGTTGCTACCTTTGCCCACTTAGCTTTGCTGGTTTTGCATTTGCGAAACTCAGACAAGAACCAGTCAGCTAATTGGTCTTTAAAACGACGAGAATTACATTCACGCGGTGAAAGGCCAATTTCATTTACTTCATCTACAACTTTGTGGTCCAGCTTCACAAGCATGTTAATTACTTTGCGAGTCTGGGCGGCACTGTCGTAGTTTTGAAGCGCTTCAAGAACACCATCACGAATATCGTCAGGTTGGTAACCAATCGCAGCACACAAATCCTTAAAGGATTCGCTTTCTTGCCACGATACGATTTCCTCACGAGTCGCTGAGCCAGGTTTAGTTTGACGTAGCTGTTTAAGGTGTTCGTGTAACATCCCATCCCATAGTTCAAGCAATGTGTTTTCATCCCAATCAAGTAACAGTTCATCAGTTGCAGGATCGTACTCAGGGCAAAGCAAGAGCATGTGATCAGGCATAGACTGTGACGCATTGGCATGGCGCATTGTGATACCGTCTTTGTCTTCAACCATAGCTCGAGGTGCAGTGACGCGTTTCTTAGGCGCGGTGCTCTTCTTCGCTTTAGGTTTAACTTGACGTGGTTTAGGTTGAGAAGCAGTTTCGATAGAACCAAAGATGTCGTATTGCATGTGTAATTCCTCCACAGAATTTTGGTTCTGCTTAAACGAGGAATACACTTCTGCTTTGGCAGGAGTTATTCCTGCTTAGGCAGATTGGTTTAATTAAAGATTGGTTTAGTTACTAAATTTACTCGAGGCCAAGTTCTTGCATACATTCCCCTTCGATAGCGCATAGACTTTTGCCTAATTGCTCTTCTCTGAGTTCTGTAAATTCTCGGCCTTGTTTTGTTTTCTCTTCTGTCATGACAAACCGTTGCCGGCTATCAAGAGAAAAGTAGATATGCATCCGTTTAGGAGCATTCTTATCCCCTACCGTTCGGTGCCGCTCGATTCGACCTTTGCAGGACGACGCAAGTTGAAACATCAAACTAGCCATGACATCACCTTAACAAGCAGCAAAGTAAATTTCGTTTGCGCGAGTTACTGCACGATCGGCCATATGTATAAGGCGGTCACATGTAGAAGCATCACGAGCAAAACGAGCTTTCTTACGTAGACGCGTCGAACGACGTTTCAGGTAAGCTGCTGTTTGTTTAGGATCGGTTGAGTTACAAGAGTTGTTAGTAGACATGGTGACCTCCACAGTCGGTTTAAAAAGGGAGATCACTGCCCCATTAGGGAGTAGTAAATCTCCCAAATGGGTTTTTAAGTTGGTTAGGTTTAGGTTTAAATTTCAATGGCAATGCCAAACAGTCAGTTATTACTGTTGACGGCTACCATAGAAATCTTCTTCGTCCCAATCTCCACCTTGTTGTGGAATTTGGTCATCAGTGTACTGCGGTGCATGTTGCGGTGCAGGGCTCTGAGGTGCGCTGTAATGCTGTTGCTGCTGCGGAGCACGTTGAGGTGCTTGCTGCTGCGGTGCATGTTGCTGCGGTTGACGATCATAATGACCTTGGCCACCAGCTTGTTGAGGTGCTTGTTGAGGTTGAGATGAATAATTCAAACCAGCCTCTTTAGCTAACTCTTTAAGTGCTTTAGGAAGATGAGACACTATAGATTCAACTTGAATCTCAGTAATCATATGACCTTCTTCACCTATAGCGCGCTGAACGAGAAAACCTTTTACACAAATATCATCACCAGAAAAAAGACCGCCATTGCGTTCAAGTTTCTGAATTTGATAATCGTTAAATTTTAAATTCATCCAAACTTTACGCTCATTGAATCCGGGTCCATCTTTTTTGCGCCATGAAGTAGTTTGACAAACAGACACAACGCCAAAGCGAGGTCCATTATTACCACCAAGTATCTTCAAGTCACGACCACATGTACCACCAAATCCAACAGTGTTTTCGTTCGTTTTAATCATTTTGTTGCTCCACAGATTTGTTTATAAACAAGCTAAAACGCTTGTTATTGAACGTGTAAGCGGAGCATATAGTATCTTACCCAAAAAGGTAAAGGACAAAGCTCCACCCGTTCGGGAAGTAAAATCTATCAACAAGTGGTTAGCTTGAAGACAGGTTGAAGACCATTTATATAGCTGGTCAATGACTAGTAAACATCTCTTTTTAGAGTAGTGAGATTAGCTACTTGGGGTGTGACTTATGCTATTACAGGTAATAGTGTCAGTTAGGAAAAGTATCCAATTAGACAAGTCACGATAGCACTTAGATCATCAACATTCCCGATCCCAAAATATGGGGAGGAAAGGCCAAAAGGCAAATGAATCAACTAAGGTGCAGGTATAAATTCGGAGGCTAGTCAGGTCTTACAGTTGCTGCCTAACGCCTAAACTGTCGGTGTGTGACCAACAGCTTGATTGAATTGGTTTTATTAATGAACTGCTGGGGAGAGTAACCTCCCCCAAGCAGCTTGCCAGGCTTGTTATAAAGATAACGAGCTAGGACGAACTGAAACCCTGCGACCTATCTAGAAATTGCAACAACCGCGCACTTTACTGGCTGCTCTGTGTATCGAGCCCAGCGGTGCAAATGACTTTTTCTAGCCATAGAATTTATAGTGGTTGATGGTCTTTTCTTTCGGAAGCTCACTACGTTATCGCGGTAATGCAATGAAACGTTTGATTCAGTATCGAGTGTGCTGTTTAGAGTTTCAGGTGTGGTTTCAGTCGTCATGGAATGCCTCTCTTTGTATTCAGATCTACCCTCAAACGCTCTCGCGTAAAAACGCTTGAGGTGGTAGACCTGAAAGAGAAACCTAGCAAGTGTAAGCCAAAGCCAATGCCAAAAGGCGTTAACTTCAACTTACATCTAGCTAGATATGCTCCATAACGGTTATGACAAAATCACTAAGTGAAAATGTGCATAACACTATAAGGTACGACCCTTACAGTACGAGCTTTACTATGACAACAAAAGGATGACGTCAGTAATAGCTTCGATAATGTCTAAAAGTAACATGGTATTTTCCTTTAATTGAATAAATCAAAACCACGTCACCTAAAAGGCAATGTGGTTACCTACTAGGTGTTAGACGAACGTATAGTCAGAACGACGAGCGGCAAGAATCACACGAGCAAGTTGCACGTATTTGTGATCTTCATGAACCATCCAAGTTAAATACTCAGTTGGAACTTGTGCCCATGTCTTACCCTCATGCTTACCAAATCTCACAGTTAGTTTTTCTAAGTTGTGAACACGTTCAGCATCAGAGTGGGTATGAACTAGGAAGCCACCAATTTCTGGTACAATAATCGCTTCTTCTTCTAGTTTCTTTTTGTGTTCAATAATCTTGTTTTCGATAGCAGAACCACCGGTGTAAAGCAAAGCAATTACACAAACACCAAGAACGAACAATCCTAAAAACGCCATAATATTTCCTCCGAAAATTTTAAATGAATAAAATTTGCACAAAGGAATACTATGAGTTTTTCCCGTAAGGAGAGTCATAGTCTCCTTATGAGAACAAATTTTGTTAATGACTACAGAGAAGCTGGCAAGCTAATCGGCAGTATATTTAGTTACTTATGCGAACATAAGATTTATGTATTTATCACGATTGAAAGTTATCAAACGAGCTTACTTTGGATTCAGTTGTGAGTAAAAAACACAGCTCTTCTTGAAACAATCCAACAAAGTCTCTCAAAAGAGAGGAAAGTTGTGGGAAAGGGCTAATGCCAAAGAAGAAATTTACCTTGTAATAGTAACCCACGTTGAAAGCGTAAGCACCTATAAATACCCTTACCAGCGGCGATTAAATACGACTTTGTAGACCCACTTAATCGCCACGGATTTTATGCTGCCTCTTCCTGTTCTTCATCTTTTCGTTGTTTGGCCAATAACTGTAGTTTTTCCTCAGCTAAGGCCAATTCTTCGGGGAATCCTTCTGCTAAGAATTGAGATGGCTCTTTCTTCTTCGCCGTTCCCGATGAATCAGGATCGCTGTTAAAAGATAGATAAAGTTCGTCAACTGCTCGAGTCATTCCAACATAGAACAGCCTACGCTCTTCCGGGACACCGCCCGTTGATTCTTCCTCCAGCGAGTTGTTAGATGGACATACGCCTTGATTTGATCCACAAATCCAAACCTGCTCCCACTGCAACCCTTTCGATGAATGAAGACTCGACAGTGTTACCACTCCACGTTCAGTGTCTTCATCGCCACCCTTTTGGCTTGGTGCTAAGTTCTTTGAAAGCAATTCAACCCGGTC
This sequence comes from Vibrio sp. L85, assembly GCF_963871815.1. Taxonomy (NCBI): domain Bacteria; kingdom Pseudomonadati; phylum Pseudomonadota; class Gammaproteobacteria; order Vibrionales; family Vibrionaceae; genus Vibrio; species Vibrio sp. L85. The sequence continues at coordinate 44,454 of NZ_CAWMYL010000143.1, forward strand.
GACAAAACCACCTTCAACTTTCAGGTTGATTAGGATGTCTCCAACCAGTTCAATAAGCCTAGCTTCTCGACTTTTCCCACCGCGATGCGTCTTAAGGAAATCAACTATCGCTTTAACCCGCACATTCAAATCAGACTTGGTAGTTGTATCACTCCCCCAGTCTTTCCAATGGAGGTGCAATTGTTCAGAGCTGTGGCGCCAATCCAACCAAGCTGGTGGCATAAAGTCTCCAAAAGAAGTACGTTTTTGAGCTAACCCTTGAGTCACCATTTGAATCGCTTCTTCGTCTTCCCCTAACCAACCAAGGATCTCACCAATGAAGCGAGTGTCTTTCGGACGTACTAAACTCCATAGCAACTTGAGGACAATATTCGCAACATTATCATCCCAAAGCTTCTTACCGCCTAAACGACGATATGGAATGTCGTGCATTTTTAGGTAACCTTCGGCTTCATCCAATATACGGTTAGTACGGCCAAGGACAGCCCATTGGCGATTGTCCGATGTAATGGCTTGTACCATGCCCTGAAATTCATCCGCAGCTGTTAAGTATCCTTTGAGTTTAACTATGCCGCCCTCTTCCCTGCCGGACACCATATCTTTGTATACCCGGTCCTCGTTGTACTCTATAACTCTTTTCGCGGCTGCGAGTATTTCTGGCCGACAGCGAAAGCACATCTTCAAAACGTAACCAACCGCATTAAAGTCACCCTGAAAGTTGACCATATTCTGGTAACCTGCCGCCCCGCGCCACGAGTAGATAGATTGGTCGTCATCGCCTACCACCACTATTTTTGCACCCATTTCTCCATGTATCTGTATCCAGGCATACTGCATGTCACTCGTATCCTGAAATTCATCAACGAGGATATGGGTTGCATCCCACGGCGGCAACGTGCCGTTTTGCACACCCAGGTATGCTGAGCGCGCTATCAGGTTAAAGTCTTGGCAATTGTTTTTCTTAAGTAGGTCCGAATATGCTAAATAAATTAACCATCCCGGATTGCTCCCCTTCCCACTTATTGGTTCAGGCTTAAGCATCCGTCCATAGGTATCAATGGCATTCATTGCTTCTTCAATATCCATTGACAGGCCTGCGTGACGCATTGCCCTTTCAAGGAAGTTATATTGCTCACCACCCACTAGGGTTCTCTTAGTATTTCGGCCACCATTTCTTAGCTGTTGACCAAATACAGAGTCAAACGTTGCAGCTTTAGCGCGATATTTACCACTACCTTGAATCTTCTGAGCAAGACGCTCATTGAGTTCCTCTGCAGCAGCTTTGGTGAATGTAATGAGTAGCAATTTGTATGACGGGTCTTTATTTACCAGATTATCCGCTAAGGCCACCATTGTATGGCTTTTACCACTACCAGGCAGTGCACAACACATAGTATGGCCGTCACTATCAGCCACCAGCTGTTGGTCTTCTGTTAATCCTGACACTATTACCTCACATGTACTTCTAAATGTTTGGCTTATGATAAACAAGATTGAATTATCTTACGAGTTCAATGGTTAGCGTTTTTATCTGGTTTGGCAACAACGTACAGAATTGATTTAAATTTACCCCAAAAACTGAAATTACTTGTTGATGTGCAACCGTAGTTACGTATCATTCGTCGGTTGAATATTTCCAGTGCCCTTAATTTTCTTCACCGAGCAGTATTGCACGTTCTGCAATAGGCTATAGCATTTAAATATCAACGACATAAAACACACGTTAAAGGATTTACCAATGAAGAAACTATTTGTACCTGCAATGGCTGCACTAACTTTGGCTCTTTCTGGTTGTGCGAGTAACAAAGCTATCGACCCAACACCTTTGCAATTAAACACGTCAGACTCAGTAGCAATGCAAACTCTGAAATCTGGTTACGATTATGTTCCGTTTGATATTAAGGACGCAGTAGTAGCGAAAGATGTTTATGATAACAAAGTAGGCTATGGTGCAAGTGCTGGATTAGGTTTTCTTGCTGGTGGTGGCATAGGCGCCTTGGGCGGTCTTGGTATGGCTGCGATCATCAACGCTGGTGGTAACGTACAAGCCGATTTTATTCAAATTATTGCTTGGATCCCTGCCGATAACATTGATATTACCAACAAAGCGGCTCTTGATGATTACTTAAAGACTAACTATTTAAAGCCTGCTGCGGATACGTTCATTGCTTCTGATTTCAATAAGCAAATGGAACACCCAACAGAGTTTGTTAGCTACAAAGATGGCTCATACCGTGTTAAAGGTGGTGCATGCTGGCCTGTAATGCACGGCGATGCTAAATATGGTGAATGCAACCTATTCCCTAAATATTCAGTTGATGTAGTTCGCTATGCGACTAAAGAATCAGGTATTCCATTTAACCCTGACGTAAAAGCTGATCGATACATTATTGTGCGTTTGACAGATGGACTACTGAACACGGCTACATTCCTACCATTTATCGAAACAAACATGGTTTCAGCTTACGTACCAGCAATGAGCTACAAAGCAGAACACCTTAACCGTTTTTCTCCATCGGATAAGCCTTTAGTAAGCCAAGATACTCCATTTGTAATTCGCAAAGGTGTTCCTAACTTCTTTGTGAAAGTTCAGAAATAGAACTCTAAACACATTGATAAAAGGCGACATTGGTCGCCTTTTTTGATCAGTCAGGCATCACATTGTGTAGAAATTTAGCAAATGGCACCACATCACAATCGATCGATGCGCTTTCTAATGCGTCAAGATATGCAGTTCTTTCCGTTACTGGCACCACCGTCCAACGATAACCACCAAGAAGAAACATGAAATTCATTAGAAATCGGCTAGTACGTCCATTCCCATCTGGAAATGGGTGTACGTATCCCAAGAAGAAATGTCCTAAAACAGCTTTTACAGCAAAATTAGGCTCACCCACAATAAGCTCTTTTAGCGCGTCCATACAGTCCATGAGATGTTCACTTTGTGGTGGCATATGGCGTGATGTCCGAATCATGATCGGCCCCTTTCTGTAGCCAGCAAGATCACGCTCATTAATGATGCCAGCCGTAACACAAGGCTTAAACAAAGAGGTATAGATTTGAGTTATGCTAACATCGATAAGGTACTCCAGATCCAAGTCCTCTGATCCTTCCTCGTGCGCCTCTTGAATCAACCCTCGTAATGCTTGGAATGCTTCATAATAACCTCGCGCTGCCAGTGCATCTCTTTGTTGCTTGTCTGCGGCTATGTGTTCTGAATCCCACTCGCCATTTGCTACACGGTTAATCAGTTCTTCGGTAACAACATATCCTTCGATGGACAGCGAGTGATAAGCATCCGATACGTATACCTTATCCATTGAATCTAGCAGTTCATTAAGAGTGCTCTTAAAGAAGTCAGTAGATGCCTTATCGGTAAACACCTGCTCTACATCTTCACGCAGCTTTTGCCATAGCAAACGAACGCGCACAGCCGCCGCAGATTCTTGACGTTTATTACCAATTTTAATGACCGGCACTTCAAAAGGGTTCTCACCCTTAATTGGTGATAGCCCAGCAGCAGTAATAATGTTTGTAAGGTTTCGAGAGTCAGCTTTACGACCAATCTCGAGATACGCACCAATCAATCTATTGGCCGATTGAACGTTCTTAGTAACGAGTAAACTGTCTGCAACTGCATTAACGTCAGATTGTCCAAGTGCGATTTGCACAGCCAAAGGATTAGACCTGTAAATTGTGGGAGCTAACCCGGCCAATGCGAACTCAAGTGTAAGTACCTGAACACCTTGGTATTCAGTGATGTGAGTAGGCTTACCAGATTTCTTTATCACCATAAGACTCATGTCGTTTGGCAATACTATATTTTTTGTTGCCCCCTCACTGGTAAATACAACTAGCTGTTTTGGCAAAGAGTTGTTTGCCGTATGAATATCGATGGATGCTTCCGGGTTTAGCCAGTAATCGTCACCGTATGCTTCTTGCAGGTATTGGCCAACGAACTGCCAAATGGATTGGTACCAGAGAGCTGACTCACCAGCTTTCTCTACTGTAATGTCTGCATCGAACAGGTACCAACCTCGAACTATTTGTTTTAGATAGCCTTCGGACACCAATAAGGTTCGCGTTGTAGGCTTAAGATTACTACTATTAACGATGTTCCCCGCTCGAACTGCAGACGCCTCTCTTAACGCCTCTGCAAGTTTTTCATTACCGGTTTTAGCCATAACTGTGTCCATCTTTTAAATTATCAGTGAGTGCTAAAAGTATATCACTCCCAGTTATGCATTTAAATTACTCTTAGTTACGCAAATGCATTACTTTCACTTACGCATTTATTTTCCTTTCAGTTACGCGCATGGGTTACTTTCACTTATGCATTCAAATTACTCTTAGTTGTTAACTTACATTACTTTCAGTTACGTATTAAAAAGGCGACCCGAGGGCCGCCTTGTTTTTCTATTTACTGATTCGGAGTGAACGCACCTTGCTCACAACTCTTCGGTCTTGGTCGCGTTGTACAATCGACATTATTTCCTACATCAGCCTCTTCCATCTCTTCTCGACGTTGAACCCAGGCATTATCGACTGAACGTTCTTGGTTACGTTCGAGAGCATCTGATCGGCCAAATCCGTTAGAAATGTTCCCGCCGGTTATATCTTCCATTGATTTATCGATCGGCAACTCATCTGACTCGGCCATCATTTCTACCCATTCAGTAAAGTCAATTTTTGAAAAGTTCACTTTGCTGAGCTCGGAGATCTTTAGCCCTCGACAACCCATTTCGTTTCTAAACGATTTAGCGCTCCATCCAAGCTGTACAATCGCTTGTTCCATGATGATTCGACTAATTACGCTTTCATAACAACAATGGAAATCTTTTGCACGATTAGTACAAACACCGAATACTTTGTCGCAGTCTTCATGGTGTGTTTTAAAACATTTCTTACTGAGTAATTGAACTCCCATGTCTTCTTCTTCTTCGGTACACGCCGTCAACATTGTGTATGCCAGTTTTGCCAATTGATAAACTGCATATACCCAACCAATGAAGCTGATCACGTTCATTACTGACGTGGCAATTGTGTTCATTGCTGTTGCCCCTGTTGCAGCGGCACCACTACCACCGATAGACGTGGCTGCAGAGTTAATAGCGTTCTGCAATGTCTCTGGAAGCATGTCGTAGATTTTCTGCATTAGGGTATTTTTAAAGTTTGATAACGCGGTTGTTACCGAACTAGAAAAGTTACCAATAACGCTACCACTATTTGAGACCAGGTTAGCAGAAGTATTTCCAGCAGTATTACCGACAGCGCCAGTTAACTTACTAGAAACTGTATTCCAAACACTTTTACCTACATCTACTGCCTTACTTGATAGAGTATCCCATGCGCCTTCAACTGCTTGGCCGGCAGCTTCAAGACCAGTTTGAATCGCTGTTCCACCGAACGCACCTTCTGCAGATGCTGCATATCCGGTCACCGTGTATATATTCTGACCAAGCTTGAAAACGTTCAATGTATTGACTCCAGCTGGCTGTTCACAACAGTCATTCACTTTTAACTGATCCCATCCACACCAACGTGCTTCACCGCTAAACACTTCACATGATGTCACATCACTTGGGTCCGAACATTCTTTTGTCGAACCAATCTCATTCATGGTCGCGTAAGTGGTTAATGCATTAGTAAAGTCTTGGTTGGTTTCATCGGCCCTTACTGTACAGGAACCATCAATACAGTTCTGATCTGTTAAACATGTATTGTTTGAACGCGTTTTAGTTATGACTGCGTTGCTCGTATCCTGACACTCATAGGTAACATTCCATGCATAGCATGTACCCGATTCTTCATCTAGCCAACCTTCTACACACTCTTGAGATACCGCGTCACATGAATCGTCTTCGTCGTATACAGCGCAACCGTCATCAAGATGGATAATGTCACTAAATGAGAAGCTACCTCCATTCATAGAAAGTGACTTGCCTTTTAGCGGATCACAAACGTAGTCTTCGCGGTGTGCTGACATGCATACCGGGAATTTTGCCGCGCCGTCCCATAGTGGAGCAAACAAGTATTTCGCATCACGACCAAGGCCTGCAGGATACAGTTGCTTAACTTGGGAGTAGCTAACATCACTTTGTGAACTGTTGTAGAAACCTACACGACCACTATGAAACTCTCCATCAGTGTCAATCCATACCTTGTCATTGATTGACAGAGTAAAATGCTCAGGCTCAATATCGAGTTGAAACTCGTATTCTTTATTGTCTGCCCAACCGGTACCCAAATTAGTCGCTAATACTTCATATGTTCCATCATCCTTGGATAATTGATGTTTTTTCGGTATTACACCCATTGGCCCTGTAACTTTGGCCAATACCAGTCCTTTTGCCGCGCCTTCTTGATTCCCTTGTTTCCATGAAATAACAAAATAACTATTGTCAGGATCTGTGAGATCCGCTCCCTTTTCAGGTACTCCAAAGACGAAACCAATATAGTCATCGTCTTCGTCAGTATTTACTTTGATGTAGCCTTTAAACGAGTTCAACTCATAGGAATATTCAGAGAGATAGCTGGTCGGGTTACCATTGATCGTTTGTTTAACAGTATTTTTATCATTTGTGGTTTCCCATTTACCATTTGAATCTTCGGTTCCCCAGGTACCTAAATCGATAATTGTCCATTCAACTTCATCATCACATTGGAATGGGCCAGATGTGCAGTAGCTATCGGGCTCTTCTAAACGCTCATTACAGCCTTCTGGAAAATAGTCGAATCGCTCTTCCCAGTGTGTACGAACCGGATCTTCGAAGATAAGTTCAACAACTGCATAGGCTTCACCATCACCGCCCACACCAACTTGATAGTCGAATTCAATGCGGTCATCGTCTGCGAATGCATCTTGGAATGCTTTAGTCGCATCAAATCTCGGTACGGTACGGCTTGTGTTTTGTTCACATCCAGTAGCTGTTGTTGGGAAACCATCTTCCGTCGGGAAGCCCATGTGAACACCGTTATAGAACATCTCACCATCGGCTTTCAGACGGAATTGGTCGTCATAACTACCCGTCAACACGGTTGCTTTTTTTACAGCATTACCTTTTACAAGAGAAATCGCTATTTTCTCTTTGTAGATACCACACGAACCTGTTTGGTGAAGGTAGTCATCCCCTTCTTTACCTAGAGTAAGCCTTACACAATCCTCACCACACATTGATAGACTGGCATTATCTGCACCTTCAATAATATTTAAGGTCGGCTTCAATAACTTGCGGTCAACGATACAACCTGATTGATTGTTTTTGTTTGGCTTCATGCAAGTTGCACGGTTAGTAATAATTTTGGTCGGGTCTAGTTCCTGATATGTAGTACTCTCCGCGCTACAGTCACCGAAATATGCCCCCTGCCCTGTAAATGCATCAGTTACCGTATTTCGGCTAACTTGGAACATTGCCGAGTCACGGCTGAGTTTACGTGCAGGATTCTGATTACGGGCATCCATCAAAGCGCCATACGCTAATGCTGAGTGGTTAGTGTTATCGACTACTTCCTCACTCGAATCACCTTCTACTTCGCCAGATGAATCCAAAAATTCTTGATTGCTACTAATTTGGCCGCGGATGAATTGGCTCTGTGCTTCTTCGTCTTGATAAGTGCCATCTGGCGCTGAGAATCCATTGTTTGTATCGACACCGCCACTAGAAATAGCTTTAAATAAGTCTTCATTAGATAGCTTGGTTTCGTTATCCATGAATTCAGCACTTACGTTAATACCACTTGTACCACCGGATCCACTTATAGATGGCATAGATATGGTGCTCGCTGTGTTTCGTCCTAATTCAGAGCCTTGATTGAAGAAATAGCTAAAATCATTGTCATCGAATGTCGCGGGGTTTGAGTCAGTCCGATTTTTAACACATAGGTTTGAACCTGCTTCTAAATACTGACCGCTAGGACACGATAGTTCACCGCTCGGTGAAACGCACACACCATAACGCATGGTTGTACCTGCCCCGCAGGTTTCTTCTGCTTCACCCGGGAAACACTGATTACCTTTCTGATAGTATCCCGCTTTGCAAGAAGCACTAGGAACCGTGGACAAAGTACGCGTACACGCATCGCCTTCCATAGAAAAACCACTGTCACATGCTTTTTCTACACCTTTATACAATGTACGAGAACACATAAATGCTGGTGCGTTTAACTTCCAACGCATATCTGGTGTAGTGTACGCAGTACCACTGCTATTACATTCACCAATGATTTGAGCTCCACTACTACAGCTCATATTCACTGTTGTGGGAGTAGCGTTCGCAGCATCGGCCGGACATTTAATTTCTTCCGGTGCTTCCACGTAATAACATGCTGTCCCAACTCGAGTAGTTCCTTCAAATCGATCTGAGCAACTGCCTTCTTCCACACTATCCCGGCCAGCAAGCATTGAACATTGGTTAGGAAACTGAGCGGTATCAAAAGTAAAACCTGTTGCACAAATAACTGTGGCCGATGTCGACTCGTTTCTAATACAACTGTCTCCAGAGCGACTGTAGCCAGAAGCGCAAGATTCTCTTATAGAACGGACTTCTTTCTTGATACATTTACCGCCAGTCAGCGTGTAACCAGATGGACAGCTGTAATCCATTTGTATAGGCGTATCTAGCGACAGTGCTGCAAAACTTGGAGTGGAAGCCGTCAACATTCCGATCAATATGCCAACATACGCTGCAGACATAAGGTTCGTTAAGTACGTTACCACCAGCACCATTGATAAGGATTTTTTGAACACGAGGATGGTGACTCCAGATAAAATTTTATCAATGGAGTCTGTCAGGTTTTGGGGTCACGCATTTCAATTAAGTGCCCCTAACTAGATGGACTTATTGAATGCGTAAGCAGCATACAAAATACAATTCCATATAGGATTTTTCTAAAAAAAATGCGATGTCAAACATCGCATTCATTAGAGGGTTAGTAGTACCGTACACAACAATCGTTGTAGCGGAAGATATTGTACACAAATGTATTATCTTTCCCCCCGCCAGCAGCCATACGCCCTAAGCCCCACTTCATCCAAAAATCTCCAAGAGGATGACAGCAAGAGTCTGTAATCTGGTTCCCCAAACTGTCCACCTCGGCCACTGGCCAAGCCATACTGACCTTATACATGGGTTTTGGAATCATCGGGCTATACACGTTTTCACACATCGCATCTTCGCCATAGGTAGTCCGAGCGAGCCCCCTACGGTGCATTGACGCTAGTGCCCTCGTAACAATCAAGCTACTAGTACGGATTGGGTTGTTATCTGTCGTAACGTTACCAGTGAATGGATACATATTTCCTTCACAACCAGCACAGAACCAGTTTTGATCTGACGGGTCTGACGTAGCCGTCAACACAGCACAATCTTTCATACAAACTGCCTGAGCTACGGGATTTGCAAATGCCGTTGCATCCGCGTTAAATACCATTGCCAACATATCGTCGTACCACGTAATATCGAGCATCGACATGTATAAAAGATCAAGGTCGACTATGCCAGGGTCTTTGTCACACTCAGGAATCATGAACATCGACAGCATTTTAAATACGGGGTTGGCGAAGTAATTGTAATGGAACGTGGCCATCGTTGTCCTATCGGCTTTTTTCCCTCCCCCGGTCGTTCCCATGCTGGTTAGGTCGTCCTGTACCATTGTTCCACCAAGGGTAGGACTACACCAAGGCGTCGTTGTGATTTCTATAATCTGTTCGGGCGCCCAATAGCCCACACTAAATCCCAGCTCTGGTACACCAAGTTCATCTTGGCAATAACACATCGCATCAGTATTCGCACCATCTGGCGGTTCAGAAGAGAACCCCATCAAGTTAAATGGCAATGTACAGCTCCAACAGAACTTATTGATCAAGTTATTGAAGTATTTTGTGTCCGGGCAAGCGGCATCACTAAGAAATGATGCCCCCTCTTCGGCTAGTGCTGGTGAGGCTACCGTGCAAAAAATGGATGTAGCGAGAACCAACTGGGCCAGAAACCGCTTTGCTTTTCTTATTAAGGACATCATTAGCCACCTAATAAAGCACTTGCTTGAGCTATCACAATGTCTGCATATGAGGTAATCGTTCGGCCAAGACTTGGGTTCGCTAAAGTAAAGTAAACACCACCTACAAAAGACACACCTACTGTTAATAAAAATCTCATGTCGTTTCCCTAATCTCTCATTTATTCTTTTACTTAGTTACTACTGAGGGTGTTTCTACTACCTCAGTACCCGTCACAGTGACCGTATTTGGCTCTATCCCAGCTTTCATTCGTTGTTTCATAAGGGCGTCTTCCTGAGCCTTAACGCCATACTCTCTAACAACGATTTCACCGTTACCTAAATAAATTTGTACCGGCAGTTTTTTTATCTGGAATCGATTAATCATGCGTTCTTGAAGCATGTAAACTTGTTGCTTGTATTCTTTACTCAAATCACTGATGAACTTAAAACCTTCTTCTTTATCGATTCGAGAAGTCATCAGGCCGATCTTTCCATAACCGTTTTTAATCTCTTCATGGACGAGTGCGCGCTGCTGCTCACTTAATCCATCAAAGATATACAGGGTCAGGCTCATACCGGGGAAATGGTCAATTGGGTTTACAACCTGCCCTTTGGTCGCCAACAACGTGCCATCTTTCGCCTTAACGTCTTTATGGAACTGGACTCGTGGATCAATCTTATAAATGGCATCTTCTTGAGCTGTCGGTATGAGGAAGTCAGGGAGATTTTGAATATAGCGATTCATTGCTTTGCGACGTTTAGCATCCCAGTCTACGGCTGCAACACGCTCTTGAATCTCTTCGATTACATCGCGTTCGGTGATGTCGTAAGTAGTGGAGACTACCCCTAGATTTTCAGTCTTTTTACTATCTCGCGCCTTTTCTAAAAACCAATCCAACGAAGCAACGCCGTTAACTGAAACGATATGATTGTCTTTACTATTGCGGTACACCATTGCCGGCGCTTGGGTAATGCCAAACACTTTATGAAGTCGAGGGTCAATGGATACTTTAGGCGTTGGGCGAAACTCCTTGGCAATGCCATACATTGCCGCGGCCGTTTGGTTAACCATCTTGTCTTCTGGACGCATGCCGCGAAGAATCACGCGAGCATCAACTTCCGAAGCGGTTTTCAGGATGTCTTTAATTTCAGATACCGGTTGGGAGAAAGATACGAAGTAATACAGCTCTTCACCTTCTTTCAAAGGGCTATCTGGGCGAGGCTTCATATCGATAGTTCGGATCTTACTTTTATCCACTACCTTATAGGTATCTTGGATAGTTTTCTCGATAAATGAATGACTATCATCACCAATCTGTTGCGCTGCAGGTATCCATCGTTTTACACCTTCCGGTGCACTCTCTACGGGAGCACTCGCATCGTATTGACGCAGCCAACTCGGTGCGTCCATCTTTTTCGACTGTTGAATGAGCTTTTTATTTTGCTCAAATGTGGCCATGTCTTCTGTTGTCAGCGTCGGCGCAGCGAATGACGAACTAGCGGTAAGGCCCAAGAGTATTCCCGCGCCCAGTTTCTTTCTAAAAAATGACATATGATTTTCCAACCACCTGACTAGCTATATCCACGGTTCCCCAAAATCTTGAATCAAGTGATCCAGGTAGGGTTCCGAGCGCGAAGAGTTTTCCACTTGTGAGATGTTCTTCTCGGGATAATGAGTCGAGGGTAACTTTTAGATAATCAGCTGTGACACTAACATCTGAGTGGTAATTGTGACGTCCGTTAAAAACTTCATTGCGATTAACAATGACAGTATCGCCCGGCGCGCCTACGGTGATTTTGGTGAAGAGGGTTCCATCAGGGAATAACACTGTATCTTTGGATTTAAAGGTAACAAGGTCACCTACACCAACATTCTGATCAGCTCTATCCATGATAAATAGTCGACCTGGTATACATGGATAATCACTAACTGGCGGCAACAAGGTATACCGAGAGCTAAACCCCATAACTGCAGCCGTGCAAATAACGCCTGTTATTAGAGGTTTGATTAGCCGCTCTTTACGCTTGCTGGTTAGCTTTCCTGTAATTGGAATAACTGCTGACTGTTCTGACATCTTCAACACCAATGAATTAATGGTATTGATTCTGTCACTCCCCCCCATTCACCGTGGCGATTAAGTGCACCTATCTAGGTCAAGTAAATCCAAGTCAGTTAGTTTTTAACCAATTGGCTAAATTTCTTAAAAAAAGGCTTGCGGAACGTTTTCACTATGGGATATTACAAACATCAGCCCGGCAGTATGGGCGAAAAGAATTAAAAGTTTTGCGACTCCTCCACAGTGTTGCAAATCGGGGATTTGGTTGTCCCCACCGATTGTGTCCTCCGACATAATCACGAGGGGTGGTTCCCTCCGAATGAGCTGGGCTTTGCCCGGCTTTTTTCGTATTTAGCAGGCAATAAAAAGGGCATCGAATCGATGCCCTTTTCTATTTATGCCTGATTAGTTTGGTGTTACTACCAAAGTAGCCTCAGACTTATCACCACTATCATCGTAACCGACAACTCGGAAGTGGATCGACTTACCAGGACGCCCCGCTACAGAGAGGTTATCTGCATGGACGTGCACCAGTTCACCATCAACAAACCAGTTATGCGTTGCCATATCACCATCAGGGTCAACACAACCTGATTGAACCGCGATAGTACTACTGTACTGCTTGTATGTGATATTACATACCGGCGCCTTGTTTGGTGCGACTTCGACATCAAGTAGCTGCTCTTGAACAATACCAAACTCAGAAGTTACCTTAACTTTGATTTGGTGTTTGCCTTCGGTCATACCCTCAACATATGCCCTTGTAGAAGTTTGGTCATCGAGCAATACATCATCTAGGTACCATTCATAGGTATCTACACGATCATCAGGATGGCCTAATTCTACGCGAGCTCGAATCGACGCATCTAACGGGTCACGCATAAACTCGGTACTGTAGTTAGCTGTCAGTTCGATCTTAGTTTCAGGTGGCTCAAGAACCTCCATGATTTCAGTAATTTCTTTCGAGTTACCGCGATCGTCCGAGATAACAACAGTCAGCTGGTGTAAGCCAGGTTTCGTTGCTGAGAAGTACAAACGCTCATTTGATTGGCGGTCGACTTCCATACCATCAAACTTCAAGAAGTTATAGGTATACTCAACAGCTACTGGTTGACTTTCAAGCTTACGAGCAATTGCTGTTGCACTTACTGGTGCATAGCGAGTTCGGTAGTTCACATCAAATCGATACTCAGGGAATTCATACTTCCAAGTACGGATGCTCAAGTCTTTAGTAGCATAAGTATCATCCTTAAGCTGTTTAACCCAAGAGACGAACGTAATGTCAGTATGCCCAAGTGCAGCATCCGATTCAGTTGGGGTGTAAGTCAGCTTAGTTCCATCAACAATAGTGCCATCAGGTAGAACCCACTGATTCACCACTTCTGATTTAAGTTGACTTGTGGCCAACCGAACTACAGCATTCAATTCTACCGGTACACCCGCTTCAACAATACGAGGTTGTTGAATTGAGATACGAACTGGTTTTGGCTTCTTCACTGATATTTGACGTCGGTAAACGTCGTAACGCTTATCTTCTGCCAATTCATTATTGAAGTAAGACATACGACTCCAAACCTTCATACGATCGCCTGTACCAACGATGTCTATAGTATTGCCGCCCTCTTCCCAGTTATCACCATCGAATGAGCATTCGATCTTACCTTTAAGCTCGTTAGCCAACTCACCATTGTCATAAAGCGTTACTGTCCCTTTCTCACCCTCATACAGAGCTATCGGACCATCGGACTTAAGATCTGGAACTTCATAGCCCAGGATTTCAAGTGTATCGGTTCGACTGATAGCGCCTGAAAGCTTGTTCTTCACAGTTGCACGCACAAAGTAATGTGCCGCTTTATCAATTACCTGACGTAGACGTGGTGAACCTTGGTATTCATCAATGACTGTCCAGTCATTGGTTCCATCTACAGACATTTCCCAAGTGATGTCACCCATTGCTTCACGGTCTTCACGTTCTTCTGGTTGATACGTTACAGACGCGGTGAAAGGCACTGGCGCCGCAATACGGTACGTCTTAATTTCACCATCAATCGGGCCACCTTTAAGGACTCGATAGAACGCTGAGTTTGAAAGTACTGTACGAGTGTAACCATCAACTGGTGATTGCAGTTCAGCAACACCGATAAAACGGTATGAACCATAACCAACATCGCTAACATCAAGGTCAAAAGTTACTGATTGGCCAGAGAAGTCTTTAACATCAGTAATCTTATCGTAGTAAGTCTCACGCGTTTCTTTATCACGACGTTCAATAGCAAGGTAGACTTTCCAATCACCCATTGTTTCTTTGTTGTATACAAAGTCACGGCTATCACTGTCGTAGATACCAAGCTTCATCGTTACAGTTGGATTAACTGTGTCCAACGTTCTCAGATCATCTGTAGAAATACGGCTACGAATACGACGCGATGGAACATATACAGTTTCTAGGTCAACTTTTGTGCTCTTAGATGAGTCCAAAGAGTACTTAGCGTTAACATTGAATTGCTTTCTCGCCCACAATTTACCTGCTGGTACCTCAAGCGTGTCATAAGCAGAAACACTTGTAGTACGGCCGTTACGTTGAACCGCAAGAGTCGTAGTTTCTTCTGAACCATCATTAACGACGAGTTGCAGGTCAGCATTCACACCTTTAGCAATCGCTGTAGTGAAACGGCTACCGTCCAGTTCTACAGGGAAAAGGTTTTCGCTGATCACTTTATCCTGCTTCACTGTAAGTGCTGGTGGATCCACTTCGCCAACGTTGATTACCGCACTTTCTTCTGCAGCTAGCGAATGGTTGCCATTGCTATCGTACATCCATACTCGATAACCCACTTCGTTGGTCATTTCATCAGACGACATGGTAAAGCTACCTGTCAAAGAGTGAATGCCGCGGATATATGAGCCGGCAGTGCCAGGTGGCAAGTTAGTCCACTCCAACCAACAACGAATTGATTCACCATAACGGAAGTCACGCTCATGCAGCTCTTCTTCTGAGCTATAAAGCGCACACGTATTACCTTTTATCTGGTCAACTTCCAAGTCCAATCTTTGAACTTTCTTGTAGTAATCAAGATCAGAACCATCCAATGAGTAGTCCATTGGCATGTAGTTAACGATGAATGACTGGGTATAGTAGTTACCGGCAGTATCTTTAACAGTCACTTCAAACGGATACTCTTTAGCAGGAGTAAGGTTCAACGAGGCTGCTTGTGGATATTTAATGTACTTACTATCGCCCTTCAACTCTAATGAAATACCATTCACTTTAGCCGAAACAATCTCAGCACCCCCGTCGAAAGTATCCAACGCGATGATGGCCATGTTTTCAAAGAAGTAGACGTCACCTTCATTGATGAAGTTCTGCCCTTTGTACATTACCTGCACTGTAGGTGGATTACGGTCTAACGTAACTGATGGATATTGCTTCGTCGTCTTGTTGTCGTATTGGTCCGTTAACGTGACAATCGGAAGGAATTGACCATCTGCAACCGAGTGAAGGTCATACGTAAAGATATACTTTCCGTCACGAACCTCTGGCGTACCGACTGCGTTTAGGACAAAGTTCTCCTGCGGCTGAGAGACCATTTCCTGAGTTTCGACCACGTTCAAACCGTCCACAGTAAATACCGGGATCAAAGCTTCAAAATCAGGGTCTGGTGTTAACTCAAGTTTAGCGGATGGCACCCACCAACTACCGGATAACCCAAAGTGTGGTGTATCAACAATCAGCTTAGCTTGTTCGTTTTCAACAACTACGCTAACGCCTTCAACGTCATATTTATCAGTTGTCGCGCTACTTTTTGAACGAGCTTGGATATAAAGACCTTTCGCTTCTGGGGTACGGTAGTCCCATTTCATTACGTAGTCTTCTGGCACGACTTTGTTTTTAGATTCAAAATAGCCGTTTAGAGAGTCAATCGTTAGACTGTATTTTGTCTGGCCAGTAACCTGCCCTTCAACACCAATGCTTCTTGAACCGGCATTAATATCACAGGCGGTGTTACCAATTTCAATAATACATGAACCTAGCCCGTCGACAGTCGCAACTTGACGGTAGTCTCTAGATTCTGCTGAAACTTGGATTTTTGAAATTCCAGACGCTTTGTTGTAGTTAGTCACTTGGAGGCCAGTAAAGGCTCCATGACTTAACGTAGTTTTAACCCCGGTGAAGTCAGGGGCGATCGGTGCAACCGCGTTTACGTTGATTGCATCTGATAGAATTTCTACTTTGTCTAGATTTGTACCTGAGAAGTATGAAATGGAGTAACCGAACTGGTTAGCACCTTCCTTCAACAGATAACCATCTACGGCCATCCCTGCAGCTGTTATCCCCGACGGTAGCTCGGTCCATTCAAACAAACAGACTAAACTATCCCCGTGGTCAGCTTTCGCCACACTAGGATCTCCCGTAAGTTGACAACCGGAACCGTCAGCTTCTTCTGCAACCATTTGGAAAGGGTTGACGTAAGCTTGTTGGTCCCTTAGTACGGGTAAAGATACTTTTGGTGAAACCGCCTCAATCGAACCTGTTACAAGAATCGATTTTGAAACGGCGTGACTGGCCCACAAAGCTAAGGGTATTGCTACCGCTAAGGTTTTAATGTTTGTGGATTTCATGTAAGCACCAGTTAAAGAGCTAAAAGTCAACAGTACTTTACTGAATTGAACTATGCCGCATGGTGAATAAAACCCACTTTGTAAGGGCAATTAATCAACATGATTTGGCAAATTGAAGGCGCATGAAAGTAGCCACTTTTTAATAAAAAGTGGCTTTATTTGATGTTCTTGAGGGAAATGGTTGTAACTAGAATTACATGCAAACAGCCATTTTCTTGGCATTATTTTTAGCTGAGATTTTCAGTTGTGTTCCAGGTTTAAGAACACAGACTTTACGGGCTGAAATATCACAAGCTTCACCCGTTTTTGGATTGCGCCCCGGACGAGAATTTTTTTCAAGAATTCGGAACTGGCCAAAACCATGCAAACTTACTTCGTTACCATTCTGGAGTTCATCACTAATTTGTTGAAAAATATCAGTGACCAAGGATTCTGCCTCGCGGGACGCTACGGGCAATACCTCTTGGAGACTTCTTCCTAAATCACGCTTAGTTAATGTCATTTAATAACCCTTCATTGTATTTAGCTGATCGCAATGCGATTAATGCATTTGGCCTTTCTTGTATTCTTCAATGCGCTGGCACTCTAGGCATTTCACAGCTGTAGGAACACCAATCAAGCGGTCATAATCGATCTCTATTCCACAGCCTTCACAAAAGCCAAATTCATCCAGTTTATGCGTTAAACGGCCGAGTACTTTACGTAAATTAAGCAATTGTTTCTCTTCACGATTGCGTAAAGCTGCACCACAACTACGTTCAGTCTCAAGAGTTGCTCGGTCTGTCGGGTCAGGCATACTCACACCTTCTGACAAACATGTGTTCTGTTCTGAACTTAGTCTTTCTTGAATGTTGGCAATCCCTTGGGAAACCTTCTCTCGGATGCAATTTAATTGTTGTTCTGACAGAAAATCGTGTACTTGCATTATTCAAACCTTACATACATTTGAGCGTAAAAATAACTTGTTAAAATGATGACTAGTTTCCAAAAATCGGACCATTGGAGGATATAAATACCCATCATGACCTTTTGCTTTTTTGGCAACTTCGGGTAACTCCTTCTTAGACCACTTAGCCAGCATTACGTATTTCGTCCCTATATTTCCCAAATGCAGCTCCCATGTCGGATCGTAGTATTTGCCATTAACACAAATGATCGAGTGCTCAACAGGAAGCACTCGACAAGCAAAGGCTAAAACGTATTCCGCTCCAGGGAACAAATCATTCATCACTATCGACCAGCTGTTATCGAAGCAGCGATTAGGCAGACATAAGCCAGAATCGACGATTTTTTGCTTCAATTCTTCTGGTAGTGGGGAAACAAGGACGTTGGTCGTCATATCTGGGTTAATCCCCTTTGCTATGACGGTATCAATCATTTTGAATTCCAAGCTTCCACCCTATTAATCAGGACTTTCCACATTTATAACGCTAAACTTTGAATGTGCAAGCCCTAATTTTTAGTTTTGTGATGATTTTTCTTGATGGCAGTATTCTTTGTAAGGTTTAGTGCGATATTGTGGGCGTTCAAACCCTCTCATTGAACGCTCGGCGCGACTGGCAGCCAGTATTCTTTGCGGCGTATTTACTTGCATGTCGTAAATTTGTGATACATGCATTGTGAATTCATCTTCGGTGTACCCCCAGCCAAACGCACAGTACTTGGTTGAATCCATTTCTTGATATGCCTCCAACCGCTCCTTGATTGTTCTACCAATCATCAGCTTATCAATTGCTTTTGAATACCTTTCCATCTCATGACGAATGATCGGGTACCCAGAGTAACGACCTTCTAGATACTCTTGGATGTCATCTCGAACACCATTGTTATCAATATCAGACCCAAGGAGCTCTACTTCGGCAGTTGTCAGCTCTCTTACGTTGTTGGGTGTAGAATCATGAGCAGATGCACTCATGGAGTTAAATAAACACACAGTGGCTAATATGCCTAATAACTGAACCTTCAAGGCCTTCATGCCTTCTCCCATAGTGATTTTACGTCCACTAGCGTTATTTGCTTTGTTGATATGTTTGACCCGCTAGAAAGCGGGTCATATTGGTTATTTTTGGCTTTCAATCATTTTTATGAATTCCTGCATTTGCGCAGGTTTCATATAGCCAGCCACCTTAGCCTTTCCATTTTGAACATAGACAATACCCGGCGTACCCGCGATGTCGAACGCTTTCATGAAGTCACCGTTTTTCTCTATTAGTTCACGAGTTTTAACGGTTGCAGGCTTAGTATTTGGACGGGCACGTTGAGCTCGAATATGCTCATGCTCTTGCAAAGCTGCATATGGATCTGGCTGGCTAGTAATGTACTCAATCACATCCGGGCTTTGAGCAGACAAGAATGACACAGGTACCCAGCGAACTTCTAAACCATCTTGAATTGCTGGCTCAATTTCATTAAACAATTTCGAGCACCAACCACAGAATGGTTCGATGAATACATACATCGTGCCTTTGCTGTTTCCTTTAGGGTGTGTTGAGAAGTACCAACCTTCGTTTTCAAAATTTTCAAAAACTTTGTTGTAGTCAGGAATGGGCTTCTTCGCATCTAAATACTTAGAAGTTATGTTGATACCGTTTTGATCAATTAGAGGTCCAGCAACAACGTAATTATCTTTAGTTGCCCAATATAAATGGTATTCGCCTTGGTTTTTGACTAGCCACCCAGTAAATGAATCATGTTGGAACACTTCGATAACTTCAATGACACCTTGGTCAATGAGGTTTTTCAGTTGTGGTGGCGCTACCTGCAATGAGCTCCCTGTAGCAATAGGCTGATCTGTATTGGAGTTGATTGCTGCCATACTTTGAGCAGAAAACCCACCGAACAGTGCTCCAGCGATTAGTAATGTTGATAATTTACGGCTACTTACCATTTTTTTGAAGACCTCATTCATTCCATACGGAGTTCGTAAACACCACCAGCGGCTTTCACCTTGAGTAGTATTTGTTTGATTTGATTTTGGCTCTGTTGGTTAAACGATTTTTTGAAGTCATTGAATCGCTCACAGAATTCAGTCGGGATCTCTAACGCGATAGTTTCGCCCGAGGTCGTTTTGTATGAGAGAGTCGTCAACATCATGCCAAAATTAGAACTTGAAGTGATGGTTGCCTCTGTCCAATTGGAAACATTACGTAGTTGAATTAGCTCAGTAGCCAGAACCAATAGTGGTTCTACTCTCAATTTTGACTGTTCCTGAATAATCATTGGGTTTCCTTCTTGAACTGGCATCACTTACTCAAAAGTTTGAGTGTGTAGTTATACGCATCTTCAAGTACCCACACTTCGATTTTCCCCGTCTTTTTAGCCGCACTTAATCAACGCACCAAACAGGAGCAATTTTGTGTTCACCCATCCTAATGCCCCTAAACTACTACCATTACTAATGATGTCGTTTTAATACTGCTAGTTACCGCTACTTAATGAACATATGATTTTTTTAATGTCTCTAGAATATCGGCAGAAATTATTCGAGGGATGATCTGTGAAGAAAATAACGTACATATGGCCATTGATACCTTTAACTTTATTTAGTGCCATTGTTAATGCCGAGGTGTTGTCTTTATCTTTTATTGATACAAACAATTCTTTAGTTGAGCTAGATAGTGCTAATGAGTTTTTCAACCCGACAACAGACATAACCTTCTCTGTATCTGGTGGCCTTGACCGCAAATTGTCCTTAAGGATTGAAGACAGCAGCGGAAACGCAATTAGCTCTACGGAAAGCAATGTCATAGGTGTAAATGACAGGATTACTGCGCTAGGACGTGACTATTACGGTAAAACCTTAACTTTGTCGGCGCCAAATGATGGAGCCTATTCGGTCGTTGCTGACATAAAGGATCTATCTGGTGAAATAATACAAACCAACACCTACCCTATCGTTATCGACACGACCGCGCCCACTCTCGGTTCTCCACAAGCAACCAGTTATGGTGGATTAGATGGCATAAACATGCCTGCAGACACTTGGTATACCGGCTATTACAGTACAAACAAATATTATGTATCCGATATTGCCGATGAAAACTCTGGCGTATCAGTAGTTAACGCGATAACCAGGATTGGCGAAAAGGTTTATAAAAAAGCCGCCGCAAGTTTTGACCCTCAAGCCATGCAAGCTTATATAGGCAATGGATCATCGTGGTTTCCTAGTGGTGACAACGCGGAGACTGTTTACAGCTTACAGTTTGAAGTGGTCGATAATGCCGGCAACATTGCATATTCGAAAGAACAAGACCTGTATTTTGATACCGTTGGAGGCAACGCGCAGCTTTTCGCAATCCATGACCCAGATTCTACAAATGTTATGGGTGGCCAAGCAGGTTACGAGCCCTATGTTGCGGCAATGACTGTCAAAGAGAACCCTATTTCTTTTATGTATCGGATACCAAGATCTAACTACGCCAACCTAGTTCGTGGTGGTATCACTCCTGTAGGGCACTCAGCAATCTACGATGATGTCGATGACCAGTATGTGTATGTTGTTTTCACGCGGCCTTATGGTTTTACAAACGGGAACTATGTGCGATTTCATGACCGCCGTTCTTGGTCTATTCAAGGTGTGAGTTACAATTTAAAGCTTGATGATTCCGCGCCTAAAGAGCCCGTTCGTAAAGGTAACCAGTATCAGTATTCCGATATAGGTTGGAGCAGTTGGGGCCGTGAAGTGTACACGGAGGAATTACCAGTTTCTGTCACGGCTGCAAAGATCATAGTTGAACCAAGAGACTATGACCAAGTATTTGAGCATATGGGGAAATGTACTGTGCCGGCTGGGGATACAGAGTGTGTTATCACCTACGACCCACCAAAGCTCTTAGATACAGGCACCTACGGCAACCTGCATAGTGGTTCTTCAATCAAAAACTTGGATGGTAGTTTGTATGGTCAACCCGGTTGGGCAAGTGTTCACTGGAACGATACTCACCACCCTGAAATCACTAGTACGGAATGGGATAAGAATACTAAGATCGTTACGGTCTATGCTTACCAACCAAACCGCGGCTATTACTTTGATAACACCCGGATCACTCAAGCCTATCTAGAATCGAATGGTCAGAAACTCTCTGTCAAACGTATATTATCTGAGGAAAATGGCACTAACTATAAGTACCAATTTGATTTGAGCACTTTACCCGAAGGCTCATACAACGTTGAAGCAGTAGTGATGGAGAAGCACCACAATTACGCTAGAAAAGACGTTGTATCCTTCACAAATGACACTACCCCACCAGCAGTTACGCTGCTTTATAACGGTGCCATTATTGGTGACATGATCCAAGGTATTAACGGCATCACCGTTAGCGCCATAGACAACACAGCCATGACTATTCTCGACGCGAGCTTATCAGGTGGACCAAGTGAGGATTTAGTTTATCTTGCGATTACTGACCTTGGCCAAGACACATGGAAACTCGAACAACCCCGTATTTTCCCTGCTTTGCAGGAACAACAAAGTTACACGCTGACAGTACGAGTTAAAGATGAATATAACAACATAGGCACTGGTACCGCGAGATTTCAATACACCCCTGAGAACTGGATAAAACTAGAGAATTTGAAGACATTAGCCATTAGCAAAAACCTGCTTAACAGACAGGGAGAGCCACTAGCTAGAGTCACATCATCAGAACTACGTACTGACTCTGGAAACTTAGCAACCGGTTTGCAGGATGCTCTTGTTACACTCCGTTCTGACGCTCCATTCGGCTTGATGGTTGAAGGTGTTGAGGTATCACCAGGTCAAACAAAAAGTATCCCATTAGACTTGGGTGATTTGGGAGGAAAACTCGATGTACCGATTTATCCATCATCAAATTCAGAAGGCATTGCATCATTTATGCTTGAGGTGCCTGAGCTAACAAGTAAATACGATTAAGTCCGAGGAAATACCTGCATGAATGATACGTTCAGAAAAACTAGAAACGCTTGGTTAGCACTAGGGACATTTCTTACACTCCCTGTATATTTTGGAAGTGGTGAGCTACTACAGGACAGCCTGCCAGTACTTAAACTATTCTTCTTTTGGATAGCTTTCCTCGCAACAATATCGCCGCTTTTCATAGCTATATATTTCGCAATTATCTTTTATAAACGCATGATTTCAAAGCGTGAAGGTAAAGTGCAATCTACATCGGATGATGATAAAAACTCTAAGTTGAATGTTGCCAAAAATACTATAAACAAAATCAGCACAAACAACCTGACCAAACATTCAATAGTAATTTATGGCATCTTCGCGGCTTCCTTTATCCTACAAAAAGACTTGTCCATAATTGAACTCATTGGGCACCAATCGTTACTGATGGCCGCTACTGCCGTGATTGTTGGGGTGCTTATTTCAACGGTTCTTTGGGTTAACAAGTCGTTTCTAACCAACTTGGTGATATTTAACAAAGAAAAGGGGTTTAGACGATACTGCCCAAACAAGACAGCTATTGCACTCATTTGTACCGCTGTGTTTGTATTAAACTCAGACAAGTTGATAGAGAGCTATATTTCGCACCAGAACACTTACAATTTAAGTGGCCAACTTTTACATGTTGATGTCGATCGTGGTCAGGGAAAAAATGTTATTACGGTTAAAAGAGACACTGGTAACGTTGAGCTATTAGTCGACCCTTCTGAGTACGAGCAAGCAAAAGCGCTTAATGAAATGGTTGGAGAGAATTTAAATTTTAACGTGTATAACCACACATTCATTATACCAAACATCGGCAAAACTCACTTTGTATCACTCAGTGACAACAAGCCCAATGAATAGTGCGAAATTTGATAGTGATTAGAAATAGTAAGGGACTCCATTGAGAGTCCCTTAGTGAATGGAGAATACAAGTAACGTCGTCAGCTATATCAACAGATGTTAATGCATTTCAAATTCGTACTCACCATTGCTGTTCACTGTAAATAAATAAGATTCTATACGTTCATCGAGAACGCTGAGGCTATTACTACAATCACGAATACGATTACCCATTTCGGGCGTAACCAATAAAGTTTTTTTAGCTCCGTTTACGAGCAAATACGCATTGCTTACCATCATTCCACAAACTGATTTGCCTTCAACAGTAAGTAGACTCCAATCAAAATTACATTCTGCGATTAGTTCATTTGCTACTTCGTTCAAGGTAGCTGCTAACATTTGAACTTTTATTTGTACTTGTTCTGACATCAGTGTAACGCCCGGCCACCAGCTGGAGCATGTTGAGCATTCTTGATGTGGTTTACACACAAACAAGTCAATACCGCTACAGTGCCTTCCACCGGATTTTCGTCCTTCGTGCCAGCATCCAACAGGACATCAAGGAACGCCCCTTTCAACATTGGGTTGTTTGAATGATCAGATTCTTTATGTGCATACATGCTGGAAATAGTGCCGGCATTCTGCAGACGGATATAGTCAATGATATGCTGAACTTCGGCCATCCATTGTTTAAGTAGCGGGTCTTCTCGCTCAATTCTGCAAGAGTCTTCCGCACTGTGGCCAAAAGACGCGTTACCATCAAACGTAAACTTCACAAAAGCTGAGAACAATTCATTGCCAAGTTCCGGTCCAATATTATTTTCATTAAAAAAGATCTGCATCCGTCGTAAAGATGCTGCAGTACGCTCGGCTAGTTCTATATCGTCTTCATTCAATGTCGTCTGATAGGTCATTACATCCCTTTATCTTATTAGCTAGTTGTTTGCTTGTACGGCTATCCAGATGCGCTTTTCTCGGGCAATGTCTGTGTATTTCTCGTACAAGGCTTATTAATATGTCGTTTAGTGTGCTTAAAAAGAAAATATCCTCAAGCGAATTTTGATAAGATACCACGACTTCAAAACTGAACGTTTAAAATGGAATCAATCGGACCTTACTGAATGCCTAATACAGTCACATCGTTTTTTATCGATACACTAACAACGCTACTATCGACTTCCGGGTTATTCCTCGCGTTCGTTGTGACCCTATACTTACTTCAAAGGCTGACTTGCGGCTTAGCTGCACGACAATTTGGAGGGAAAAGTATATACCTTAGCGCGATCGTAGGTACCCCTGTACATGAAATATCGCACGCTCTTATCTGCCTCCCATTTTTCCATAAGATAAACGAGGTGGCGCTATTCAAGCCTGATGGCACTGGAACATTAGGCTACGTGACTCACTCATACAACCCCGCGAACCTCTGGCAGCAGATCGGCAACTTTTTTATTGGTGTAGCTCCCCTGTTCGGTGGTACTGCGGCGATCTACATATTAACCTATTCGTTTCTGCCATACGGTGAAAACGTTATTGATGTCATTGACTCGTTAAGCGCCCCGTTCAGCCACACATCAGGATTTACCACATTTGTAACGGCCCTTTTTGACGCAGTGCTAAAGCTGAGCTCGGTTCTTTGGGTGATTGCTCAAGACAGTCCGGGCAAATTTGCCATTTGGATGTATTTAACCGCGGCCATCGCTTTGCATATGTCACCTTCCCCGGCAGACCTGCGCGGATCTGTTAAAGGGGCATTACTATTACTGCTCGTACTCGGTTGCGTTCGTTTAATTTCCGACCAGGCATGGGAATCTTTACTCGACCACCTAGCTTCGGGTCTTCTCTCGTTATCGATTACGTATTCTATTTGTATTTTACTGGCAGGCAGTTTGGCATTTTTCGTATTTGCATTTTCTTTGGTAAGCAAGAAATAAGTTATGACTCAAACACAGCAATACCAAGCACTAATCAACTGCCCGTCATGTAACAGCAAGGCAGATTTGGTCGGCCAAGTTATGGGTAGGGATAAAAAAGGTAGAGGAAAATACTCTTGTCTTTGCATGGCATGCGATGGATTTATCCAGTTGCCATCAGCATGCCCGAAGTGTAGCAGCAAGGAAGCCACTATTAACACTTCGGGTGCTCAGTATCGAATGTATTGCAGTTGCTGCAAAGAGGCATCGATATTGTTCTACGATAGCAGGATCGTGCGACCAGAGTTCTTAAAGTGTATATTTTAAGGGTAACTTCTCACGGTTTGATATTGTTGAGATTGAAATCATCCAGATCCAACATATCAAGAATTTCGATAATTGAAATATCTTCTCCCTGATCATACCGACGCTTATAGTCGAGATAAAAAATATCTCGAGGTGGACACTTTGAGTACAACTGTTCTTTTTCTTTCTTGCTTAACGCGTGTATAAACACGTAGTAATCTACCGCTTCAAGATAAGCCTTTAAAAAAGGTTTTTGTTCGGATATTCGAAAAAACTTCCACTTGTATCCTGTAGTTCCGCCTGAGACTGCAAAACCAGGTCTAAAGTAGCCCCCATACCCACTATTAAATTTGCCTATTGCAGCTGTGAAACCCGTAGCTATCTTCTTTGATCGGAAATTTGATTCTTTGCCCTTTCCGTAACCCATTTCCTTTGCAGTAAAAACGTGTTGAGTGTTTGGAACCCATATTGGAGAGCGCTCATTATCTTCTACAAAGTATTCAGGTATGTTGGTGCCAAACAGTAACCGAGCTGAACGGCGCCATAACTCTGCGTCAAATTCGACATCAATATATGGTGTCCCGTGCTTTGCTTCCTGCTCAATCCACTGCAAAAACATTTCTTCACGACGGCCATTGTAAACCGCTGCAATTGCGTTATGAGAAGCAATCCATTTAGTCGTAAATTCCACGGCAGCATCATGGTCATTGTATGACTTCGGGCTATATGTGCTTGTTTCAAGGGTTCGTGAATGAACCTGCCAGCGATGAAATGGGTTACCAGATTTGGTTTCTATACCAACATTGGGCGCTAGACAGTCCAAGGTATAGAATTTCTTGAACAGTCTGGCTGGGCGGTAATTGTTATCCAGATAGTAGTCATTACGTTTTGATATAGCTTCACTGATGTTCGCTGCGTATGGTTGGAACTCTTCTCCATTAGCTTTGAATTTCAGTTGAAACCCCTCACCTTTGGGAAGTTTTGTAATGTTTCGAAATTCTGCGGTTGACTGCATTCGTGTTTACCTAAGTCTTACTGTGTATGGTCTACAGAGGCTTTAATGGAAAGCTTTCTCTGGTAGATCAATTTCTTCGCCAAGCACACTACATACGTAAGCGCGCATAGCAGCAATTAATAACGTATTTCCGTTTTGTGTACATTCACCGCCCTTCACATACGCCGAGCAGGTTGTTGAGCCATCACTTGGAGAAATGAGGCTAATGTTTTGTGCATCAGCGATTGGACCGCCCAACTGCCAGTTAGTGGAAGGACTGTAGCCACGACCGATTTTTGTAATATAACCTTTAGGGTCATCATCCCATACCCAAAACCCAGCCTCTGAGCCAGAACCAAAGCCCATAGGGTCATACTTAATTGGAAGGTTTTGGCATTTCGCTACCGCCCAATCAAGAACAGCACCTTCTAAAGTTGAAACGTTAACGCGAGACATGAATCTTCCTTACTACGACTGGATAGCGACCATCACTATCACTTCAATGTAATTTAGGTTAATTCAAGCCTCCGATCGCGCAACAGCGTTATCGCCCTCTCTATCCAGGTTCAGATTCTTTTTTCGGAGTTTATAATCTTTGACACTAACGTCCAACGTTAAGTAGTTGACGAACAAGCCTCAAAATCAACTTACACCCGGCAGTTAAAATCAGCATAGTCAAGATAGAGAAAACGAATCTCTCATTAAAGCTTAAGGCGTTTACCCAATGAATAAATTGCAACGCTCCCAAATGAAGGATTTCATCTGTCTGCTTACCTTCGTACAATAGAAAAAAACCATTCTTTCGCGTCAGTCAACAACCTTAGTTTTCTCCTTGTCACGCAACTGCAGTATGAATGCAACCCAAGGAAGCCCTACCATGATAGCCAGTACATACGCAGGCACATAATTGAAGAAAAATGGCATTGATACCGCAAGGCCAAATGAAATACTTGCTAGAAAACTTACTATCTTTTTCATCAATTACCCATTTCAATTCAAAAAAGTTTGAAGTCGGTTACCACCGTCTTTTTTATCTAGTTCTTGCATCATTGAAATAATAGATCTGCCGCGACCAGACTGAGAAGCAACCCCGACGACATATTGATGGATTATATTCTTCCCAGTCCCGGGCTTTACTGGGAAAGTGAAAGGAGTACCAGCTATTGCCATTGAATAACGGACTAGAACTCTACCGAATTTCTTAGCGTTTACCTTTCTTTTATGTGCAACTCTATAACTCATTCAATCTCTACTTTTCATTTTCTGTTAGACAGGCATGCACCCGTGTTTTGAAATCTTCTTGGCACATCAATACTGCCTGCTCACAAGTCACACCGAGCTTCCTAGATAGGACTCTGCAAGCATTACCAAACTGAAACTCTGCACACCAAGAACCGGACTGCCCCATGAAAACCTCATACTGTCCAAATGGGGTTTGAGCCAAAGCGCCCTGCTTATCATCGCTAAACAGGAACTCTAATTCTCTAACGCTCTCTGTAGTTGCCATACCTTAAGTTGCTGCCTTATTGGTGATTATGCGTTCCGATTAATGGTGTCATTTTATCATCTGAATAGATTTTAAAAACTTCTAATTTTGAAAATGTAGTAGTAGAGCTCTACTACTTGCGGGAATGATGATCGATGTTTTTATAGAAAGGTAACTTTCAGACAAGCAACATATTAAGGGCAACAGATCATGTCAGACGTTCAAACTATCACTTATGAATCTGGTCAAATGGGCCTATTCTTCGGTACCAACCAAGAATTGCAGACATTTACCGAAAAGCACAACAATACAAAAAAACGTGATCTTATAATGGCGGCTGCCCGTGATTTCCTTATATCAAACGCTCTGAATGTAGCATCGACAGACGCGCAGCGATTTAAAGCTAATGTAACGGCTATACGTGTCCTTAAAGCTCTCCGTGGTCGTAACAGCAGTGCTACTCGCTTAGAGCAAGAGAAGCTAGCCAAATACGTTGGTTGGGGCGCTCTGAGTTCTATCTTTGACGAGAAGAACACAAAGACCGAATCAAAGCGCCAGCAACTAAAAGACATGCTCACCGAAAGTGAGTACTACAGTGCGCGCACATCTACCCTATCGGCATTTTACACGCCCCTATATTTGACGCGTGGCATCTACACGATGTTAGCTAATGCCGGCTTTAATGCTGGTGGCCGAATTTGCGATCCTGCAGCTGGTATGGGTGGCCTTATAGCTCCTATGTCTGCCGATATGTTTGAAAACTCCAAAGTTACGCTGTGTGAGCTTGATAGCGTGACTGCAGAGGCACTAGAACACCTTTACCCGAATGCAACCGTATATGGTAATAAGGGTTTTGAAGAACTGAACATCAAAGCTAATCAAGATCTAGTAATCCAGAACCCACCTTTTGGCAGTGCAAAAGTGATTGATAAGCTGGATTCGCAGCTTAACGGTATGACTCTGCACAACTATTTTATGGCTAAAGGTGCAAAAATCTTACGCATGGGTGGCCTTATGGTCGCTATCGTGTCTACCTCGTTCCTTGACTCCAAGAGCACTAAGGCTCGAGAAATCGTCGCTAACCTTGCCGAGCTGCGCGGTGCTATACGACTACCTAAAAGTGTGTTTCAAGAGCACAGCGGCGCTAACGCTTCGGTTGACGTCCTATTACTGCAACGTTCTAACACTGCAACTGCGGCGACGGCTGATTGGGTTCATGCTTTCGAA
The DNA here is from genome assembly GCF_963871815.1 of Vibrio sp. L85. NCBI lineage: Bacteria > Pseudomonadati > Pseudomonadota > Gammaproteobacteria > Vibrionales > Vibrionaceae > Vibrio > Vibrio sp. L85. The sequence goes on from NZ_CAWMYL010000143.1 coordinate 73,810, forward strand.
CAAACTTTACCTACAGGCGAATCGTACTACCTAAACAACCACTACGTTGCAAATCCAGATGCAATTCTCGGTGTCATGGAAGTACAGCCAGGCATTCAAGGTAAACAGATCCAATGCATGTCAGATTCAAAAGACATCGTAGCTGATGTTCAGAGAGCTTTTGCCGCTCATTTCCCGAAAGATATTTACTTTGAATCGACTCAGACCTCAGAAAGTGATGATGACGAATTCTTAGCGCCTATGGCTGGCCTAGTCTCAGACAATGCCTATATCGACTTTGGCGGCTTTGCGCTAACCGAAGATGACAAAGTAGCGATTCGAAAGCAGGACGACGAACACGGAAACATGACGTTTGACGTATGTCAGGAGATCACAGGCAAACGCGCTGCCCGTATCGCTTCTATGATTGCAGTTAAACAGTCTATGGCTCAGTTACTTGAGCTAGAGCGCACAGATGGTCACGAACTGGCTATTGAAACAGCCCGTCAAGAACTGAACGACCGTTACGATGCCTTTGTTCGTCAACACGGCTTCATTCAGGAAAGCGCCAACCGCCGCGCTTTCGGTAAAGACCCTTTCTATGCAAATCTGGCTAGCCTTGAGTCTAATTTCAATCGCGGTGTTACTCGTGAGCAAGCTAAACGCCTAAACGTACCAGCAGAAAAACCTCACGCCGACAAAGCAGAGATTTTTAGCCGTCGTATCATCAAGCCGTGGGTTGCGCCTACTTCTGCAGACAACAGCACTGACGCATTGTGGGTGTGTTGGAATGACAGCCACACTATTGATATTCCGCGTATTGCTGCGCTTTGCGGTCAATCAATCGAGCAGACTAAACGTGAACTCGTAGGTAACCTAATCTTTCTAGACCCGAAAAACGGCCAATATGAATTTGCAGAAACCTACCTATCAGGCGATGTAAAGAGCAAGTTTGAGGTTGTCAGTGCTTTAGTAAACGGTAACTCTTCGTTACTGCCTAACTACGAGGCTCTAAAAGCTATACAGCCTGCAGACGTCCCAGCTGTAGACATTAATGTCGAACTTAACGCGGGTTGGCTACCTATTAGCGTAGTGAAAGACTTCATTAGCCAACTGTTGAGCTGTAGTGTCGATGCTGAACACGTTTTAGGTCAATGGTTCGTTAAAGCCACAGGTGTGCCGAGTGTTATCAATACTCAACAATTCGGCATCGATGGCTACCCAGCGACAAAAATCATTTCTCGTATGATGGCAGGCCGTGACCTAATTGTACGTCGTACTAACACACACGGTACGTTCATTGACCGAGAAGCGACCGTTCAAGTTGAGTCAATAGCTACAGAAATCACAACTCGATTCGAGGATTGGATTTGGTCATGTGACAAACGCCGCGCTGAACTTGAAAGCTTATATAACGAGAAATTTAACCGCTATGTGAAACCTAAATACAGCGGTGAAATGCTTGTATTCCCGAACATGAATAGCAGTATTTCTTTACGTGCACACCAGAAAACATGTGTACGCCGCGCACTGGCGCAAGGTTCTTTTCTCATGGATATGTCGGTAGGTTCAGGCAAAACTTACGCGCTAGCTGCTATTTGTAACACGTGGCACCGCTTAGGCCTTAAAGAGCGTACAGCTGTTGTATTACCTAACCATTTGGTTGAAGCAATCGCTGTAGAATGGCTGACTTTATACCCTACTGAAAAGCTACTGGTACTATCACCGGAAGATATGAGCGCACAAAAGCGCCGCGAGACACTTAACCGAATCAAGACAGGTGCAAAGATTGTACTGATCCCTGAGTCGACCTTTAAAGCTATTGCATTACCGAAAGAAGCCGAATCTCAGATCATCCATGATGAAATTTGGGAGACTCGCCGCGCTATCGAAGTTCTAAGCGCTCGTTTCTCTGTTAAGAAGCTTGAAACCAAACTGAAAAACCTTGAATTCAAACTGGAATCACTGACCAACCGTGAAGCGAAAGACGAGTATTTAGACTTCGCTGAACTGGGTTTTGATTCAATTCTTGCGGATGAAGCGCACAGCTATAAAAATTTATCATTCTCGACGGTTGCACTGTCAAATGTTCGCGGCATTGGTAACCCTGACGGTAGCCAGCGCGCTTGGGATATGTTTTGTAAAATCCGTCACTTAAACGAAAATAACGACCATGCAGGCGTTGTATTTAGTACTGGTACACCGATCTCAAATAGCATTATCGAGCTTTGGAGCATTCAGAAATACCTTGCCTACGACGAGCTGAAACAAGCTAATTTACACTGGTTGGATTCATGGGCTGACTTGTACACAACCACCAGCAGCGAATTTGAGATCGACGCGACAGGTATCAACTTCAAACCAGTGTCACGCCTACGCTCATTCAATAACTTGCCAGAGCTGCAGGCTATTTATGGCTGTATTGCGGAAACCGTTACTAAGAAACAGCTTAACGACTACCTACCTAAATTAGCTGGTGGCTATAACATGATACCGCCAGTAGTCGGAGGAAAGCCGCAGACAATTTTTGTAGACCCATCAGATCAACAAAAAGAATTCATCGATTCATTAGTAGAAAGAGCTAAGGATTTCAAAAGCTCTCCAATCGATAACGACAATATGTTGCTGTTGATGTATCACGCACGATGCGCGTCACTGGATTTGCGAGTACTTGACCCGAGCAAAGCCGAAAATGAGAACTCAAAAGCAACAGCATGTGCAAACAAAGTCGCGGAGATTTACCGTCAATATGACGCGGTAAAAGGCACACAACTAATTTTTTGTGACCTGTCGACTCCGAATAAAGGTAAAGAGAAGTTACGCGCCAAAATTCGCCAGCTAATGAAAGATGCGAACACTGGCGACGAAGCAGCACAGAGAGAATTAGAAACAATCGGTCATGACCAAATCATGGCGGCTGAATCTAGCTATTCAGTCTATGACGATATTAAGCAACAGCTAATTGCGCTTGGCATCCCTGAACATGAGATCGCTTTTGCTCAGGAGTACAAAACACCAAAGGCTAAGGCAGAGCTTTACTTGCAGATCAATAACGGTGTAAAACGCGTTGTGCTAGCATCCACTCAGTTAATGGGAACTGGTTGTAATATCAACAACTTAGGTGTAGCGGTGCACCATTTAGATCCATGCTACAAACCGTCTGACATGGAGCAACGCACAGGTCGATTAGAGCGCCAAGGCAACCACCTGTATGAAGCCGACCCAGCTAATTTTGAAGGTGTTAATGTAATTTATTACGCGACCCGTAACAGCCTTGATAGCTTCCTATATCAAACGCTGGAAACAAAGGCGAACTGGATTGAAGCATTCCGCGCTGGTGAAACTAACCTACGTACAATGAACGCCCTATCAGCAGACAGCATCACGTTTGCTGAGATTAAAGCGGAGATCTCAGGTAACCCGCTAGTGCTTGAACATCTTCAATTGTCCAAAGAAATCACTAAACTGACGGTGCAACACAAACGCCACCAGCAACAGCAGCACCAATACGAGGACGGTATTAAACGTTACCTAAGCCGTGAGAAGACGCAAGCACAATTGATTCAAGACATTAAAAACGATATGGCAAAGTATGAAGCAAACGCATTGCCAAAAGGTGAGTTTGAGGCCGTAGTGTCAGGCTATGACGTTAATAAATTCGCTACAGCTGCGGAGCTGTTAGAAGCTGAGTTACAACACTGGTCTAAAGCTAATAAAACCAGTTACAAACCTGTTATGTACTATTGCGGCTTTGCGGTTAGGTTTGGCGTGAATTACGGTAGCCACGCCGTTTATATCGAGGGTGATAACGAGTATTCCGTTATCCTATCCGGTGGCGCTAAAACAAGTGGAACATCGATCCTTTATTCAGTGATTAATCAGCTTAAAGGCTTAGACAAAACGCTTAAAAACCAAGAAAGCTACTTAGAAGAAATCCGCGTTAACCTGAAAACGGCACAGTCTCAGATTGGGCGCGAGTTTGACGGTCTACAGAACCTGATTGACGCTAAGAAACGATTAGCCGAGGTTAAGCATGAACTTATGACACAAAATGAGGAAACTCTAGCCGCTGCTTAAAATTATGGCGTAGTAACAAATTTTTGTTATTACGCCTTTTCTCTACCTGTAATGGTATTGCGCGATTACTACTCTCGCTTAAGGTTGAAGAATCTTAGTTAGAGGCGTAACACAAATGACGAATTCAAAAGCACAAACACCTGACCTTATAGCTCCAATTACTTATGCCAATGAGTATGGCGAGCTTGTTCTAACCCCAGTCACTGAGTACATGCCAGTTTCAGGTATTTCAGTGGATAAACTGCCGGTTATTGAGCAACACATGTTTTCTATTGAGGATGCAGAGGTAATCGGTCTGATCACTGAAAACCGTAAAGTGCAGTTGTCTACCCCTTATATTCTTCAAAAGGGTCACCCACGTAAAACGGATGCGTACATCATCCATCACCAATCACCAAGCGTTGCTTGTGTGTGTAAGGCCGAAATCAAGACCTCTATCATCGAGAGTGGCTTAAGCGCACAAGGGGAACTCGACCGCATCTATCAAGGGTCATCACAAAAGCTTGTCGCTCAGTACGGCATTTGAGGTACCGATAATGGAATGTAGTCACGTAGTTGCCTCTGTGGGCGGTAAGTTCATAGTACTTGGCGATGTTGCGACACAGTACCGTGAGTGGACAGCCCAGGTTGAAGATTTCAACGAGAAGAACAGAACCCACGTTGTAACACCACCGCCAGAATTCAAGTTTGCCAAATACTGTATGAATTGCGGCGAGAAGATTAACCAAGACGCGGTAAAAACTGCATTGCGAGGTGGCGATGAAAGCCGATAGCCCAACTGTCCCAATGCCAGATTACGGAGACGCTAAAGCGTTTATAAACCGATTGAAAGTCGCCACTGGTGAAAAAAGAGATGGTGAGTTAGCAATAATCTTAGGTAAACCGAAATCTACAATCGCCACGTGGAAGCAGAAAAACAGAATTAACCATGAGGCAATGATCCTTGTTCACCTATTAACTGGTGCATCTATCCAATATCTTGCGTTTGGTATAGGCGAACCATTCCCTAACGGGAAGCAAGCTGCCAACCTTCCTGTAAGTAATGAACAGCCAGAAAGCAATGTTGTTCACATGATTCAAAATGGCGAATTATCTGTCTGTAGAACAATGATATTAGGTAAAGGAACATTAGATTTCTTCGGGCTAAACCGTGAACATCTCACTATCGTTGACCATGATGATGAAACCCTGTTTATCGACCGTCAAGAGTCATTACCAAGTTCAGGGCGATACCTTGTAGCTATAGATGGTGCGTTCGGTATTTACGAGCTTCAACGATTACCGAACAAAAAAGTTGAAGTCCAATTTTCAACAAGTAACCGCGATTTGAACTTAGCTGATCTGTTGATTGCCGGCAAAGTCAAAATGGCAATGAACAAACGATAATTATTAGAAGGATTCACCACATGAATGCACAAGAAATTCTGGCAAACGCGCCCGACAACGCAGTCTATTGGTCACCAGTTGTAGGACAGTACTTTGACCGCCAGTTCATCATTTCAGGTCGACAATTTGAAGGCAGTTTGATCCAGGTTGGTCAAGAATATCGTGACGAATTGGTGGCATTAAGTTCACTGACAGACGACATGTTACCAGAGGATGACACCGCATCCGTTGAAGTTAGCTTAAATGAAGATCGTCAGGGTCTGGTACAAGTAGAAATCAATAACGTCAATTTTGGGGTATTTGCGACACTCGATGGTGATGAATATACTTGGTTCCCCAAACGTACCGAGCAATTGTCAGGAGACATGATCGTTGCTATTGGCAAAGCTCTGACCAAGTGGAACATGACCGAATCACAATAATGGTATGAGCACAAAACCTTCATTCAACCAGATAGGCTATAACTTGCAAATTGTAGAATTTCGGATGGTCTATACAATGCTCACTCTATTGGTTAGACGCAACACACGAATATCTAACTCATTATCTATTTGGAGTGGTTTCTGGTATTTAAGTCTTGATATTTTTGGGTAGTTAAAATTGGAGTCAGTAAATAATAATACTTTAAATATTATTAACATATGTGAATTATTTTATAAAAAGTAAGTTGGTGTATTAGGAAGGAAAAGACACATCTTCGTTAATACGCCATGAATAAGAAAATACGTAAACGGATAAATAGGAATCTATAGTGAAGTATCTAAAAATTTGCTTAAAGGAAATAGTGAAATCAAGAGGAATCGCTTTCTTTTTTGTTAAGGTTAATCTGTTTTTGTTTTTGGTGTTTTATGTTTGCCTCATTTCGTTTACAAGAACTATTGATGACGCAATGCTAATTACACTCGAAGATACAGGCTGGACTTATACTAAGGAATATACAGAGGTCAATGGTGTTGAACGAAATCAGATTAGGCCTGACCGTATAAACATAATGGCGATTAATAGCGTGCTTAAAGAGAACTCGAACTGGGTTGATAGAGCAATTGGCATCGCTAAACATATTACGAAAACGACAGATTTGAACTTCGTAATATGCGAAAAGGATAAGAAGATGTTCTTTGTTAATTCAGGGTCAATTGCAGACTTCAAAGACCCTAATAATGGATGTGAAATTCAAAATGATTAAAAATAACTCACTATCACTAAACTTACTAAAAAGCGGGGTTACCCGCTTTTTTAATATCTAAAATTCAATCTATTCCTCCCCCCCCTAAAACACTTCATTCAAGCTATAACTTTGAAAAATATAGAGATATCCCCTTCGATATTTTTCCTTTAAATCGCTACTTGCGCGTTACGGAAAGAATCAGAGAATTGGGAAGTAACCAAAAGAGCTAACCACTCTTACAACTCAATTATGTGGAATTATCATCATGCAAACCGAGCAAGTAAAACAAACTGAACAGCTATACCTTCCTGTTGTTATCCGTGAGGGCCAAGAGTTCGACTTCACCGCTTTAGAATCTGGTACGCCTATACGTGTATCACCAAAGCTGATCGATGACTTGACCATTGGAGGCAACAAACGCCGTAAGAAAGAGCGAAGCGATGACTTCGCAGAGAGTATCCGTACTAACGGTGTTATTCAGTCCCTGTCTGTTCGTCCTCATGTTGATAACCCACACCGCTTAGAGCTGTGCGCCGGTTATGGTCGCCGCGACATGTCACTACGTTTTGACCTTGAATCTGTGCCAGTTGTAGTAAACCAATATTCAGACCGTGAAGCACTGGCGGTGATGTTTGCTGAAAACCACGACCGTGAAAATATCACGATCGTTGATGAAGCTGATCTGGCCCAAAACTACCTGTCTTACCATGATGGTGATTACGCTACGGCTGCTGTGGCTCTAGGCCTGTCAGAAAAGACATTCCGCGAACGTCTGCAACTAAAACGCCTTACTGATAACGTTTTGGACCACCTAGCTGATCCAACTAACAAATTTACTCTCGGTCACGCACTGATCCTGAGTACATTTGATGCTGAAACGCAGGAGAAAACACTTGCTGCAATTCTGGCTAACCCTACCGAATACACAGTTAAAAATCTGAAACTACGCGCCTCTCAGCGCCAGATCCCATTAGCTAAGGCTCCTTTCGACACCAAAGCATGTGACAGCTGTATCCACAACACAGGGGAACAGCTAGACCTACTTGGCAATGGCGATACCGATGCGAAATGTAGTAAAGCCTCATGCTTTATTGAAAAGGCTCAGGCATGGGTACACAACGAGCGCACAGCTGAACTGGAAGAAAAGTATGGTCGTGTCATTGCTTGGGAAGCCAAACCAGAATCTGACCGCCGCACAGTGACTGAGGAAGTGGTAGGTAAGAAGCAATTCACTAGCGGATGCATGGGTTGTGAAAGCAAATGCACTGTAGTCGATGACCGCCCGATGAAATGGGGTGAATACACTCAAGATCAGTGTATTGATACTGATTGTTTCAATTCATGTGTAAGTGCTTTGAAAGAAGCAAAGGCAGAGAAAGCACGTAAGCAGAAAGAAGCGCGTGAAGCTAAAGAGAAAGAGAAAGTTGCCGCCCAGGAACAACAGGCAGAATCTTCAAATGTTGATGTGGCTGACCAACCGACAGAAGAAAAGAAAGTCACCGTTGAGCAAGAAGAAGTTGTCGTTACTACCGCTCCAGTTCAGCGTAAAACATCTGCAGCCGTGTTAGAGGATTACCGTAAGTCTCTACGTGCAACCAGTGCAAGCGTTGCAATTACCGACCCACAATTTCGTATGGCTACTGCCCTAGCCGCCTTGTGTGACGTTAGCGGTTACGAGCCACCTGTTGACGCGATTAAAAAGAACCGTTGGCCTCGCTTTAATGACCGTGTGCTTGCATTTATGGATCTGAGCCTACAACAAATCCAAGAATACATGGCAGAGGCGGTCATTCACCATGCAACCGTTGGAGATAAGAATTCCAACACTGATTTGATGATTAATGTTCTCGGCAAGAACCCTAAAGGTCAGAGCATCGCAATCGAAGCATGGAAACCAAGTAAAGAACGCCTTGGCATGTATAACATCGCGCAAATTAACCAAATGTGTGTTGAGGCAGGATTCGATAAGGCTTATGAAGCTGCCAACGGTGAAGCGTCATTCTCTCTGTTATTCAAAAACCGTAAGGATGACATCGTTAGCGGTGTTATGGGCTTCAAATTCGATTGGTCACACTTCGCACCCTCTGACTACCTTGCCTTAGTTCGTTAACCATTCGGGGAGTGGCAACACTCCCCAAACTTACCCTATTGCGCGATGCGGAAACTCGCTCAGTATGAATTACATAACCAACGGGAACTAACCACTCCCTACTCTCAATAACACTGTGGATTATCAAAATGAATTTAAAAAACGTATGTGAATTAGTTAAAGCTGCCGGTCAAACTCGCGCAATCATCACAATTGACACTAATAACGAAGATGCAGTAATCATCGTTAATATTCCAACCTCTAACGCTGCTTGTCTTCCAAAGGTTGAAGACGACAAACAGATGACACTACGTTCAGCTCTAGCCACGCCTATGCGTGTTTTAGGCAAGATAGAAGATGTTGATGCGGTCTTTGATGAACAGCTTGCAGAATTTGGTGAGGGCTTTGCTCCTGCTTCACTTCAACTGAAAGGCGTAAAAACTAACGCTGCGGCTGCTAAGGCTTCAACTCAAGCCGTTACAACTACCCCTAAAACTACGGTTAAAAAAGCAAGTAACAAAAAGAATGCTGCAAAAACTGAAAAACCAGATGCAGTAGAAACTAAAAACACCACTGAAACCGCGCCAAAAGCTCCAGAGAAAGCCGATAAGGTAGAAACCGCACCAACTGATGCAGTTGCAACTCAAGATGCGCCAGAAGCGGTAGAGGCTGATGACGAGGGTATGTCACTTGAGAGCGACAACTTTGATTTCTTCCAGAATGGCGCACTTTAAGGTTTAGGGGTATCCGAGATATGAGTAATACAGCAACACCAGAATTGAAATGGCAATTCAAGTTAGGCAATACACTGATTGATTTCCCAAACCCTTTTGGTTCAATCCAAGACAATAAACGACTTTTGGCACAGCACTTTCCTCAATTACGTTGGACTGAAATCTACGAGGAAGATGCGCGATTAGAGAATGGTTGTATGGTTTTACCTGTTGTTCCGCCACCAGTGAAAACAAACGGTTAAGCACATGGCAGACAATATCAAAGAGAAGTTAAACCAGTGGCGCGATAAGTGCGCCACCAACATGGCTAATCATTCTGTCGAAGAAGTTGAATTGGAAGAAAAATCATGCGTAATACATCAGTTGAATTCAGTGGTTCACAAAATCAAACACCTTTCTCCATCCTTACCGGAATCAATGGAACTAAAGGACATTCCACCGCTAATGTAGCGCATGTTAAGAAAGCTTCAAGCAAGGCGGCTGGTGGCTTTAAGCCATTAGCCCCTTGGTACGCTGCGGTTAAGCCGCAAGAGCTTATATTAAGCCAGAGTGTGCGTAATAATTTGGGTTATAAACGCGAAGATGTTTACCAAGATACCATCATCGAAAAAACCTCATTTTGGGAAGCTCTCGCGCTGTTTGGACTCAAACACGGCATGTTGACCGAGTTCGACATCGAGAACCTTATAGAAGCTCCTATCGGCACTACAAAGCAGGTTTCTGCTGCTAAAGAGCTTGGCAAAAAGGTACTTGGTTTCTACCAAACTGGATTAACTAATCAGCAATACAAAATTGAAGCATGTTTTAAGGCATTTGAAGCCCCTGTTTCTATCCGTGCTGACATTGCCCATTGGTACGTTACTCCGACCGAATCAAATTGGGGTTTTGATTTAACTCTCGATGAAGACGAGTGCTATGGCGAAGACTACGATGAACTAGACCAAAGCTTCAATGACCTAAGCATCCGTATTGAGCATTGCTCTCGCGTATCAGCGTTGTCATTCGACCTAGACCAATTCAGCCCAAGTGTCGGCACAATGTATTTTCAAACCCTGCGTCTGCTATCACTTATGAACTTTAAAACGATGGCACTTGAATATTGTGATACCGAGGGAACGCTTGAAGCATACGCTGAAATTTTCAAAGTATTTGACCTGACTTCTGAACAAGTACAGAAGATCACTGGCTGCGATGAAGATTCCATCGAAGAAGTGTTGAACGACATCAACCCACTAATTTTCAAAGCTATTGGTTCGCACGATGAATATATTGATTTACATAACGTTATCAACGCTGCCTTGTACTACAAAGCAACCGTAGCAACGAAATGGTATCAGAAAGATACCCCATTCTATCGCGGTCAATCTGTCATTATGAACGCTATGGGACTGTTAGAAACTGTAAATAAAATCCGTCCTAACCCACTAAATCCAAATGACGTTAAAGGTATTGCCGCGCTAAAAACTGCGTTACGCACTGTCATTGAGTTGGGGCATGAAGCATATGACTCACCGTGGTTACTTGGCAGTGATAATCCGATCGATTGTTTCGCTTTTATCACAACTGGTAGCGACATCGAGAAATACACTCTTGAAGTAGAAAACGAGCACCGTCAATCAATCGGTGAATGTGGCGCACTTCGCCTTGACCTATCGGCTAACGACACAGGTCTACGCACTATCGAAAACATTCATCTAGCTGACAAGTGCTTGATGTTGCTTGCTTCGGTCTAGCGCGATTTCAAACTTAGCATACCATCTTAAATATCGGTTGAGGCTAACCACTTCAACCCATTTAACCAAGGGCTAACCACCCAACAAAATCACTGTGGAGAAGTACCATGCAAGTTCAGAAAGAACCGCGCTTAAGCATCAATAACCAACATAAAGACCCTAAGCCAGAATTCGGCTTAGTGTTCTTCGACAGTCCTAGAGGTTACGCGGTCACGCGCCATGAGTTCCATGAAGAACAAATGCAAGGTGGCGTGATCATTGATACCGATGCTGTGGTTAAGCTGCTTGAAAAAATCAAAGACACTAACGATGCAGCAAAGGCAGCAGAAGCCAAAGCACAAGCTAAAGGCTCGGAAGTCGCCAAGTACTCCCTAATCCCTCAAAATGTCTTATTAGAATCAGATCGATTGCTTGTATGGCACACCCCTGCGACTAAATGCCCGATGTGGTACAGAATGTCAGGCACTCACCCAAAGGCACTTCGTAATGTCACTTGGACACCGTTGCTCTTTGTTCTGAATAAGCACAGCGAAACACTGTATGTGTTTGCCTTAGAAAGTGATGAACGCCCAACCCTCGACACAATGACTTATTACGCGCCTCTGGCAAACGTCTTTGATAGTCATTACTTGTGTCAGGGGTCAGCTCCCCTACCGAAGCAACTTAGCTCAAGCAACATCAAAGAAATTCAAGATACGTTGTACATGAGTGCATTTGATGGTTTTAAGCATAACCTCGCTATCAAGCTTCCAGACGACATCCCCGACCAACGTGCGTTTTGGGAAAGTAAAAACCTAACAGGTGAGCTGGTGGATGTTGCTAATGAGCTTTATCCATACGAGAAACTAAGCAAAGTACTAGAAGAACTATAAGACTAAGGGAACAGATATGACTAATTCAAAATTTGGCTTCGAAAACACAGCTCGTACATTCTACGTCCCTAGTGATTGGGTAGACCGTAAACTCAAAATTGCCCTCGTAGGTTGTGGTGGCACTGGCTCTTCGATTTTGACCGAGCTTTTCCAAATGTTCGGGATCCTCACCAAGTTAGGTTGTGATGGATTCGAGGTGACAGCCTATGACGGTGACCTTGTTTCTCAAAGCAATGTTTTTCGCCAAAACTTCTGGCAACACGATGTTGGCAACAACAAAGCTGATGTTCTGATCACGCGATTTAATCAATTCGGTGGCGTTAACTGGAAATCAAAACCTGTTTTCTTCACTGGCGAAATGGCAGCTACTGAGGAATATGACCTACTAATCACGGCTGTAGATAAAGCATCCGTAAGATATGAGATTGGTCGCGCACTTGATACCTCGGTTAAACGTGCTCTATGGCTAGATATGGGCAATGATAACCATCAATCAAATGTCCTGCTCGGTAATGCGAGTCGTCAAAAGTTCTACGGTGAAAAACGACTTCCAACGCCTTTCGAGTTGTTTGGTTCGCAATGGGAAGAAGCCGCAAAAACTGAGGTCGATACCGCTTCATGTAGTACCGAGGAAGCCATTCAAAAGCAGACATTCGGCATCAATGGTATGACTGCACGTGCGGCAGCTTCAATGCTGCTATTTCCCTTACTTCGCTTCGGAAAGCTTGAGCATCACGGTTTATTCATCGACTTGCATCAAGCCGAGATTACCAAAATGCCGGTAGATCCTTTGCAGTGGTCTTTCTATGGCTACCAAGAAGAAAATATTAATTAACCAACTATTGCAGGGGGTCGCCCCTGCATTTGCTTTAACCAAGGAACATGAATGAAAAAGAGAGAGCAAGACACAAGAGAATACTTCACGAATATAACTCAAGCTATTGATGCGGCTTACGAGTCGTGGGTAAAACAAGCGACTGATGAATTCCCTGTACTGAGCATTCTCAAAGATGGTGAGCCAGTTCCTAACCCCATTTATCGCCACGCAGCGCGATATGGTCTAACTGTCATACTTCATTCGGTGCAAACAATCTGGTCGTATGCCGCTGACATCGTTGGGGCTGACGTTGATACTTCTATCAAGCGACACGACAACTTCCTGCACTTGACCAACATGACGTTCTTACCGGCAGAGATTGGCAGACACGCCTATTCTGCGTCACGGTTGCTGACCTACCAAGCTACGGCCAGTGAACGTGCTAGTGACGAAGCAACTCAGCCAATACCAGACAGTGAGTTTAGTACTGCGGCTCTAGACCTGTTTATGCTTGATCGTAAAATGTCAGCGTCAATGTTTGACTTTGTAGGGCCAAAACTGGGGATCAGTGGTGTACCAGTAGAAAAAGCCTATGTGCCTTTAGAATATCGAAGTGAAGTGTTTAAACGAGTTCTATCTTCCCTGTTCAGCGAATTCGAAGAGATAAAAACCGTTGATACAGGCTTTCGACTGATGAATGAGCAACACGAAGACATTATCACTCATTTATCGAGAGCTGCTTTTGCAAGTCTTGCATCAACAAAGCCTTGCTCTAAAGGTGGTTGCTCAATGCATCGCTATTACCATGAGCATTATCAAGACTAACGCGGGAACGCCCACCAGCCTTCAATTTGTCGGGGCATATTTTCAATATCTAAAGCAAAGGCCACTTTTACAGTGGCTTTTGTCTTATAACTCACCTAAAGGTCTTTGATTGAGTCATTTAAGCGCGACAGGTTGATGTACTGCTTCCACCCCTTTCCGTTCCACTTCTCTTTTGGGTCATCTTCCTGCCCAGTAAGAAGGATTAACCCCTGACGATTATAAATGTCAGTTACCGGGTCAACGCTTGACTGAGGTCTTAAGAAACCCGTTAAAAGACGTCTATTCCCTGTTTGAATTGAAAAGTCTCCAGGTACATTAATTACTGCAGCAAACTTTATTTTATGCGCTTTTGCTAACCGACTATCCTGCTTCACTACCAAATCAACCAAGCGGTATGTATGGCACTGATTTGAGCATATGGTGCTGAAAAAACTGTTGGTGCTCTCAGTCAGTCTTTGGAAGGATTGTTCATAATCTTCATCGCGGTTCACGAGCAAAATGCCATACACAATTTTATGCGTTAATTCGTACTTCTCTGGTGTATGAACAACATCTTGCACAACCGGACCAACTGCTACGTTTTCTTGTATGGCCGCGTCTTCCATGAATGCCAGTTCGTTCATACCAACCCAAATTAACTTTGAGTTATGGGTGGTCTGTGCATATTCCATAAGTGACCTATTCATGTTTTGCTGCTGCAAGTTGTCGTAACATTGATTCTGCACTTTTTAGATGCACTAACCGTTCACATACGCGTTCGTCCGTTATACCTTCATCGCATCTGGATTTGAGTTCTTTGTTGAACAACTCCAAGTATGCCAAAGCATCTTTTTGTTCCTTCAAGCTGGTGGATTCCGTGGCTTTGAAAGCAAAATCTTCTACTAATTGGACATTGAAATACTCAGATTCCCTTCGCATCTCTGGGTACTGTTCCATGAAGTACTCAGCAGTATCCGCGAGCACTTTTGTAATCCCTGTATCGTTTTTACTAACAGCCACCACAGAAGCACTAGCCGATAGAATTGCACCCGTGAGGATGACTTTCATCAATGTATTCATATCAACCTAAACGTTATTTTTAATATCGAAGTATTTTATGTTTCTATTGCCATAATACCACGCTCTTGTGCGTTTGAAACTCTGCAGTATCTTGGGAATTCAAATAGCGAGTAAGGCGAATAGAAATGATTAATGCAGTTAACACTATCGACGTAAAAGAGTTGGATTCATGGGATACATGGAAACAAGATCTTATAGACTTTGACGGTGAAATCACACCTCTTACATTACGTTCAGTGGATGCAATCTATCGCTATCTTATACAAGGCTACACTTACCAAATTCAGTACAGCTCAGGCAAGGACAGTGAGACTGTTTTAGGGTTATTCTTGCTTGCGTTAATGCGTGCTAAGCGTGAAGGTAAAGCTATTTCAAACGCCCACTTTTTGGTGCATGTTGATACAGGTATTGATAACCCTGAAATTCGTAATCTTGCCCAAAACAAAATCAACAGCCTTGATAGTTTCATTATGGAAAACTCGCTTCCTTTAGTGACCTACATTGCACACCCTAGCTTATCTTCTACATGGGCTTCTCGCGTTCTTGGTGGTCGTGGCCTACCAACCTTTGTTTCATCAAAATTCCGTCAGTGTACCCATGAATTAAAAATCACTGGCGCTAACCGAGTTGTTTCTAAACATACAAAATTGATGTCGAAAGAGCAGAAAGCAAAACTGATCATGCTTCTTGGCTCTCGTGACTTGGAAGGTACTATCCGCAAAAACAACATCGCCAAAATGGGTGGTGATGACATCAAGATCAGTAAATCAGGTAACAAGTATTCTCTATACCCTATAAAAACTTGGTCATCAGCTAATGTGTGGGAGTACCTGACCTATTCGGGTAACCGCCCAAGTTCAGTGCTACCAAGTTACCTTGAAGACCACTACCAGACGGTCGACATTTACCGCGATAGCGGCGCGGGTGAATGCGTAGTTTTCCAAGCGGATACTGATACAGACGGTGGAGCTGGACAAAGCTCGTGTGGCAGTCGTCATGGTTGCGTATATTGCCTCGCCTCTCCAGCTGATAAATCTATGCTTACATTGCTTGAAACTGATCCAGAACGTTATGGTTATATGACGGGCTTGAACCGCGTACAGCGCTTTCTTGAGCTTACGCGTTACAACTGGGATATGCGTCATCCTGTTGGCCGAACAATTAACATCGGCGGGTACATTAAGATTCAGCCGGACGTATACTCACCTGCTGTTCTTAAACGACTTCTACACGCGATTCTTAGCTTCGATTATCTTGAACAAAAACGAGCTGCCAAAATTAAGCAGAAGGTACTTAACGGCACATTACCTGAGACAGAATACAACCTGCGTATGTCAGAGCCACAATTCCAGATCATTGATGAACGCCAACTGATTGCTATCGAGATGCTTTGGTCGCTACACCACTTCCAGAAGCGCCCATTTGAAGCGCTTGATATATGGCATCAGGTTTATACAGATGGTGAGCTTGAGCTGCTAGAAGAAGTAGATAGCATGGTCGCCACCCCTAAAACTCCCCAACCAGCACCATTTTGGTTGCATGTTGGCGAATGGGGTGACAACTCTGGCCTTGATGGTTTAAGCGACAATATGACGGAATTCGCTTACTTTGATAGTCACCAAGACCAAACTCACCGCCTAGTGAGTACTAAGGAAGGTTTACGACGTGTTGTGGACTACGTTGAATCAGAGTTGTTTGATGTCGACATCGATTCAGCGCGATTCATTGTCAACGAAGAGTACACGCGGCTTCGTCCAAAAGCCCATGACGGCTATTACACGCCTTATTACGCGGCTGCATATTTACTTCGCTTTGGTGCTGTACAACTAGGAAAAGGTCAGGCTGCACGCTATCACGAAATGGCTCAACGCGGTCAGACCTACCACACGCTTGGTTTAACTGGCCAACTATCTATGGAAGAGATTGCCAACAACCCTAAATATCAGGGTTTAATCCTTGATAACAAGGCGTACAAAGTACTTGCTGCAGAATTGAAAATTGAACAAGACAAGGCTGCAGAGCTCGAAGCTATTCGAGAAGAAAAAGAACAGAGAATCGCTGCGAAGCGTAAAGCTTGGGCTAAAGCCAATCCGAAATTGGCAGCAAAAGCCAAAAGCCTCAAGAAAGAAATTTCGATGCAGCGCCACAACGAACAGTCATTCAAGTCTCTGTTTGTCATGGCCACCAGCATTCATGCTGAGATTCAAGTTGATACCATTTCAGGAAACCTTAACAGTGACAAGCTTCCCCGTCGTTTAAAGGTGCTGAACGGCCTTCGTAATGAGATCACTTCTCTACGTGAGATTCAAACTGAAAAGTACATTCAGAAAGGCTACAAGCATCAATTAGAGATGAATGAAAAATGGTTAACTATCCTTGAATCTGGAAACTTTGATCATTTCGATTCCGATCATCTTGCTGATTACGCCCGGATTGCACCTGCCCAGTTCAAACAAGAGCTTCGAGACAGCATTCAGCGATGCAAAGCGTCACTAACCGGTTGGTATAAAGGTGGTGGCCATAAATCATCTTGTACGCAGGATAGAAATATCGTCATCAAGGTTCATGAAAAAGACCAAATTGAATTGGACCTATCTGTTTTTCTAGCCGCTTAATACCGCGACCAAAAGCACCTTGGTTTCTATTTCCAAGGTGCTATGCAATCAAACAACCCCAGCTAAATAGCAGTAGTTATCATCCGCTCAATAAAAAACAAACGTTTACATTAGCAACTGAATTGTAACAATCAAATGGAGGGGTCATGACGCGCCCTATTAAAATTACGCTCCTAGCAATTGCATTAGGTGCGGCTTTTGTTGGCTATCACGGCTATTCCGATAAAACTCTAAGTCCTACAGCTTCAAACAAACTGCAGGATACTGCGTCTGCCAGTCTGCCACCGGCAACTGAGTTCTTAACTGATGAAGAGATTCAGTCATCCCTAATCATGCTGAACGAGCACCCTGACCCATTAGATTTATTAAACATCGGTAATAATGCCCTCTCTGAGAACAATTACTTCGCAGCATACTCAGCTTTCAGCGCAGCCGCGCAAAAATACAATACCACGGCCATTATCAAACTTGCTGAACTACTGGAAATGGGAGCCATTGGCGGGAAGCCCGAAATTGATCGTGCGTTAAAACTCTATAACGTCGCATTTGATCTGGGGTCATTAGATGCGACTCTTATCCTTGCTAATTTCTATGAGCTGGGAATTAACGTACCAGAGAACGTTGATAAGGCATCACATTACTATCAAATAGCCGCAAATAAAGGGAATTCCAAAGCAATTCATTGGCTAATAGAGCGTGCTAAAAGTGAGCCTGCATTTGCAAGTCAAGAGCAGGTATTAGCATGGAACCTATCTCTAGTCGATCAAGGTGATGCCCTAGCAATGATTGACGCTGCCAACGCGTATTATATTGGGCTAGGTACTAAAATCGACAAAACTACCTCTATCAAATTATTAGAGAAAGCGATACAGGCCGACAATGATTCAGCAAGAGTTATGTTGGCAACAATACTTCTCGATGACCATGACATACAAACCGATCCAGTAAAAGCGACAGAGCTTTTGTCAATTTCTGCTGGCAACAACAATCCGAGAGCTCAGGCTTTATTAGGTAATGCCCTATCCGGTTTTAACGACTATAAAGAGTTTGGTATTGAACCAGATAACGAACTGGCTTTTAAATTGATCGAGAAGGCGCTGGACCAAAACTTACCATTAGCTCATGGGTACGCTGGGGATTTCTATCTAGCGTCATTTGGACCAGGTGTAGATCTTAAAAAAGCTGTTGAGCATTTCGAAGAAGGTGCGAAGTTGGGTGACCCAAAATCTATGATTGGTCTTGCTCTCCGACTTAAGTCGGGAACCGGTATTGATAAGGACTATGACCGCGCAAATCAGCTAATCGACCAGGCAATATCGATGAATTTCCCGGATGCGATTTTCCAAAAAGGCTTTGTCTATGAGAAAGGTGCTGGCGTTCCTGTTGATTATGCAAAGGCAATGGAGTACTACCATAAAGCTGCAGACTTAAATATATCCTCGGCGGCATACCATTTAGGTTTTATGTATGAACAAGGCTTAGGATTAATCGTAGATACCAACAAAGCTTTGGAGTGGTACAAAAAGGCAGATGAGTTAGGTGATATACGCGCAAAGCGCAAACTCGATACCTACCATAAAAATGGGTCTTTCGATGTTAAAAACGCTTGTGATCATTAATAGCCCAGCTGTTCAGCCAGTAATTATCACCACCTAAATACTACTACTTATTAAACACCCAGTATTTGAATAACCTCTACCCTTCTAGGTTACTTTGCAAAGTAACCGGAGGGGTCAATGAAACGCCCATTTAAATATTCACTATTGGCACTTTCTCTTGGTGTCGCTATCGCTGGCTACAAGGGCGTTTTACCCCTGCCATCTAGTGAAGCGACAACAAACGATAAGTTAGCCGTAGAAGTGCAAGATCAAATATCGGCAAGTGATTACCTAACCGCCGATGAAATCTCTGCAAATCAACTTACACTTGCTCAGCAACCTGACGCCCTTAAGCTAATTGAAGATGGCGACCAGGCGTTGTCATCTAATGATTATTTTGCTGCATATAAGTTTTATTCTGCAGCAGCACAAACCAAAAACACATCCGCAATTATTAAGCTGGCTGAGCTCCTTGAAATGGGTGCTATCGGCGGCGAACCAAAGATAGAGCGTGCACTAAAGCTATATCAAACTGCATCCGACCTCGGCTCTATTGATGCCACGCTACTTTTAGCAAGTTTCTATGAGTTAGGAATCAACGTACCAGAAGACATAAACAAGGCATCTGAACTATATCTAACCGCCGCAAACAATGAGAGTCCTAAAGCTCTTCGTTGGTTAGTCGAACGTGCCCGTTTTGAGCCAGGCTTTGCTAAAAAAGCTCAAGTGATGCAATGGAACCTCTCTCTTGTTAAAACTGGCGACATGAAAGCCATGCTAGATGCCGGTAATGCTTACTACTCAGGCACCGGGGTAAAGCAAGACAAAGAGATGGCACTAAAACTTTTCGAAGATGCAGCAGAACAAGGAAACGATTCTGCGCACACAATGCTTGCCGAGATCTTGTTGTATGACCATGACGTTGACCGAAATCCAGCTCAAGCTGTCGAGTGGCTAAAAGAGTCAGCGACCAATGGAAACCCTCGGGCTCAAGCCATGCTAGGAATTGCCATTTCATCCCTTAATGACTTAGCACCAGAAGGCATTACGGTTGATGATAAAGATGCTTTCCATTGGATAGAAAAATCATTAGAGCAGGATTACCCACTATCCCACTCATATGCCGGGCAGTTCTACCTGTCATCTACCGGAACAAAACAAGATATTCCTAGAGCAGTCGAGCATTTTATTCGCGGTACCGAACTTGGTAATGCTGATGCGATGGTTAATTTAGGTTGGCAGCTAATCCACGGCCAAGGCATCGAGAAAGACGAAAAGCGAGCTTTTGAACTGATTAGTGCCGCAGCTGACATGAACTATCCGAACGCGATTTACAACCTTGGCTGGATGTATGAGAACGGAATTGGCACCAAGCAAGACTATGAAATGGCAATAAAGCTATATCAAAAATCCGCGGATCTAGATGACCCATCAGGTACTTATAACCTTGCCGAAATGTATGAGAAAGGCCGTGGGATTAATGCCAATACCGAAGCTGCCCTTCGCTTATATAAGGAAGCGCATCGAATTGGTGATACACGCGCAAAAGAGAAATTAGATGTGTATGCAAAACAGGGAGATTTCCAAGTTGAAAATAACTCCAACGTTTAATCGTAAACTTGCGCTGATGATGGCTCTTATAGTCACAAGTCATCAGGCAAGTGCTAACTGTGGTGGTTCTCCACCAGCTGCCGCTCCTGTCCCATCATTGAGCAATACATCTAGCTCAATCAATGAAGACGGCGCTACGACAATGAACCCGGGCCTAAGCAGTTCTATTGCCATTACTGGACGTAGAATCAATAGCGGCCCTGCACATGGTACAGCAAGCTGGTCAGGCAATAATGTCTATTACAAACCAGCTGCTAACTGGTGTGGTCGAGATACATTCACCTACTCTGCTTCCAACTCTTCTGGTTGGTCTGCTACGCGTACCGCGACTATCAACGTGACCTGTGTAGTTGATGCTCCAGTACTTGGTAATTCGAACACCAACATCACAGAAGACACTAAAGGAACACTATCGCCAGGCATGAACCTTGACGGTGGCACCATCTCTGGGCGTTACGTGACGACTCAACCGGCTCACGGCTCTGTCTCATGGTCAGGTAACCAACTTGTTTACACCCCAACGAATAACTATTGTGGTTCAGATACTTTCCAATACCGCATTAAAACTCAAGGTGGCTACTCAAACATAGCAACCGGTACTGTTGGTATTGCTTGTGTTGTTGACTTACCGATCATTGGTAATGTGAGCGGTACGCTTGATGAAGATACTAACAAGTCTCTAAGTCCAAGCATCAACATTGATGGTGGTACAATAACTAAGAGAATTATCAAGTCTCTGCCTGCACATGGTACGGCAGTTTGGAATGGTAACAATCTTGTTTATACCCCGGATGCTAACTACTGTGGTGCTGACACATTCACGTATCAAGTGGCTACAGAAGCCGGCAACTCAAACGTAGGTACTGCAAACCTCAATGTTACTTGTATTGTTGATCCGCCGATTGTTAGTGACGTCTTCATTGAAACACTAGAAGACAACTCTAAGAGCGCGACACCGACTGTTAACCTTGACGGTGGTGACCTCGTATCACGTGACATCGAAGTTGCTCCAGCAAACGGAACGGTAATTTGGCAAGGTGCTTCACTACTTTATACGCCAAACCCTGATTATTGTGGTAACGATGAGTTCCAGTACAGCGTGACAAACTCTGCAGGTAAGTCTGAACTGGCGAAAGGTGACGTTTTTGTCGAGTGTGTCGTAGACGCTCCAATACTCGATGGTGTGACCGAAACTGTTATTGAAGATACACCGAAATTACTTTCGCCAAATTACAACATCGATGGCGGCGTAATTTCTAAGTATGACATCGTTTCTGACCCAGCAAATGGTACAGCTGAATGGGTAGATGGCAACATACTGTACTCCCCGGCAGAGAACTACTGTGGTTTTGATACATTTACCTACCAAATCACCACTGAGGGTGGCAAATCGAACATAGCAACATCAAACATCAACGTTGAATGCGTTCAGGATGCTCCTACAGTCGATGGACAAGAGGAAATCAAGATCACTGTGGAAACCACTAAGGATTACACGTACCTCGCTAATGACGTTGACGGTGATACCCTGACGGCCACAATGACTGAACTTAACAAATCGTCACTTCCTGAGTGGGCTAAGTTCGCATTTGATGGTTCAAAAGGTACTCTGACGTTGAGCCCTAGTGATACAGACATGGGTGATTACACACTTGAATTACTTGTCGATGATGGCCACAGCGGTATGGCAATGAAACGCATTGCGGTATATGTACGTGATGATCGTCCAGTAACTCTAACTTCTATCCTGCTTAAGACGTTCAGTATTCCACAGGAATTCGAAACACCAGCAGGTAAGAAGATGAACGCGGTGTACTTTACCGGCATTAAAGACAGTCTTGGTAATCTAATCACCGGTACATATGACCTAACCATCACGATGGATAGTTCAGTAACTTTCCCTGTGACTATTCTTGGCCAAAGAATTGAACCGGGTGTACCTACAGTGATTACCTATGACATTCCATCACCAGGCGTTGTTGATGTTAAAGCTATCCCGGTAGTAGCAGGTGAAGATGGTGTTGTTAACTTCCAAATCAGCTTTGATGTTAAGTAACAAAACTCCTTGTTAGACATAAACAAAAAGCCACCAGACGGTGGCTTTTTTATTGGCAATTACACTACATTTTCTTGTTGCTGATTTTTGCAATTAATTCCTTTTCATTATGCCACCACATTGCCACACCTAAACCGATTCCTATCCAACCAAAAGTATTTAAAATTACATTCTGCTCTATTAGGTAATGAACAATTAAAAGTGCCACACCGGAAGAGCCAATTACCCAATGCATATGTTTTTTCCCTTGTTACATGATTAGATAGATCCCGAAGACTGTAATGCTGATTTTTTGGCTGTGCGCCTTTTAACTAGATAGTTACGTAACATAAACCCCTGCACCACAACCACACACAGGATTAATATAAATACACTGGAGGTGATCGACAGTATTGCCGCAACATGAGGAATTACACTGCTACCGACAAAGTGATTCACTCCACCGAGCAACGTGCTCAAAAACTGACAGCCTAATCCGACAATAGCGATTAACAAACTAAGTCGGCTTGGTATATCCATCTTATCCACCATGAATGCAACCACGAACTTACTGCGTACCGCTTTCAAAGACTTCATTTACTCTTCTTCCTGTAGTCTATGCTGCCCTTTGTCAGCAAGAAATGATATGTGTATCCAAACGTCGACTTTCCCTATGATTTTCTTTTTCTTGAATCCGATTACCAACTGTATATGACTTTCCCTACCAGATTGCTTTGAGGGACAAAGCCCCAGAATCGACTATCCTGACTTTCATCTCGGTTGTCTCCCATAACAAAGTATTGACCTTCTGGAACTTTCCAGACTCCCTTTTCCATGTCTTTCTGAATGAAGAAGCTATCTATTCTGTCGGATTTAGTGTTATCGATCTGAATGGCGTTATCGAACTCAACTAACTTTAGCCATTTAGATTCCACAGTAAGCACTTTATCTTTGTATATAACCGTGTCGCCAGGGACGCCTACAATACGTTTGATGTAATTTATTCCAGGATTATCAGGCAGCATAAACACAGCTACATCACCATGCTCTGGTTTCTCCCGGTACAACAAAACATTGTGGAATAACGGGTCGCTCACCCCGTAGGCAAATTTATCGATCAACACTGATGTGCCAACCTTGTACGTCGGCAACATGGATTTTGTTGGGATTTTATAGATTTCAAAGAAAAACGAGCGTACTAGAAATACATAGAGGATAACGGGAAACAGCATACAAATGACTGAGATCAACACCGGGCGACGGGCTGTTAACTTGACGTCGCTAGTGACCTCACTATGCAATGTAACTATTGATTTATAGCGTGCAGGCATCCATACATGGCGCTCCAACAGCCATATGATTGCACAAACCAACGTAACAAACGCCAGTGTCAAAACGAAAAAGTTTACCACGGTAACCGCCATACATTATATTTTGAAAGTGTGGTAAATATTACCCTACACTCTACCTCTTGAAAATCTCTCAGTTTTGTAATGACGCAGACTTTATTCCCCTCACGCATCTTGCATGTTCAATATTCAACGTTAGAATTGCATTTTTCGTTAATTACAGGGTGAACAAGTGATAATGATACGTAAGGTCTATCAGATTGTTGCACACCACCTACACAAAGTGACATGGCGGTCGTTGCTCGGTGTCGTTGGGCTGCATTACGCGATTTGTTGGGCTGGCTTTTACTTATGTGGTGAATTTGAACTAATTCAACCTATTAATTTTATCCGCTACATGTCGGTATCAGGAAGCACAGTTGGGTTCGGCGTACTGACCCCTGTAACTGACCCAGGCTCATTGTTCATGGCCATCTACCAGTTACCGGTATCTTTAGCCATCTTCGGGGCGTTACTTGGGAAAATGATTAATCAAACACGGGAAATTATCGAGCGAAACATGAATGGAACCTCAGATTTTAATAGCTTTAATAAACACGTTCTCGTTGTCGGCTACCGGGGCGAAGAAACGGATTCACTGATCAAGTGCATTTTATCTGACGAACGACGCCAAAACGGAAATATTCTCTTATGCGTAAAAGATTCTTCAATGACACACCCTTTGCCTGACTTATCAGAGGTGTCCTTTGCTAAAGTCACCTCATTTTCAGATGTAAATGAACTTGAACGAATCGCGGCACACGCGGCAAATCGAGTAATTATCCACGCAGAGAATGATGAACAGACCTTGACGGCCTCTTTGTCGTTATCATCTGCTGTAAATGAAAAATGCCACATCGTTGCTTACTTTGATTCACCTGCGAACGCAGAGCTGTTAGACAAACACTGCAAGAATGTTGAATGCGGCACGAACCGGACATCATCTTTACTTGCACGATCGATGCAAGACCCCGGCTCTAGTCGAGTGATTAGCCAGTTGCTAAATCCTCTAACGGGTGCGACTCAATTTTCTCTGCAAGTCCCTCTTTTACACTCTCCAGTAAGCATTGGGCAACTATCCGACATAATGAGGAAAAGAAATAAAGCCACGTTGATTGCAGTTTCAACACTACAGTCTGGTGATGACGTAATCCTTAATCCCGATGAAAACCATTTGGTAGAGTCTGGTCATTTTATTCACTACATCGCCGCTAATCGAGTCATGAGCGATGAAGTTGATTGGCAAGCTGCTTAAACACGTATCAATGGTCGCTTTCAGCGGCCATTTTTTTTGCGCGTTTTAAAGTGCCTGCAAATATAGATCCTAATTAACAATGAAGGATTTAGACATGCCCAAACAGTTACTCTCTGTACCAATTGATTCTCTACAGCCTACAGTGCCTACAGAATCGCTCATAGAAGACTTCAAAATCAGTGCGAGGACTTCTATAGCTCGTAGCTCTCCATCGGCTCCACTCAAGCAGTTGCTCAAAGCAGGATTGATTAAAGGTAGTGTCTTGAATTATGGCAAAGGCAGAACTAGCCAAGATTCAGACGCGATTAACAAAGTGGCTTTTTGCCACGATTATGATTATGTGTACGCTCCCTTCCCGGAACTGCTGGGTAATTCATACGACACGGTATTTTCTGCTTTCGTCGTTAACACTTTACCACCAGCTGCACGTGACCATGTATGGAAACAAATGGCTTCGGTTTGTAAAGGAAAAGCGTACATTGCCGCTCGTTCTTCCACTGACCGTGGCTTAAAGGGTGTTCGTGAGCAAGACGGTCTAAGGACGCTCCGATCAACATTCCAAAAAGGTTACCTGAAAAACGAGCTAAAGCTGGAAGCACAACAGTATTTTGCATCCGTTAGAGAGATTCCAACCAAAGGCGCATTTCGATTAGTTGAGTGCTCACATGACTTCTTAGAGGTTACAGGGAACTCCACGCAACTTAGCCTAGTACAATAACTTACTGTTGAGCAGTCGCGCCGGGCTGCATAGAAGTCACAATCAATTTTCTCACCGAAGAACAATAACAGGCAGGTGTCTTGTGGGACTTCTGTCTGTTTATCTTCAACGTAGTTTTAATACCCCTAAACCTCCCCTCTTATTGCCCATATATCGCTATGTTTTCAGCTATTGTGCGATCTCCAATTGTAAATATAGTTGTTTTAAACCAACCAAAACACTGTGGAAATTTAAATGCAAAATCTACTTACGCAACCAGTTCAGACACTATCAACTACTCAGCTATCAGAGCTATGTG
The DNA here is from genome assembly GCF_963871815.1 of Vibrio sp. L85. Taxonomy (NCBI): domain Bacteria; kingdom Pseudomonadati; phylum Pseudomonadota; class Gammaproteobacteria; order Vibrionales; family Vibrionaceae; genus Vibrio; species Vibrio sp. L85. Next base: position 100,067 of record NZ_CAWMYL010000143.1, read on the forward strand.
TTTACCTAAACAGCGAGTACCGTAAAGGCTCTCCAGTCGTGTCTGACGAATCATTTGACTTTTATGCTAGTGAGCTTTTTGCTCAAGATCCTGAAAATGTTTTCTTCTCACAACCACAACCTACTGACACCGCCGCTGACAATGCGAAAGGTCGTATAGGGCATCCAACCCCCATGCTTTCGACAGACAAGGCGTATGAACTAAGTGAAATCAAAACCTATGTTGATCGCTGCCATTCAATCGCTTCCTCAATTGGCATGAATCCAGAAGATGTTAAGTTCCGTGTCTTAGCAAAACTGGACGGTATTGCAGGCCGCTATGTAGCTTCCACTCGCCAACTTGTAACACGAGGCGATGGAACATTCGGTAACGACATTAGCCAACTGCTAGATAATGGGCTTGTGATTGTCGGTGACGCGAGTCGTGATGGCGTGGGTGAGGTGGTAATGCCTACTGCCTATTTCGAAGACAATCTAGCAGATGACTTCGCACATCCACGTAATTTCGTAAGCGGAGCAGCTAGTGCATCAACATATAGCGACGCGGCTTTAAAAGCTCTCAAGGACGGAGCCATTCACCTTGTACTGTACCGCGACATGCCAGTGATTGTAGTGAGTGGTGACGAACTACTGGCTAACCTTGATGAACTTGTACTACGCACAAAAGAATCATCTCCATATCCTTTGGACGGAACTGTCATTGAAGTTGAATCTGATGAACTCAAAGTAAAAATGGGTAGCAACAATCGCTACCACAACTGGCAAATAGCCAAGAAAGAGGCTGGTGAAACCGTAGATGTGGAAATCATTGGTGAAACACTTTCTGTTGGCAAGACTGGTCGTATTACCCACGTATTCACTATCCCACCAACGGAACTGTCTGGTGCAGTGATTACAAAGATTTCAGGGAAGAATGCAAAGTACGTGAAAGACCACGGTCTAGGTATTGGAGCAAAATTTCGCTTGATAAGATCTGGTGAAGTTATCCCAAATCATTTAACAACTTTAGAGCCTGTAACCCCCAACATTCCAACTAACTGTCCGTGCTGCGGTGAGCCGACAGAATGGCTTAAAAATCCTATGACTGGTATTAACACATTCATCGCGTGCAAAAACATTTCATGCCCTGCACAACAAGGTCGCGCTATCTCGCATCACTTCAAAATGCTTGGTATTGACAACTTTGGTAGCGCAACGATTCAGCGTCTAATTGACAATGATTTCACGTGTTTTGAACAGATTTATCTAATGAACGAAGAGTCATTTATCAATATTGGTTTTGGTTCGGGACAAGCTGCCAACCTTGTATCTGAAATTCAACGAGGAATCCGTGAGCCTATTCAAGATAAGTTCCTTGTCGCTAGTTTAGGTATTTCAAAACTCGGTCGTTCAGCGAGTATGAACATTCTAAAACACTTCCGCATTGACGAACTGGGTAGCCTTACTGAGAGTGATTTAAGTGCTATTCATGGATTCGGTAAGAAAAACTCAAAGCACATCTCAGAATCGCTTACAGCGCGTCGTGACTCTCTGAACTTTCTTTTGTCTCGTGGCTTCAATATCCAGCATACACAGGACATTGAAAAGGAATTAAGCGAGACATCTGCGAATGGCTCACTAAGTGGCGTTAACATCGTATTCACTGGCACTATGAGCGGTAGCCGCGATGAAATGCAGGCAGATGCGAAATCGAAAGGCGCTAACGTTCAGAAATCTATTAACAAGAAAACGAATGTACTTTGCTGCGGCGAGAAAGTGGGACAGAAAAAATTAGAGCAATCTAAAGAGCTTGGTGTTGAAATCATCTCCGAGAGTGAATACTGGGAGCGCTATAAAGACTAACCATCTCCTACCATACAAGGCCAGCTTAAAACGCTGGCTTTGTTCATTGCGGGTTGCAGCAAGTAACGTAGCCTAATTAAATCATCCAACAGCTCATTGAGATACAAATGAACAACACACAGAACAACTCAGATGCACACCGCTTTGATGGCACAGTTTCACTAGCCGTTTTTCGCAACAAGATTGAATCGCTATATTCTGACTGTAGTATAACTACCGAAAAGCATAGTGAGCACGGTTCAGACCTAACCTTGTTTTATGTGAATGACGGTCACTGCGGAACATGGCAAGCAGGATCTGGCGTTATTTTCTCTGTCTCTCGTGTAGAGAGGAACATCAAAGCATCAAGAGATCTTACTGATTTCATGTCTACGATAGACGTGCCTAAAGATCTCTAAACATCGACTATCACAACCGTATGACTGGGAAGAAAATGAGTGTAAACAAGTCGAACTTGGTTTCATCTGTGAAATACCGGTTTATATCAAAATCGGATGTAGCCGTGAAAATCCACGTCCATTTACCTGATGACACTACAACCTTTCAAAGTATTGGATTCATAAAGAGTAATGAACGATTAGCGTTAATAAAGGCTGTTAAAATACGTGACGAGATTGGCGAACGAGCTTGGGGTAAGTACTGGCATCAAGTATTAAGAGATAGGTATCTCTTCACACGGTTGCCTCATACACTTGAACCAAAGATCATATTTAAACCACGGGGTGATACCATTGATGAATGCTATTTGGCTAAATTCCCTGTTGTTGTTAATGGTCAAAGAAAGATGAAGTCTGTTGTACGTTCGATCAGAAACAGAGGTAGAGAGGAAGCCTACAAACAGACCAAAAAGGCAATCTTGGATGGCTACAAGGACGTGCTTGACATAATGCTGTTTATGGGGCGAATCACGGCAGACGACTTATACCTAACCCTACCCTCTGGCAAAAAATAAATTGCATTTATTTCTAAGCTGCCCTTGCAGTACACCAGAGAAAATTTCTATGCTTCTTTTAAATAAAAAAGCAAATGAAATATATCAAAGCTCTAACAGTGCTGATTAACGCGCTAACAAAGTTGATCAAAACCCTCGATGACAAACCAATACTGGTACAACTCTCTGTTCTTGTATTGTGCCTAAGCATATTGACCGCCACGGTTGGTATTGTCTTAACGTCATAAAAGCTAAAGGCGCATTCTATGATGCGCCTTTACTTTGGGCTAAGCGTACTCGGCTTCTAATATTTCAAATGAATTTCGCTTAAGCTCTAATACTTCCCCAGGTTCAGGTGGTTTCAATACCGATTTAGGACAGAATAACACTACGTTGTCATAATCACCTCCAACTCCTATATACGATTCAAAAATCGCTATGGCCTCATGTGCCCCGTAAGCAACTTTAGCTGCATACCCTTGTGATAGGAGCATCCGTAGAGTAGCCAATTGGTGAGGCTTTAATGCATTTCTGGCTTCTGATATTGAGCGATATGAATCAACAGGTCGTTTAAATTCAATGTATAGCCCATGAAACCCTAGTTTTGGGCAGGCAAATTGGCAGTCTGGCCAACCAGCTTTCTGCCCTTCTGCGCACAACCTGAAACGCTCACCTTTGCGTCTAAAACCGCCGTTTGGTGTTGCTGCTAAAAAATTGTAATACTCAGGATAACGCTCATATACGTAGTCAAAAAATAGAGTTTGCTCGTAATGCTCCCTGTCTTTAGAAATCAGGTCTGGACGTTCGTCTAAACGGATGATCTCTTGCTTATGTGGATTGGTTTCAATTTTTTCTTGCTGTGCAGTAAGGTCATTGAACTCTACAAGTGATAGGGTTCCGTTTTGAGGTAGTTGCTTTGCACTAACTTGCCTGAACCCAGTTCGACGCTGTTTACTGGCTGTTTTACTATTGCTGCCAGTATGCTTGCCACTACCGTATGTGGACTGCGCAAGTAACGCCAGTCTCTCTGCTTTCGGGAGTACTGCCATCTTTAGAATCAGCCCTCTGAATAGCCCGCGCTATATGCGTCAAAGGCTTGGCTATAACGCTTATATCGATTGTTGTATGGCTTATTGTTTTCAGCATCTGCACGTCCTGCCTTGTATGCAGAGCTAATTTTTAGCACTTTCACAACAGGAAACAGTGGTGACGTTAACGTAAGAAAACTCGTGACCAGGATTGACCACAATGGCGGCTCAATTCCAAATGCGCCTGTAGCGCTAACCGCAATAGTTACAACCATTAATCCGTGAAAGAGCCAAGACTCAAGAATGTTTTGGATATACAGGCAAAACAGGAACAGAGTAGATTGTTTCTTGCTTAAATGACCTGATCGATGTCTTTCTAGATACTGCTCGATTGTACGGCTTCTCAGATAACCATTTTCAAAATACACGTATTACTCCGCTTTCAATATTTAGCGTTATTGTAACACCATGAAAAGTTAACATGCTATTTTTACCTGTAATGAATCCCCTACTCTTCTCAATTCGAACATAGTTCTCAAATCCGATCTCCTGAACAAATCAGAGAATTTTTTCGCACCATAACGTTTATGATGGATACTAGGGTTTAGTGAACGTACACTTCTATTAACACTGGCGGTCATAGCCCAGCCATCAGAATTCAAATTCTGTTTAATGGCCTTCTTAAGTAATTTGATAAGCTTTAAAAGCGGCCCAGAAAGACCGTGAGGACGTTTGTTTTCTTCTACCACCTCGTTGTAGCACCAATAGTTATTGCAAGCCATACGGAAGCTCTCAGGAGCCTTAGCTTCACCAAACCCCTGAACATCGACCCCCAAGTTTCTGAATCGTCGAGCTAGAACTGCGAAATCAGAATCCGAAGTGATCAAAGCTACTTGGTCAAACTCACTGCGTCGCTCATACAGCAAGGTCATTGCATCTACCACTAAAGATATGTCACTACTGTTTTTCCCAGCAACAGCCCCAGGTTCATTAACTAAAACCATGCTTTTAGAGATGGCGTATTTCTTCCAGGTCTTGAGCCCCGGCCTTGAGAAGTCACCATACACACGCATTTCTATAAGGTTGTCGGTTCGTTGAATAAACTTAGTCACTTCACTCAGTTTCTTGGCTGAATAGTTCTCAGCATCAATCAAACAGATCGTTCTTTTCATCGGGTCTTGCTCCACATTTTTCTAGGTTAAGCCCAATGAAATCATGGAACACTCAACCTGCAAGGCATAAAAAACGCGGCAATGGCCGCGTAATTATCGTCAAATTGTCTTCATTATTTCTGACGTGATGTTCCGTATACGAGTAACAATCCAGCTGTTGCTGCCAGCGTATTGCCGACATTGTTGGTTCCACCAGCAATCGCAATCAACACAGCTAGGGTTAGCGTTATTCCAATGTAAACTAAATGCGTGTTTTCTCTTGCAAGTTCATAGTTTGCTATGTTGTCACGGCATTCCTGCCACCCTTCGGAAATGCATACCTGCTTTTGCTTCAACTCTTGCCACTTAAAGTAAAGCCCAATAGTTAACGTCAGTGCGATACTCATGATTAATATTGGTGTTGGGATCATATGTACTCCTACCTAGTATTCTTCACGTAAGCGTTCTCGGATTTCGCTAAAGATTGGCATAGCTCGTTCAGCTGCCTTTTTTCTAGCAAAACGGTGCAACACATATTCTTGTCCATCTTTGACATAGAAAAGTTCGTAACCAGATTCAATAATCCCTTCATTTTCCGTTGTAGGCATTGTTGTCGACCAGCCACCATCAATTGAATGGAATACATCGCGCATCTCAATATCTGCATTGCTATGAACAAAATCCTCTTTGCTAACCGAAACAAAGTTACCATTTCGGATTATTTTCAAGGCTTGTGCGTCGAAAGTTCCGTCTTCGCATACGTCTGATAGGTAGTTAAAATCTAGTCCAGAATAAAGGTAGAAATGGTTTCCCTCACGAACGAAAATATTCTCTTCTTCCTCGCAATCTGCAAGGTCTACTGCGTTTACTTCTAATCCGGGAACATTTGTGAAAACTCGGTCCAACCGCCCGTTTTCTTGCTCAATATAAACTGATGGTGAGATTGCGTTCACAGACTCAAGTTTTACGACCGATTGTGTATCGTCAGGGTCTGTTAGATGACCGTTGGCAATGCTTGCCTCAATTGCTGCACGAACATTTTCTTTGAGAGATTCTGATATAGACTCGGGGAAAACAACACCTTCCACGGAAAAGGTAAGATTGATATTGATAGAATTCATATGGGGTATTCTCTATTTAGTGAATTGATACCCCAATTAAATTGCAGTTTCGTAAACGCGCAATATGCCAATTATGCAGGGATTCCCTTATGCGAAAACTCGACCTGAGATCCAATTAAACCCAGCTCTGTCACTGCTAAACCTAGAGAATCAGACTCACCAAGGAGTATGAATTTTGTTTGGGAAAGAATATTTTTCTTCCATTGAGACATTGCTAATCCGCGTTCGGGTTGAATCTGCAGGGTAACTATCAAGGTTGATGCCAAAGCATCCGGGTCAAATGCTCTTTCTATTCGATGACTTTTTTCCTGATCGCTCAGTTGAGCCGAATCATATGGTGCAAGCATAGTATCTGGCCAAACGACTCCATGCATGTCCGAAAGAATCAGCCAAGGCGAGCCTTTTTTCTCAACGTATGTCTTACACGCACAGAACATTGGTGACGTATACAACGAATGAGCCTCAATCGCTTTTTCTGACCAGTCTTGTTCTACGGATGCAGAAACAATGTATACCTCGTATTTTGACATACTTTCCCTTTGCTATTACGAATTCAATTTTGAAAGTTAGTGGCTTTAAAACCGCTGCTAATTTAGACTATGAAACTTGAACAAAAACTGTGGAAGCCCAAAATCAAGATGAACGCAATTAATTTCCCAATATCAGCTCAAGTCTTAATCCCAAGTGAAGATAGTGTTTCACTGCGGATCATGTTCAACAAAAGTGAGAACATATCTAACAGTATAACTCTCAGACCAACACAAACGCTAACTATTAATAGCGTAAGCGTAACTATTGAGCAGGTGGATTCTACTGATTTGGGTAACTGGGCTAAGTTTAAGATTTGCGCGAGCACTGGGGAATTAGGTGTTCTTGCTCTCGACTTGAACTTCATGGGGAATGAATTTCGTATCCAAGATACAGAGGGTGTACATTGGCATGGTGATGAAGTTTGTTTCGACCTACCTGGTAACTCTAAAAAAGAATTGGTGTTATGGATAATGAACAAGCCCTCAGCGTAAGCCGAGGACTCTAGAAACTAACTGGCTATTGACCAACGGCCCAAGTTTGATTGCTGCACTCCACACCCAAGCCAGCGCGCTTTAAATCTGTTAAAGTTACTTGCAGAACATGGCTATCAATATTAATAGGGCCGTGTACTGCAGACCATTCAATTTCACCATTATGCTTAATCTCCCCTACTTCAAGCACAGCATTCGCAATTGAAATTGGTTGGTCCAAAGTACCAAACCATTCATTTGGATTCGCATTGGCCAATTTAGCCCGTTCAATGAGTCGCTTAGTAATCTTCGGCTTTGCTTTCGAACGCGGCTTCAAGATCGCCCAAGGGTAAATATCTACCGGCATTTGTTCAGAGTCAAAAACAAAACGGTAGAGGCCATCGCCATATTTTGCCATCTGTGCGAGTGTCATCAGAGAGGATTGGCCGCTCATATCCATTCCAAGCTTTAGAGCCGACATTTCAAAGTTAGGGTTGGATGATAGCCAGCATATAGGCTTCTCAGGATACTGAGGCTTTAACGGGCTGGTACGTAAAAGCCCCATTTCAAAGATAGATTCGAGTTTAATGCCAAGTGTGTAGTGGAATAGTTTCACTGTGTTGCCCTTTATTCGTTTCGACTCCCACAATTAAAAATCGAAGTAAAAAACGCGCAACACGTGAAACCGCCCTTTCGTTGATTTATTTTGTAGATCTTTTGCGAATGAAAGCAGCCATTAACAGGAAGAATACGGCGCCAAAAGATGTGCTACCACCAGAGCTACCACTGTTTGCCTGATAATCTGATTCATCATCGCCTGAAACATCGATGTCATCGGCATCTTCAACGGTTGTATTGTATGAATCGCGCATTGTTGATGTCACAACCAGATCGGGAGTAATTTCGTCGTTTAACACAGACTCAATCCAGTCACTATAATCCGCAACCTCAGTGAATACGGACGTATCACTCGATGTTGAACTCTTACAGCCATCCCAACCATAACTCGTGATGCCTACCTGCACGTATTCAGCCAAGTCATCGTCATACCAATATAAAGGACCTCCCGAATCTCCTGAACATGTAGAGTTCCGAACGCCAGTGCTTGCATTATATGCACCTTGCATACACAGCTGATTTTCCCCAGCTCCCATGTCGCATGAGTCAGTTGGGACATATGTCAGTGTTGTGTATAACAATTGATCTGAGTAGCTACCACTCTCTGTCATTCCTAAACCAACAGCAATGAAGCTTTCATCTTCTACTCTGTATGAATCTGCTTGTGTAGATTCTGCCAACACCGCGTAATCAGAACTGGAAACATTCATATCATCTTCAAGCTCTAAGATTGCAATGTCATTTGGCCAAGGCACCGAGCTTTCACTAGATGAATCCACATAATCTGGATGACGGTAAACATTCGTAATTCTGATGTTCTCTACTGCACCAGATAAAAATTGATTTGAATTCGACAGCTGCGGAAGAACTGCAGTATACACAAGATATTCCTCGTTCAACCCTCCACTTCCATCACTAATACAGTGCGCAGCCGTAGCGACATGATTAGCATCTATAATTGTTGCGCCGCAATATTGGCCATAAACACCAGTGTAACTTGATGCGTCGTAATAAAGAGCCGCGTAGGAAGGCCAAGTATCTGTAGTAGTAGTCAAACCGTTATAAATATATGTGCTGTATTCCTCACTACTTGCGGTGGAGGTGTTGGTCAGGAGCAACACGGAACAGATAGCACCGAATAGACTTAATTTCTTCATTTGAACCTTTTTACTTCTCTGTTTCTTCTGATTTGATGAAGCTTTTCTCGTATAAGCCATCTTCGAATAAGTCACGATCAACAACCAAATGTGGGAAACGATACGCCCGTTCGATATGCTCGATTTCAGTCATATGGCATTCGTCCTCTCGGGTGCCGTAAATGCTCTTTAATTGCTCGTAGCCTTCGAAATCAGGATTCTTTTCAGAATCATTTGATACGTAGCTAGTTGGATACCATGTATCTTTCTTGAACTTAGCAACTAAAATGGCAGGTAATTCACCAAAAAATACCTTATTAAAGTTATCTTTTGAAAGTGACAGACCAGAGTACGTAATGTCCATTTTTTTACAAAACATCATCAAGAGCTTGTAATGTTTTCTGCATTTTTTGTAGTTCCAATCATCACTTCCAGAAACGCTGTAAGTAGCAATTTCTTTACCATTTATTACTTTCGTTCTTTTGAAGATCACTCCTATCTGAGTTTCGTTCTTGGCACTATCTCCTAATGACAATTCATACTCTGTGTTTGGTTCATCTGTACCAATCACAAATTGAAGTTCCACTCGTTCATTCTTGAGTTTAAGTTTTGCAAGTTTTGCTGCTAGAGAACCAACGTTTTTATAAACTTTAAATTGACCATCGTGTTTCTGGAATTCTTTGCCGGTCCCTTTGAGCCACTTGATGTCGACATTGAAACGCTCCGATACCTCAGCCAATACATCATCATTTAAAGTATCGATAAGCTTTTCATCATCCATTAGCACTGAACGTGGAATCTCCTTGCTGTTGATTAACAGAGGGATGTCGAACGGATTTATCTTATGCACTTCAAAAACATAGCGGAAGCGAGAACATACCGTTTCAAGGCATACAGAAATGTTCCCAGTCTCTGATTCTTTCACAGAAGTTAACGTGTTCTGAATGAAATCTACTGCTGAACAGTTTTGTTGATATGAACAGTTTTCTACCCACTGTTTCAAATCAGAATCGAGCATAAGCTCAACACTATTTGGTGATTTATCTTCTTGTTCAACTTCCAAAGCAGAGGTTGGTAACTTACCTGTAAACAAGACATACAAGCGATTCCAAAAACTCAATTCTTGGCAATCATTTCCCATTTGAACTACTCCATATACACATAACAATTCAGCTTGTAATTTCAGTATACAAGCCAACTCATATTTCCAAAATTACACGACTATCAGAATCGCGCAAGATCAAATACAACACAGTCCATCGTTTTCAAATTTGCGCGTTTTTACATCTGTCGTTTAATACATGTATACCAATTGAATACGAGAAATGAACATGATTAATAAGTTTGAAATTGTCTTGAGAAAGATTCACAACAACCTTATAGCTGCTGGCGTAATGCTGACTAATGGCCTCACTGCGGGTGACGCATCTGGATACGAGATGTACGGTGAGAAAACAGGTGATAACACCTTCCTTATACATGTTCGTAAGGCGTCCTTTGTTCCAAAAAACGAATTTGGCGAGACTTATGAAAAGCACTCTCTTTCTGAATTACCAACGAATGACATATGGCGTCGTTTCGAATCAGATAAAGCAAACTTGTTTGGTGGTGTAATTGTTGGGCGTGACAACCAGAAGTTTGAAAATGAACCGACTGAGTTAAATCGACTGGCGGTAGTTTCTGTCATTGAAGACAAAGCAAATCTGGTACCGACTGACGGACACTATTTGTTTCGCTCAACAAACGCGGTTGAATCGGATGAATTTATTACATTCTTCATGGAAAGAGATTTAACAAAAAATACAGAGACGTTATTGGACGCTTTGCAAGGTGATGCCTTGATGTCTTTCTACCGTAAGCCCTTTTGGTCTGACCTCACAGGGCAACCGTATCGTTTGAAGTCTGATTTAACACTTAAGGGGATCTCTCTTCATAAGCAACAATACTGCGACCTAGTTAAATTCGGCAGCGTACAACCAGAAACCAAGGAAAATATGCGCGAACACTGGCTAAATGTTAACGATGACAGTGAGTATGTTGATTTTGTTCAAGCTCTTAGCACAGAAACGGACTTACCTTTCCAACACTTTGACCGCCTGCTTTCGGAATCCGAGCACGAGGTAATAAGTGCAGCCGTAAAGCGAATTACTCAAAACCAATATCCACAATCTGTTAAGTGAGGCTGTCATGGGAACAATGCTAGTAGGTGAAGGTACACACTATGAAAAAGCACTTTCATGGGTCAAAGTGGCGATTGGTGACAACATTAAAATGCCTGATGGTTCTATTTTCAAGCTTGAGAAGAAGAACGCGAAAAGTGCAGTTTGCATCGATGATGCCGGCGAATCGGTAAATATTCCGATCAAGAAATTGCTACCGAACGGATCGGATGCCTACGTGTCTTCGGTTGTTCGCCAGTTACAAGACTCAACTGAAATAACCTTCGACGCAAATACCGAGGATTATTTTCAAGACAGCACATTACCAAACTACGAGTGCAGTGATTCCCTATCTTTGGCTAGGCGCTTAATCCGGGCTAACCGCTGCAGCACTGATCCAATGAAAGACATCCTTGAGCATCTGGCAAATAAATTGTCAAAGCAGGATGCCGGGTTAAGCTCAACAAAGAAAAAAAATGCGGCAAAACTGGCAGCCCGACACCTGCTGGGTGATTTTCCTGTTCCAATGCACTCTGATACCCACTACGCAGCTGCAGAGTGGTTGGCCTTTGATACATGGTTCTTTAGACATCACAAGACAGCTAGGCTCATTGAACTCGCCACCAGCTTTGATGAAACACTAAAAGCCCGAATTGGTCAGAAAGCCTTTAGCGCTGTTTTCGCTTATCGCCGGGCATCAACGGCAAAAGAACAATGCACGAAATTATCAGATTGCTTACACGGATGGTTCATGCGAGCTGACACCCCAACACTAGAAAAAATGAATGAAGCTTATAACCATCTACTTAACCGCATCGATTATCAGTCGAGAAGAATGGCTTTTATCATCATGAACAAGGCAATATTCAACTCAAAAACTCCTGTTGAGTTGGTGGTCAGCACGCTAATCGATAGTGATGCATCAGATCTACTAGAACCAATCTTGACGAACATCCATAACATTGAGTTTGGTTATTCAAGCCGTTCGGCATTGCCTACATTTTCCGATTTGATCGGTGGCCGCGTTTCAATCACCGACGTTCAAGCCGCTATGGTCAAACGCGATCAGGACATTGAAAACCAGAGAACTCAACACGCGTTGGATGTAGCTGCATCCGTGACTAAGGTTGCTACCGTACTTGAATCCATTGAGAGTAGTCATCTGCCATTCATTAATAGAAAGTTACGCGAATCAGGCTGTAATAAGTTCAATAAAGAATGGTCATCTACTGATAACGACCACGTGCTAAAAATCAATTGCGCCGGCCGATATATTCAATTGCCGGTTTGTAACGACGATTTGAAATCTCTGACAGTAAAAAACTTCATTTCTGCACTTGATCACAAGTTAAGTGAAGCGGGTGAACAACTAAATCATGAACTGTTGGAAAGCTCGATCGATTATGCCTTTGCAGTAACAACAAAGTTTCTCCAGACACTAAATTAAAAGGAAAATGGTTTTGACTACGTTTCACGAAAGAAAGGCATCGAGAAAAGAATATTACTTCCGGTTTATTTATGGTTGGATACTAGTTCCGTGCACTTCCTGCAATGGCAGTGGGTATTATGACTCTAATGGTTCGCCTCCGTGTGGCAGTTGCAACGGCAGAGGGAAAGAACGCATCCGAGGGACTAAGGCTATTCAACAATGATTGAAATTTATGGACAACAAATTTAAGTGAATAAATGAGAATCAGACTTCTTTTGTGCGGTGCTGTAATGCTATTCGCTAACATGACAAACGCTTCGCCCGAACCACCAGCAAAACCATTTACGTTTTCCGCGGTTCAACTCAAATCATCTGATGTAGGTAATTTCTTCAAAATGAAGCTACTTGCCTCTCGTGCCAAAGCCGCTGGCGCCGAACTGGTCATTTTCCCTGAGAGCTCTGTTTTTGGCTGGCTAAATCCCAACGCATTTATGCAGGCAGAACCAATACCCGGAAAATATAGTGAGAAGTTTGCCCAGATTGCATCTAGCTTAAATATTTGGGTCGCCGTTGGCCTTGCAGAGAGAGCTGAGCGCGCTGGAGCAGGCAGCTTACCAGGCGCTTATAACGTCTATGATAGTGGAATACTCATTAATCCTGATGGAGAAATAGTTCTCCATAATCGCAAAGTGAATGTATTAGGTAATGCGTTTGACCCCGATGACTGCCAACGGTACTTAAACAAAACCAAATGCGGCTACACACCAGGAAAAGTCGAAGACATAAAAACGGTCAAGACTGATTTTGGCCAAACAACCTTACTCGTTTGTGCGGATGCCTACGTGCCAGGTCAAGGCAATATCACAGGTACTTTAGATCGAGTAAAAAAAACAAACGCTAACGTTATAATTGTACCGTGGGGCGTCACTTCGTCCGAGCAATCTCAATGCGGGAACCCCGGCTTTAATGCAACCGGCATGGCTAGTCATGCTGCAAAATATCTATCGGCTTATGTGCTTGGTTCAAATGGTACCGGAGAACGTTTATACGGTAACAACTTACCATCCTACTATTGCGGTTCAAGCGGTTTTAGCTCACCGTCAGGCAAATACACAGAGTCTACAGTTAGGTTTTCCGAAATAGCTACTTTTAGAGTGACGAATTAATACCAACTTCTATTTGATAAAAGAGCTGCAATTACGCGGCTCTTTTAGTATCTGCCCAGGGAGTTGCGCGATCTCGTTTTGACCGCAGTATTTGAAATATCAGATAACAAACGACTGAGATTTTAAATATGCAAAATGTACCACAAATACTACGCAACGCTCTTCCTCACCAGTTGGCCAACGTGGTTGCCGCAACAGGCGAATTCAATGGCACCATCGATATGCTTATAGAAGCAATTGAAGGATGCTCTGTATCCCTCCCGCAAAGCGCAGATGTTGATGAAGCGATCCCAGCTTCAATATTTGTACTCGACGAAGAGCTAGACGGCACTTCAATTGGTGCTTTAACAAAGCTTTGGTGTAAGCGCTTAGCGATTCAACAAAGTCAAGATGCCTTCTTATTGTCACTGGTTAAGCGAGCAATTACCGCTCTTGCAATAAACGACGATCTTCCTCAAGACGTGAGCTCATTGGACATGGCAAAGCTTGCTGAAATTGGCAGTAGAACCAGCCAGGATTTTCACGCGTCTACGGGTGACATCTACCAGTTCAATTCAACCATCAGTTGTTGGGAGTGCGGTGAAATGCATTTCGACATGGATTCGGATGGTTATCCCTGCGATCAACACGGAAACCATGTATCAGGAAATTTCCTGTAACCCGGCGCCACACCTTAAATGTTGAAACGAACTGGAGAATGAAAAATGGGCAAACACCTATCAATAAAAATTGGCAATTTACCGCGAACTTTTAAGAAGAGCTTATCAGGGATGCCACCCGAGATAGCAAAGAAGGCCAGAAACATTACTCAGCAAATTGCTTCTGGAACACCAACTGGTGAATTTGAAGCGAAACGACTGACGATTAATCGAAAAGTGCTGTCGTTCAAAATTGGCAGTCGGTACCGGATGTTGATGGCTGAAACACCTAATGGCATAGAACCTTGGATGTGTTGCTCGCACGAAGATTACAACAAGATCTACATGCGTATTTCGACCTCATAAAGATGTCTACGGAGACTTAATTGAAGTCGCAGAGAACTTTTTTGCCAAAAGCCCTTCTGGGCACAGAGTGTGGCCGCGGTTTCTGATGTCACAGAAGACACCATTGACGTCCCATAGAAGACATCAAGAACAATCAGAAATGAAATTCATGCACCCGTTACGGGTAAAAATTTAACTACGTTGGAGACAACAATGCTTACTGCTATTAATTATTTACTTTGGTCGCTTATCGGCCTGATGTGTGCCTATAAACATCAAAACCGTCCAACTGAAAGTATTTCCAAAACACCGTGGATCTTTCTATCGATAGTCTCTATGTCAGTGTCGATCGCCCAGAGTGTTGATACTGTCTTAACCCCTACTTTTCGACATTTCTCCAACTACCTGACTGGAGAATTGCAGTTCAGCCAGGCTTTGACCGAACTAATGCTCCTTACCGGGTTTGCAATAATCTGTTCAGTCTATTGCTACATGCTACCTGTAAGTGTTTCGGCATGGGCGTCTAAGCGTGCATTTGCGCGATATTCGGAGTGTGCAACCATATAAAAATTAAAACGAATTGGGGATATATTCATGAAAGAACAGGTTGTTTACCAGTGGTACCTTGAACACACGAACAGTTCAGAGAACAAGCATAAGTTCTATGAGGTTTCGATTGTCCAACGCGGTATAGATTCATTTGCTGTTACACGTCGTTATGGCCGAATCGGTACCAATAGTAAACCGCGAGACGTAGACACTTTTTCTGTCTTTGAATCTGCATTGACTAAAGGCCAAGAGTTAGTTTCCTCTAAGCGCTTTAGTAATCGTGATGCCTACTCGTTAATGCGAGAAACAAGCCCTAATGAAGTTGTTAGAGGCACACCAGCGCCCCAAATGGTTCCATCTATACCTGAAATCGTCATTGAAGAAGAACCAGCAGTAGATGACTCCTTCTGGACAGGTTTGAAATTGGCTTAAAAAAGATGGCCTGCTCAGCAGGCCAAATACTATCAGAGTGAGAGTAGACATATGATAGCCCGTAAAATTCCACGTAATGATGCTTACAAAATTCTACGAAGCTTAAAAGATGTACCGTGCATGTCTGAACAAGAAATGAGTGCATCTGAAAAGCTTGGACACTTGAGCCCAGGTCGGGTTGTTGACCAGCTACAGTCATTTGCTAATACGGAAAAGCAAGAGACTGAACTTAACCGGAGATGTCGAGCTGCCGGGCTCCAGTTTTTCTTTGATCAAGGTGGTTTGGTCCAATTCAGAAAAATTGTTCAAGAGGAAAAGTGTGATGTATGAACTTAATATCAACCATTTGAATGTTAATGGCTTTATGGACGTTCACACCATAGATGTTCCTATAACTGGAGATTCTCTGGAGATTACTGATAAGGAACATGCTTTATTTCGTGTATCACGAATGAATAAGGTCTGTTCAAAAACGGGCGTTCAGGCACTAGGCCCATCATCAACTTTTCAAGTGATTAATGACAAAACGTTCACCTGTCGTTTGGACGCCGAAGAAGCCTTGACCCAAGATTTTATGGTTAGTTCTGACGTGGTTTATGCGGTCGTTGTAACGCCTGAGTCAGCCCAGCCATATGTGTTATACGCGGCTTACGTTTATAACCCGCAGAAAGTCGCGGCTAATCGTGCAAAAGCAAACATGCCGTTCACGGCCAAAATCACTTTTGAAAATTATGCCGCGACGGAGAAAACCGTAAATGAAAAGAACATCCAAGAGGCCCTATCCCTGTTATCGGTTAATAGAGAAATTAGCTCAAGGTTTGAAGGCGATACATTTTGTATGTTTTGTGAACCCCGAGAAGCCAGTGACTTATTTAACGCGGTCAGTAACTTAATTAGTCGGATGCGGCTCAATCTTACGGGTACCCAGTTCGATGGCGTTACTGCCGCCGTAAGATACGTTTAATTGATGGTGCAGCTATATGGCTGCGCCGCCCTTAAAACAATTCTCCATCCCTGTTCCACCAGCAAGCTATTCAAGCTTTTATTCCCTCGATCCATTCTCCCTGCTTTTCCATATCCTTCAATTTGTCACCACAAACAAACACCCTTCAATATGTCACGATAATACCGTGTCAGATTGATATTGCGCGATTTTACTTATGGGTGAAAATTTGAAATATCACTAAATGAGGGCTAAAAAATGCAATTAACTGATACTCAGAAAATGGAATTTATCGAACACGGTGGTGACATCTGCCCCATATGTTCAGACAGCTCGATCGAGCACGACGAACCCGACTTCGGAGATACATCTGTGTCCCAAGACTGCCAATGCTCACATTGCTTCGCAGAATGGAATAATCAATACGTATTATCAGCTGTGAAACTTCTTGAGCCAGGTAAGCTGAACATTAAGGCCTTAAGCCCTCTTCAAGAAGAGCGATACCTGTCTCATGGCCAAGCTTGCGTTATTTGCCAATACGACAATATGGATGGTTCAGGTTTAGGTTTGAATTGCGATGAATTTTTGAAGGTAGCCTCTAAAGGGAAGATGGCTGTTAGTTGTCCTTGCTGTAACGCGTCATGGAACGATCAATTTGAATTAGACGACGTGATTATCACTAATGCCGGCAAATATGCACCCGCAGAGGGAGACGCAGCATGATTGATAAGGTCTTCATCGATACGGACGGACTGATTTGGTTTAAGAACCCAAACCTATCCAATTGGTATGATCACCCTTCCGCTAGCATTGCTAAGCGTGCTAGGCAGGACAATAACGGTCACCCAAGACTTGCAGGCATATGCTTGTCGGGAGTGATGATTTCTCAAATCGATTCACAACTGCCAAACAGAATGGCTGGAGCTATAAAAGAATTAGAATTACCAGACTACTTAATGCAAAAAGCCTCACATAATTTAACCCGCGTCTTACCGGACTTACCCAACTAATTACTTTCATTGGACGCCATCGAATATGGCGTTCATATTCCTTCACGTTCAAAATTTAGCGTTTTTAAAAGTTAAATATTGTACAATCGCTAGATTATATCGATTCACAGCAATGCTTTGAGGATGAATGAAACAACATAAAATATCGATAGGTTTGATGTACACCTTGCTCTGTACTGGAGGCATATTGCTTTCACAAATACAGCTGTATTTTATCCCCCTACTAATCATCATTTGGATAACTGGTTGGCTATTTGGCCGCGGCGCCCCGGCAACAGCTAGACACTACTACAGCCACCTTACCTCGACATGCAAATACTGCACATTAATCATGTCTCTCGGAATACCTATGATGTTTGGAGCTACATTCATCCAATATCAGCTCAATGAAATGGTCTATCCAACGGTTGAATACATTGCCCAGAATCCGGTAATGGCTGGTCATATCGCATTAGCTGTTATTCAAATGTTCGGACTTTTATGCCTTGGCATGCTTGGCCTGCTGGCGTTTAGAACTTACAAGTGCCTTGTTCCATTGTTCAAAGAAGCTTGATTACTCTCAGTTACACAACAACTTTCAAAATAGGGATCACCAATGACAGAATCCACCAGCGAATCGGCTGTTAATGTTCAAGTACCGTCTAAAGAAATTTTTACGATTAACGGCTATTTGATGCTATTTATCATCTGCTTTATCGTCTTCTCTGCTCTCATGATTGGCTTTGGCGTGATTGGAACTAAAACGGTACAGTCCGTTTCCAGTTATAGCCTTGCTACCAGATATACGGAAACAACTCCATATCGATGGTTCAGCATCCCTCTTGGCGTTCTTGCTTTCTTTTGTCTTATTGGGCTGAAAACTCTCGGCCCCAAAGAGGTTCGTGTTGTACAGCTTTTCGGCACGCCTTTAGGCGTATTTAAGAAAGAGGGACTTCACTGGATTAACCCTTTCTTTTCAACAACTCTTCTGAATTATCGGGTAAAAAACTTTGAGACTGATGTCCTAAAAATAAATGATGCTAACGGTAGTCTGATTACGCTTTCAGCGGTAGTAAGTTGGAGAGTAGCTAACCCCGAGTTGGTAGTTTATGAACTGGATGATTTTGATGAATTTTTCAGTTCTCAAGTTGAAGGTAATATTCGCAACGTTGCTGGGAAGTATCCGTATGAGCACGTCGCTGAGTTTGGTGATGATAAATATTCTGAGATAGATGGAGATAAGGAAAAAGCCGATGCAGGTACAATTGCCACACTAACCCAATCAACAGATGAAATTTCAAAAGAGATCATCAAGTCTATCAATGAAGACGTTACCAAGTATGGTCTTGAAGCCATCGATGTGAGTTTTAATAAAATGGGTTACGCGCCAGAAATCGCGGCGGCAATGACCCAGGCTCAGCAGGCAAAAATGGTTGTAAAAGCCAAACGAGAACTAACAACCGGTATCGTAAAGATCGCTGCCAACGCTGTACGAAATCTTTCGGAAGAAGATGATATTAAGCTCAGTGACAATGATAAAAGCAGGTTGGCCACTAACCTAACTCTAATGTTGAGCACAAACAGAGAGGTGGACACAGTAATCTCTTTGGATAATTAACCTAACTTAGCCCAGCCATTGAACTGGGCTTTTTTATACCCTTTCGCGTTTTCTAACTCGCCTTACTCTTGTTAATAACCTAATGACTTAAGGATATTGACCATGAACAACGCATCGTTCTCACATCAGCTAATTCAAAAGACGGAAACGTTTAGCGACATCGATAAAGCTATTCTCGTAAACCTTCTCTATTTGCAAACGACGGGTAGCTTAATGCTTGAGCCTGAAATTGATGGCTCTACAATTGACTGGTTCAAAGAGCATGGCTTCTACGACGCTCTGTTATTGGAGCCAGAGGAAGAAGAAAAGGTGTCTTTAGGCTTCACTGATTAGATCAGATTGCATCCGTAGTGGCGGTTGTTTCAATCGCCATTACCACTACCCCACTCACTACCACCGTACTTTTCGCAATCTACGTGATTGCGCGATCCGTAACATACCTGAGAATAATCCCTGAGTTGAGTAATTACGAATTAAGGGTTTATTTATGAACGGGCTTTTCCTAACAGATGATAAGTTTGACGCAGCGCATATGGCTAGTGTTGAGGCATTCTTATCTCAACACGCACCACAACCAACTACAGTGGCGCGTAATGGCTTTTTCTTCACAGACGATGACATTGCGGCAGCGAAGCTTAATGAAGGCTTACCGTTTGTAATTACCCCTGCATATGACACAGCTGGTAATCCAAATTTCTTCGATGCTAATGGCAACCTTGTGGCTGGCATCTATGCCGATATGCCTAATGAGGTTTATCACTCCCTACCTGCGACCAGTTCCAGCCAAGTAAAAAAATACGCAAAGTCACCTGCACACTACAAGCGAGCTTACATCGACAAAATCGACCGTAAACGTACAGCTAAAACTACTGAGCGCACCTACGATGCAGGTACATACTCACATGAGCTTATATTGGAGCCAGAAGGCTTCTATGACCGCTATTATCGCTTACTTAATCCTGTTGAGCATGAGAACAGCTTACACACTACTGACGACCTTAGAGAGAAGTGTAAAGAACTGAAACTGGCAGTGTCAGGCACTAAAGCCGCTCTAACCGAACGTATCCTACAAGCTGATCCATCAGTACTTATATTTGAAGAACAGCAAAAGCGTCACTTAATTGATAACTCAGGTGAGCCAGCTGTACTTAAAGCATTAGAGGTACAAGCTGACTCTACGGGTCGACCTTCGCTAGTAGATTGCATGACTGACGATCAGGTGAAACCGTTACTAGAGAAAACACCGATTGACCCTATTGTTTGGGATGATGCACACCGCGCTTGTGAAACAGTACGCAACCATGAGTGGGCAAATACCATTTTGCAAAATGGCTTCGCTGAACTGTCTGTCATTGCTCAATGTCCAGAAACAGGAATGATGCTTAAGGTGCGTTTCGACTGGTTATCTAAAGATGGTGTTCCAGCTGATGTAAAAACTACACGCAGCGCCAATCCTTTAATGGCTGCCTATCAGTTTGGTGATCTTGGGTACGACCTACAGGCTTACATGTACACCTATGTCGGTAGATTGGCTGGTATACCCTGCCCAATCAACGTCTTCCCCTTCGTTGCTGTGGAATATCTAGATGCAGACATTTGCGAAGTGTTTGAGTTGTCAGATGCCGATTGGGAAATTGCTGAGAGAAACTTCCATCGTCACATTCAAAATCTACACCGTTCACTAGAAGAAAATGACTGGCCGGGATACACACAGAGAAATGGCAGTACTTTACTGACATTGCCAAAACGCGGTCGCGTCTAACTCCCTACCTCCCCTTTGAGCACTCAACTCAACCTTACTCAAAGGGGTCTATTTGCCCTGTTGCGCGTTTAGCAAGTTGGCAGAAAATAAAAGCTCAACTAACCAAAACACTGTGAGAAATCAAATGACTGCAATCAAAATCGACAAAAAAATGTGCCAAACACTTCGTTCAGAACTTAATCTAGCGTTTGAAGAAATTAAGAGAAAGACTGGTGTAACTATTGAAGTAGGTAATATGTCTTACGATCCTGATGGTTCTAAAGCAACAGCTAAAATCACCATGCTTGGCACCTCAGAAGATGGCACTGTTGTATCACCTGAGTACAAAACGCTTGTATCGTATTTATATGCGTTCCCATACCTTAACGAAGAAAAGATAAAACGTGAGTTTAAATGCAATGGCGAGTGGTATGTATTAACTGGATTCAACTCCAGAGCACGAAAAAACCCATTTATCGGATCGTGTGTAGAAGGAGCTAACAAAGGCAAGAGCTTTGTATTCCCTGCCGATACAATCGAGGCCATGTTTACCAATGAAAAGTTCCTACGTAATTGATACCTTTCGTTTCAATGACCATTCAAAGTTTCTAACTTATTAATCCAATAAAAAAGGGAGCATGATGCTCCCTTTTTACTACCTGTCGATCAGTGACCTAGATTAAAAATCGTATGTTACGTTAGCGTAGTAGTTACGCTCAGGTGTTACGAAGCCTTTAACTGTCTCGTATTCTTTATCAAATACGTTACCCACTTTAGCACCACAAGAAAGTTGCTCAGTGATCTGGTACGTCATAGCAATGTCTGTCAGTGAATAACCGCCAAGTTCAACTTTGTTTGATGCATCGTTGTATCGCTTACCTTGGTACAAGTAACTTACATCAAACTTGAAGTCTGAGATTTCGTAAGACATGTTCCACTTAGCACTGTTGCGAGCGCGACGAACTAGCTGCTTATCCGAATCTTTGTTTTTTGCATCAAGGTAGTCGTAAGAAACCTCATGATAAATACCGAAGGTGTCAAAGCTTGCCACAAACTCTACGCCTTTAACCTGTGCCTTACCGATGTTATCAAGGCTTGAGTTCGCACTAGAAATCATGTTCTCGATTTCTGAGTGATGGTAAGCAACACGCAGATCTGCAAAGTCATAGTTCGCTTCAAGTGCAATTTCACCTGATTGCGCTTCTTCTGGCTCTAAGTTCGCGTTTCCTTCGTAACAACCCCAAACATCACATTGACGCGGCCAGTATAGCTGGTTGAATGTAGGTGCCTTATACGAAGTACCGTACATAGCCGTTAAACGGTGCGAATCATCGATGTCATAACCTGCGCCAAGTTGATATGTTGTAAATGTACCGTATGCATCACTATCATCCAGACGTACATTACCCTCAATCAGATAGTCTTCACCAGACTTAGAGGTACCAAAGTATACAGATTGTGTCTGACGGTCATCGTCCACATAATCAATACTAACGTTATCTACTTTCTCGTTATTGTACTCAAGGCCAGCCATTAAATTCGTAGAATCATTCAGGGCGTAGTTGTTCTGCCAAGTGATCACACTACGTGTGGTAGAAATATCGCTAGCATCCGAACCATTACCATACGATTCAGACTTGTCTTTGTTGTGGCCAACAGTCAGCGATGATAGAAGATTTGAACCTTGGTACTCAGTGACAAGACCTAGATTGTAAGTCGTGTCTTCGCTTTGATCAGCGCCACCTGTAGTGTAACCACTGTCAAAATCATTTTTCCCGTTTTGATAGTAAGCGGTACCCTTAACTGTTAGCTGATCATTAATCTGATAACCACCATCTACGGTTGCGTATGTATTGTTGTAACCATCATCATCCGTGTTCACCGGGTTTGTACTATCTGGTAATACGTTATAGCCGTCAGCACTTTGTGTATTAGCAGAAATGCTAAACCATGCGTTATCAGAAGAAGTCGCTAAACTCGCGTTCGCGTCACGACGACCTTTAGAACCAATACCCGCTGAAACACTGCTTGCATCGCTACCTTTTTCACTTGTGATCAGGTTGATAACACCACTAACGGCATCAGAACCATAAACAGATGCACGAGGTCCACGAAGGATTTCAATACGTTCAACACTCTTGATCGGTAATGCATTGAGATTAGCTGTACCTGTTGTTGAACTACCGACACGAATACCGTTAATCATCACAAGTACGTTACGTCCTGAACGACCGCGGATATAAAAGTTACTTGTTGCGCCAGGACCACCATTGTTGGCCACTTGAATGCCAGGTAGACGCTTTAACAATTCTGCTAAAGACTCAACCTTTAAGTCTTTGATTTGTTCTTTCGAGATCACGTCAATTGGAGACAATTGTTCGTTGATGCCCTGCTCTACACGGTTTGCTGTAACAACAATAGTTTCAGTGGTGTCAGTTGCAGTTGCAAATGCGGATGTCGAAACCAACGTAGCAATAGCAGATGCAATTAAAGTGTATTTCATGTGTTTTCCTTCGCGTTTAAAATAAAAATGGTCGGTCTTCGGACTTATGAATCTGAAAGGAATATTTTCCATTCACCGCTGACTTTCACTTCCCACAAAAACGAATTGCAGTGTGATACAAAGCCTGCGTCATCAAATACCGCTGCGACGTCAGTTCATAGGATTCTCACCTAGATTCCCGGTACCAATTACAAATGTGCTCAATAGTGAGCGTATTACACACGGCAAAGCCGTCCCTACCCGGTTAAGCAACCAAGTTGAGTAGTGAATCTTTAAGTTTCTTAGGCGGGGATTCGCCTCGTACAGCTTGATATGTAACTAAGAAGTCCATAGCCCATTCAACTGAGGGCAATTGGCTTTCGTCACTAAATGAATCCAGATATACCAACCCGAGCTCAACCCAAACATCATCATCAAGTTCATCACGAACTGGAGGTGTTGTTACGTCTGTGAAATCTTCAAAGCCCAGATAGTCATCCTTA
This sequence comes from Vibrio sp. L85, assembly GCF_963871815.1. Taxonomy (NCBI): domain Bacteria; kingdom Pseudomonadati; phylum Pseudomonadota; class Gammaproteobacteria; order Vibrionales; family Vibrionaceae; genus Vibrio; species Vibrio sp. L85. The sequence continues at coordinate 123,888 of NZ_CAWMYL010000143.1, forward strand.
AATGGGTCTTGTTTTTCTATCCAACGAAAAGTGATAGAAACGATAGAATTACGTCGGCCGCCTTTGGCTGCATTTTCTTCATACGATAAGCAAATATCGGACTTGTTATGAATTTCAGTGACGGCAGGAATTAGAAATCGGCGTCTAAAATCAGACATGCGTTGGTATGATGCAGGTAGCTCGTATCGGTTAATAAGCCAGTCAATACCAAAGGTGACCGAACGCTCAACCCCTTTTTCGGCGTCTTTAGCATTTCGTTTCAATGTCACCCACTGACGGATAGATTCATACAAACGCAATGCGTATTGGTTGTTTAGCTTTGCAACTACATGGAGGAAATAGCCGGTATATCGGCCATCAGCTCGAAGTAAGTCGACTAGTTCAGCGTTGAATGAAAGAACGGTCGTTCCGCGTTTTGGACGTACAGATCGTTTGGTTGTCCAACTGAGTCCATCCAATGCCTTTTCGCCATTATCTGCATCTTCACTTGGCACATAGAAGACTATCTCCCGTTTATTCAGTGCTGCTGATGCTTTGGCAATGTCACGGCTGATGTTTTTATCGCTTTCATCAAAAACCCGCGCATACTCACTGTGGTTGATAGTTACATCAAACCTTCCTCGTTCTTCTGTAACAGAACCATTAAAGATTTTTTCCAGAGAAAGGTACACCAAGCGTTTTTCATTGCGTGAGAGTGTATACGCTGCCGTAGTCAGTGCGTTCGACTGTCTAAGGTATACGGATTTAGCTTGTTTTTGACTAACGCTAATTGGCAAATTCATAAAACTCGTGACAGCTGAATTATAGAAGTCACGAATTCTAATTTAATTAATTATCAATTAGCAAGCATAAAACGCTATTTATTGAATTCGAATACTCAAAGTGTGTGACAGGCAAATACTAGAAGTTAGTAATTTGAACTACAGCTCAACCTTTAAAGGCCACTTTTTACCTGTGAATAACCCATGAATAACCGCGTTTCCATCCCTTCAATCTGTCACGACTATCCCTTCACATTGTCTATTTATCCCCTTCAATCTGTCACGTTTACCCTTCAATATGTCACGGCTAAACCGCCACAAGCATTGATACATAAGGGATTGCAGAACCTAATAAGATCTTTTAAGAAAGATCATAAGAAAGATCCTTAAGAATGTATGTCCTTGGATATGTGGATTTCGCTTCGCTATAACCCACAATATCCAACGCAAAAAAAATGTGGATATATGGACAGCAAGCTGCCCACATACCCACATTCAAAAATAATTGTTATTTTCTTTTTTGTTTTTATAAATCTAATTGAACGAATCAATTTTCACTTTTGATCTCGAATTCAATATTACCTGTTTATGAATACAGGTGATTTAAACGCTCTAGGATTCTTTCTGTGCTTCATATACCTCAAGCTTACCTTGTAGCACCCCAACCTCTTCGGAAGCCTTCATGCAAGCATCTGAGGCCAAAATGAGCCTTTCGCTAGACCGCTCTAATTGCTCCCCTTGTCTAGCGTTTTGATTCGCTAATTGCTCTATAGTCCCTTCTGCTTGTACCAAACGGTCAGTTAGATTTTTTATTTCTGTTTTCTGTGTTTCTGTCTTGGTCTGTAAGCGCTCCAGTTTCTTCTCTTCCGGGCTACGGTTTTTCTTAAGTGCTGACAGCTCGGATTTAAGATCTTTCACCAGGTTCTTGTTTGTCCCCAGTTCAGAATCTAACTCGGAATTCTGATTAGTTAGCTTCTCAATCTGTTCATCAAGTTTTTTTGCTTTCCTACCAGCGGTATCTAACTCTGCAGATAGTGTATTTACCTGACTTTGTGACTCAGCAAGCTGTTCCTGTGTTTCAGTCAGTTGCTGCGTGGAGGTATCCAGACTAGCTTCGAGATCCCGGACGCGATTCTCGAAAAATTGGTTTTTTTCTTCTAGAGCATTTAGGGCTTTTTCATTAGCAGATTCAACATTCTGGATTAAGTTTTGAATTTGACCATTCGCCTGTTCAGAGATGGTTAGCTTCTGCTCCAGGTTCTCAATAACTTTCGCGCTATCTGCCAGTTTCGCATTTGCATCCGTTAGAGATGTCTGTGCGATTTCTAACTCCTGAGTTCTATCCCTAACCTGAGTTGCTACCTGTGATTGGATTTCACTTTCGATTAGAGGCCAAATCTGATCCCCCAGCCCTTTCAATTTATCGATAAACATTCCAACCCATTCTGGTTGTTGAACACGCACTGAGAGTTCATTTGTCTCTTTGTAGTCCAACAACCATCGTGCACATTGTTCCAACGTACAGTTGCCAGCTACTTCATGGAGCATTTGAGCAGTAATTAATTCTACCGGTTGTCCACCAGCAATCAGTTTGTTTAGATGATCTTCAAGGTTTAGGTTTGTGTCTAACTCTGTATTCATTTCCAGTACCACTTACACAACATTTATTGAATTCGTAAGTTTACAATTTTTTGAATCAGATCAGTTACCTAGAAATCGTACCACCCCACAGAATTTTATAATAAATCACTGTTTTTAAACAAAATATTGATTATTAATTTATTTTCAAAAAGTAGCGTTTTAAAGAGTTGCGCGTTTTCGCAAGTGTCTTAATATTTTCATATCAGACGGGCTAACCACCCCGAATTATCAAAATGCTGTGGAGGCAAATAATGGAACTTATATCAAACTCACAACAAGCTCTGCTAAACTTCGTTGGTCACGCTTGTAATAACGCTGATAGCCGTCAAACAGGCATTTCATCATTTGATTTCGTGTTGCTTGAAGCGAACAACGGACAACTTCAAATCACTGGTTCTAACGGCAACCAGTCATTTACTCGAATTTGTGCTACAGACGAGATCCAAGTAAAAGGCAATGGCAGTCTATGTGTTGACGCAGTGAAACTGTTTCAAGCGACTCGCGCACTACCAAAGAACACACAAGTTAAAATCAAAGAAGTACAAGGTAAAAACCGTGCAGTATTGAGCTGCGGTAAATCACGCCTACAACTAAAAACTATTCCAGTAACCGATTACCCAACAGTTGACATCATCAAAGACGTTGAGAGCACCTTTACCGTTCCTGCTAAAGAGTTTATGAGCCTAATTTCCAACGTGCTGTACGCTTCTGGTCGTAACGATGTGCGTCATTATCTGAATGGTGTTTACCTTAACGTTAATCGTGGTGCATTGTTCGCTAACGCGAGTGATGGTCACCGCCTGTGCGTGAACAAAATGCAAGTAGGTGAAGCAGTAAACAAAATGGGTCTATTGCTCCCTTACAACTCAATGACAGTTTTTACTCGCCTAAACGAGTCTGCGGAAGAAATTACTATTGCTTACAATGGTTCAAGAGCTGAATTCAATTGGGGCGGTCTTGTTTACCGCACAGCCCTTATTGATAGTAAGTTCCCTGATATTTCTAAAATGTTCCCTAAGACATGCGCAAGCAAGATCAAATTTAATCGTCTTGAGCTATTATCAGTATTAAATCGCGTGTCTGTTTTGCTAACAGATGACAAGTTCCCTAAAGTTAAACTCTCAACTACCGAAAACGGTATTAAGCTACAAACTGTGATTGATAATGAAGAAGATGGCTTAGGTGAGGACATGATCACTGCTCAAACATCTGGCGACCCAATCACTTATGACTTCGGTGTTAACCCTAAGTACCTGATTGATGCTCTAAGCCACATTTACACTGAACACGTAACAATGGAATTCACAGAAGCTAATGCGTCATGCTGTGTATCACCTGTTGGAAAGGTAGTAACAAGCAAATCACTAATTATGCCAGTGCGAATCTAGAGAATGCTGAACAACAATAAATTCACTTTAAATGGCGATCAGTGGGTCGCCAGTATATTAGACTTTAAAGTATCGCTTACTGATAAGTGTATGACAGTCTTCCACGGAGAAAATGAAGTAGAAGGCGTTTTGCGCTTTCCAGATGGTTTGACAGATTTAAATGAATCGTCATTCACTTACAGCGAACTGGGTAACCGAACAGCGATACTGCTACCTGACGATTCCGGTCATGTAGAAATAGTCCAGTACGGCAATGACCTACACCTTAATCACTACAATACAAACGGTGTTGTGGTAGAAAAGCTCCAAGTTGCCTCCACACTCGCGCACACCTGATCATTTCCTAATTTAAACTTCTATTCGCTCCGTGTATTATGTGCTCACACATTTAATGCGGAGCGTATTATGATTCATCAAATTTCATTCATGCCTGTCAGAGATGCGAGAAAACTAGTACCTGACAATTCTATTGCACTTATTTCTATTCACGATGCTGGACAGGAAGTTGATTCTCAAGTTCCGAAAGAAGATTGGGGATACTTTGATCACATTGGGTTTGATGATGCAGCATATGACGAAGAACTAATCTCAGAGTATGGCGCTGACTTCTGGAATTATTTTGACGGTTGCGCCCGTAAAGTTCACGCTCTCAAAATTTTGCTTATGTTCAAGCGTATCGAAGAATCACCTAATATCAGAGAAATCATTGTTCACTGTGACGCTGGACGCTCCAGATCAGCTGCCGTTGCTAAGTACTATGCAGAAAAGAACAATCTTGAACTTGAGGGTGACACCACTTACGCGAACTCCCTTATTTACACCCTCTTAAAGAACCCTAACCAGTTTGAGGAAGCTCTCGAAGAGCATGTAAATAAGCCATCCAAAATTTCTCATAATGAAGCAGAAGTGGAAAAGGTAAAACTTTTTCCATTCGGTTGGGTGGATGTGCTAATAGAAAGTATTTTTGGCAAGCCACAGAAGTGAGACTATGGATGATGACATTATACGCGGCATACTCAAGGTATTATCGTTCTTAATGCGGAGCGTTTTACTTGAGTTTATTGATTGGATTGGCGCATCCGTTATTCGTATTATTGATTCTGAAAAAGACTCAAGAGGCACACGGTTATCTAAAGTTATTGGCTGGACTCTCATTGCTTTCGTATTACTTCTTACCTACTACTGCATGAATTACTTCACGGGCTAATTGTTAAGTGTTGTAGTTTTGAAAATGGCCGATTTTCAACTACTGCACTTTCAACAATTAATGTTATGAGGTAGGATTCTCTCAATCAACCAACTACTTTGAGAGAATCAATGCACAGCTCATACGTTCAAAATTGTGTTTTTTTGCTCAACGAGTACCCAGTAAATTCTAAACACTTGGTTAACGCCAAGAAGTTCCTTGTTTATGTACTACTGTTCTCGTTTGTGTTCTCCGGGATTATCCGTTTAGTGGATTACTTAAATGCTCCACCCCCAATTCTATCTGTATATGCTGATCAAGAGTTCTGCCCAGGTGCTCTCAAAGTCACTTCAAAAGATGATTTTGGCTTTATTTTAAACTGTTCAACAATTTCTAAAGGCAGTGAGCTAGATAGTTCAGTGGTAATACAGAAGCTTTCCAAGTTGGACACAAACGTCTACAAAGTAGTAGCTGTACTAAGTGGCAATCGAACATCAGATCCTGATGTTATTGCAACACTACCAAGCTTTGTTGAATCTGACGTGGTAAAGGCATTCGTTTCTAACGCATTGAACGTGACTGGTACTGATGTTCTGGATTCAGGTACTGTCTACTGGGGTATTGGTAAGAGCAGTAAACAAGATTTAGGATTAGTTTCGGCTTTGCTTGAACGCGGCCTATCAAATCCCTACTCACGATTTAATGACTCGATAATGAAAGACTTGGTGAAATCGGAATTGGCAGCTCGAATCGTCAAAACGTCACCAGATCTCACGATTACTAAGAACACAGAGAAAGCACCAGTTCAAGAGGAAGATACCCAGACTATTTCCGTTGAGCCAGAGCAACCAAGTTCTAATAAGTGTCTAGAGAACACCAATGGCTCTCCGTTCTGTAGTGTTGCAGACAATATGGTGAAAATGCTTGATGGCCCATTGGTAAAAATTATGATGATGTTATTCATCATGGGAGTCATCTTCTTCTCGGTTGTTAGCCCCAACTTAGTTATGTTTGCTTCTAGTATCCTAGCTGTGCTTTTCCTTGCTAACGCATCAACAATTGCTTCTACAATCTTGGGAAATTGACATGAAATACTCACGAAAAAACCTTTTACGTACAGTCATACTTAATGCAGCTATCGACCCCAAAAATATCGCAGCACTAGCCTTATCAATTTTCTTTGGAGTCAACGCTGTAGTATCGCAAGGAAAAATCGCATTGATTGTATGTGCAGTAGCGAGCCTTTCGACATACATAGCACTGGTTGCATTTACAACACAGCGAAAAGCAAAGCAGTATGGTGCGTTGTACTTCTCCGCGTTACATCGTTATCAAATGGACGTTGTTGAATCTCAGCTAGATAATTTGGAAGATTCGCCTTTAGCAAAGGACTCAAGATCACTGCTAAAAATGTACTGGGATATGAGGCTATCGGGAAATCTATCAGACTCCCGTAAAGATACTCTCGCTGATGCATCTGAACGCTATTTCCAAATCATGACTACTTCACTAAATGCGATTAATCGACTTCCTGACGATAGCCAGGCAATTAAAATTGAAAAGAAAAAACTAGCTGAATTATCGGAGTCTTACCGTTCAGCACTCATTTCCGAGTGTGTAAGACAAACATCGGCAGGCAATACTTCTCAATTTAATGAGCTGATCAGTGAACTTGAGTCAATCAAGTTTTCAAATGAGTATGTGACACAATAATTAGCTCCAAAGGAGTTCCCTTCCCCCCACCTATTGGGAACTCCTTGAATTACTCCTACCAACAAAATCTACCTCACTATTTTTTTTAAGCGTTATAATTTATCATTAACTCTAAATAGAGCTTGTTGCGGGAATCGGATTGCCGATTAAAGTATTGGTTATTACGAGTTAATGACTAAGTGAGAACAAAATGGCTCAACCCTACTTTATCCCTACTCAAGACCAGCTAAATAAAATGGAATCCGTTTTGGGTAAGCATCTTATAGGTAATGATTTTCACCTTAAAAACATCGTTCTTGAAATGCTGCAGTATTCAGAGGGTGAAACTCAGTGGCTAAGTGCACAATCAAAAGACTTGCTCTTACCATCTAGTGAACAGTGTTCACGCTATGAACGTGAAGTGCCTGAGCAATTATGGGTTTACACAGACCCATCTGTCAGCCAAGTGTTAATCCATTTTACTAAACCAAGCTGTTTGGAATCTCAACACGATAAGCAAGATGCAGACTTGGTGATCTATGACTCTGAAACCCCTTCTCAGCCGCCCATATTTGAAAGCGATGAATGGGCTTACATTGCCAATCTTTACACCGTACAGGCGGTTACAGTAGCAATGCCATCAATCGAAGAATATGGCGTTGATATGGCCGCGACAGATACCGGTTGCTTGGAATTTTTGAGCGAACAGCTTTTTCTAAAGCAAGTTGACGAGAACTTTTGCCCTACTCCATCTAATCGTGGTGATGACGGTTCAACGACAATTTGGATTGAATTAACACGCAACCGCTCAGAGTCCCACTTAACATCGAAAGAATAGGTACCGAAATTGAACAATTACAAGCTCCTAATGGAGCTATCTGGAAAGGTAACTGATAGAGCCAAACTGCTATTGGTACACGCTAGAAAACTCCAAGTAGCTGGCATACTTTTACTTGGTATCGGCATTTACGGATTTGATCTGTATGCAATCGTCATTGGTGCTTCCATTTGGTACTTTCAACACATAACTAAGAGCGCGGGTGACCATTTTCATGCATCGTCAGCAAATGTAACGATGAAGGTATACAAAAACCCTGAGAACTATCCTCCGCTAAATGTTTGGCTGGTTCCGCATGAAGGCCGGGAGATCACCCCTGACCATTACGATGAATTGGAAAAATTGGTACTCGAAGTTAATGAGGATTTCATAACGAAGAAAGTACAACAGGTCTACGATTATCGGGGCGGTAAGGTCACCTACTATGACTTGGCCAATATCATCTTTTTGACCGAAGGTATGGTTCGCTACAAAGCTATTCGACAAGCAGAAGGAAATTTTCAACCCTAGTCTGCTACTGAAAGAATGGTACCTATTTCTAATCCATAACGAAAGGCGCACATAGTGCGCCTTTTCTGCTATTTGAGGTAATGGCTTGCTCTGTTTTGCACTTCGTTAAGTAGTGCATTTCTCAATCCGGTTGCTGTACATTAAGGAATATACCTACCACGCTATCAAAATCCGATGTTAGCGACTTAGGGCTCTTGCGGCATATATATCTGCCTGCATACTAGTGAATAGAGAAAAGTTTAAAGGTATAGCAAATGAATAGAACGTCCGAACAAGAAGCCATTGTCTCGTTTAACTCTGGAAATGCACTTATTGACGCAGGCCCAGGTACTGGCAAAACGACAACTCTAATTGAGTTCATTCTGGAACAAGTCAAAACGATGCCGGCTACCAATATGTGCGTCCTAATGTTCAATAGTGACATCGCCACCGAGTTCACTGCGCGTATCAAAGCTAAAAGATTGGCAGACCTTCCATTAATCAAAACCTTTCACGGTTTTTGCTACAGCGTTTTGCGTAATTCTGGCCACCTGAATCGAATTGGCTTCGAACTTAACATGGACACTGGACCATTCCAGCTGTCATTAGCTAGGTCTGCACTTAAAGTGATTGCCGCAAACACGAGAAGCAAGAAGATTGCATCCGTTATTGGTGATAGCAAAACTGCAGATACCCTATTGTCGTTTGTCGGCCTCGTGAAAGCGATGATGTTACCTGTAAAAGAAGTGTTTAACATTATGGGGATCAACCAAACTTACTCGTTTTTAATCCCTGCATTTTATGAGTTTGAAAAGGCTCGTATGGCCGAAAAAGTATTGTTCTTTGATGACTGGTGTCCTGAAACCGTAGCTCTGTTACGCAAGGACGGACAGTTAAGAACTCTATACCAGTCAAAATTCTCTAAAATTTTGATTGATGAATTTCAAGACATTAATGCCTCCCAGTATGAGCTGGTAAAGCTGATTAAGGCCCAGAATACTTCTCTAATCGCGGTCGGAGACATTGACCAATCGATTTACAGTTGGCGCGGTTCAAACCCGGGATTTATGCTAACTTTCGAGAAAGATTTCCCGCCGTGTACAAAGCTGACATTAAGTAAGACGTTCCGTTATGGTCACCGTTTATCTCTGGCTTCAAACCACCTGATTGTGAACAACCAAGAACGATTCGACACTTTGACCGTTTCTGCTCCAGGTACACCAATTACAAATGTTGAAGTCTGCCCTACAGGTACGCCAGCAGCTGACGTTATCGAATCCATAAACAAACATTTAGAATCCGGTGGACAACCTGCAGACTGCGCCGTCCTGATCCGCCGTTGGTCACAGTCGATGCTTTTTGAGTTATCGTTTCTGCTTCGAAGGGTACCGTATAAAATGCCCCCAGAATTCGCATTACCAAACACAAGAGAGATTAAGCTTCTCACTACTTTACTAACTTTTGTAACCGGAAACGATAAGGTGCTTGATTCGGAAGCGCGCAGCACACTTATTTTCGACCTTCTCCGGTTCCCTCATACTTACGTGCCGAATAAGAAGCTGATGGAGCTTTCACGCCGCTTAAGTGGCATTGATGTAGAGCATTGGGTATCCGCGATCGATACCATCCAATTAGCTGATACCACCAGCAAAACCCGTTACGAAAACGTAAGGGAACGCCTGTATATCATCGACACATTGAAGGGAGTGAAAGATGCCTCTGCCCTTGATGTTTTTGATGCGTACCTTGACGAGTCAAACATGTCTGAATGGTTGGCCAATAGCGCGACAAGTGATGCTGAACTGGCAGAGGCCGAAGAGCGTTTTAACTCACTTGCAACCGTATTAAGAAGCCTGAAGCTTTCACCAGCGGATGCACTCTCTTACTTCCAAAGACTCATCAATTTGTCGCAACAACAAACAAAGAATAATTACGGTGTAACACTGACAACCATTTTTCGTTCAAAAGGCTGTGAGTATGACCTTGTTCTACTGCCTTTTTGGGATGCGGATACCATGCCCATTAAGAAAAAGTCAGAAACTGGTTTAGGTGTTGATGAAGAGGAAGAGCGACGACTGGCATATGTAGGCATGACAAGGGCTAAAAAAACCGTTCGGATCTTTCACGCCAAAGCTCAAGATGGCGAACATCACCTTACAAAAGCAAGTAAATTCATTCGTGAGTCAGAAATAGATCTATCTATTGCTCTCTGTAATGCCGTGACAGAGAGAACCGAATTACCTGAACGCTCTACGCCTACCTCACTTCGTTACCACGAAGCTATGGTCGCTCAACGCTGACTTGTGCGATTAGACTTCTAGCAGATACTGACCCATATCAAATACGTTATGGGTCAATCACAATGAACAAACTACCACTTTTAGAGCTATGTACTGGTATAGGCGGGTTTCACCTTGCCGCACAGCAAAACGGTCTTATAGAAACGATTTGCACCGCTGAAATCGACCCATATAATACAAAATTGATTGACCGTAACTTCAATCTAGATAACTGCGGTGATGTGTCTGAAATTGGCCTTCCTCGCGCCTGTCACAGCCATCAAGCACTTATAGACGAGGATAAGGTGCCAGTTGAAGAAACTGGCTTCACAAGCCTTTGTATGGAGGATTTTATGGAAGGAATATTGCCCTTCCCAACTATCCTATCTGCTGGCTTCCCATGTCAGGATGTGACTCCAGCTAATACCAAAGGCAATCATATCGGCATCAACGGTGCGCGATCAGGCCTAGTGCACGACATTCTTAATATCGCAGAAGACTTGGAAGTACCGTATTTGGTTTTTGAAAACTCAAGCAACCTCTTAAACCGTGGGCTTGATGTGATTCTTATGGAACTTAACAGACTTGGTTATATCGTTGAGTGGGAGGTCATTGCAGCGACTGCGTTTGGCTACCCACATTACCGCCATCGCACTTATATCGTCGCGTATCTACCAACGACAGCTGTCGCTCGTGGTAACCGCCGCATCTTCGATACGGTACGTAAGCAAGCGAACAAGCAACCGAACCACTTTATGCCCCTGCCATCAGAAGATCCTGAATACATCCTCAATGCAGCCGTGGTAAAAGAGCCTCGTTCAATTAAGCTGAGAACAAAGCGTATCAACGGCGTTGGCAATGCTATTGTTCCAGCTATCGCTAAGGCAATATTTGACGCCATCACAGATGCTGAGTTTGCCCCTGTAAAAGCAAAACAGCCAAAATCACGTAAGAACGAAACTTACATGGCATCCAAACTTGCTGCTGGCTGGGGTGTATCTCAACTCGATATTTTTTCTATGAACAATCTAGAACTGGTAACGAACATGCCATCACGCGGCATTCTGATCGGTGGTAACATTTATACTGGAGAGCCCGATCGCAATCTTAACCCGACCAAAACCACTTTCCCGAACTTGTTGTCTACATGCATTGCTAAGGACGGCAACAACAATTTTACTTCCGGTAGCCGAATGTCACGGCCCGGTAAACTCGGTGGCTTGATAGGCGATCTGCAGCGCCTTGGCGCGACTGAGGGTGGTCTTAACCCCGTGTTTGCAGAACGTATGTTAGGCTATCCAGATAATCACACACGATTGGCTTATTAACAGAAGGGAACACAAATGAAGTATTTTGCTTATCTGGTACTGCAAATGGGTGTCTTTACATTGTTACTGCATCCGGTAAAGGCATCGTATGTGGTTGAATTGGTCATAGCAGCGATGAACTTATTGGCCATCATCTCTCTGTACAGGATCGTCACCCCTAAAATTAGAACGATGGTGCAGCATAAATTGGCTGTTGTTGTTCAACAACCAGTGAAAACGCCAATCGACCTATTGAGATACGATTCATATGAATCAATGGTGGTGTTTTTCCTTTCAGTTGGTCCAGCTCTACTTACATTCGTGGCTTATGTCCAATTCTTCAAATAGTCACTAAGCATTTCCCATCTAGCGCGTTTTCCAATGTGAGAGATACTTGTTGTCAGTTCAATTGAATGGGTTGGCAACCAGTTCCTTCCCTTCAAATTATCTCTCAAACTATCTGGCATCAAGAGTACCACTTAAATCGTGATTTCTTGGTGCCGAATGAATACGGAACAGCAAAATGAATCACAAAATACACTTTTCGGGTCAACTAATGGGAATTCGCTCAACAGATAAAAACCTTCCTGTAGACTTCGATAATAAAATCATGATTTACGGCGGGACACCGTTTAAGTTTGTCGACTCCATTCTGTGGACGTTCCATGTTACCGGCATTGCTACACCGGAAGAATTTGCACAATCACCCCTTTCAGAATCCCATCAAGATGTCTCTTTTGACTATGAAAGCTTTATCACGAACTGCTACAAAGAGTTTCGTTTAACAGAGGATTGTGACCAATATTACAAAGCAATTTATCCACTAATTCGTCGTAGCGCCTCTGAGATCAAAGAGCAGTGGACAGGTAATGAGGAAGTATTTCTTCACCTTTACGGCCTAGAGCACGCCGTGAATTATTCTATACATCGCCCTTACCAAAATGAGGTTGAGCTTAAATATCTTGCATCGCTTGGCGAGTACATCAAGGAAGTCATGAACAAACCTGCAGATGCGATGACCATGAAAGCTTACAAGCAGGCAGTATTTCGGATTGGCCAATACCTTGAGCTTGAGTTGAATGCAACCGTGGAAGGGGTGCTTCAATATATCAATGCCGTCATTTCTAACCCGGCGTCGGCCACCACCGATCTGGCATTCGTTAGCGGCATTCGGCATATCAAAGGGAACTCAAACTTTGCTAGTCATATTACACAGACCTTTTATGACGATATGAGGGATGCTAAGGACAAACAATTAAACTCTATGTTTGAGACTGACAAAGAGATTGTTGTTGAAGCCATCAAACAGCGTGTTAACGACTGGCTCAAAGCTGCATAACTTGACCATGCAGGTTGGCAACTTGCCAGCCTGCAGCCACTGGCGCGATTAGAGAAGTGTCGGAAAATTGAATCTCAAGCACAGGAGATTCCACGATGAAACTATACGACTACCTATTACCTCACCTACAACACGTTAGCCACACTCCACTTTTTCACGGTCAGGCACGCGTCTATCAATCGCAAGATCTGACTCTATACCGTGTATTTGATGATGGTGATATTTGTCATGAGCAGTGCCTTATAACCGGAAATGGGCGTTACTCAGATGATAGTTGGGACAGTGCTTACGTGAATCCTGAAATCCATCAAATTGTCTCTCTCCACCAGCATCCTAAAACATGCGCGACGGAAGCCCCGCGTGTGTCCTTATGCCTATTTTCATTCCCAAGCAAAGAAGAAGCCCAGAAGCAGTTCAATACCGAGTACTGCAATGTTCTATTTGCAGGCTATGTAACAGAAGCCAACGAGATTGAAGTTATCTACAACGATATTGTCCGTCCCTTCGACTCACTTGAAGAATGGCCACATTTTGTCAAACAGCTTTTAAACGAGCATCCATTTATCGACATTGGTACCAGCTCAAGCATTCCAGACAGCAAACATTTATCGGGCGAACTGTTTCACTCTCTACGAGCGGCATAACTGAGGTAGATTCAATGGCTAAACCACTTCTAATCATCGGTTGCAGTGACAATAAAGCTCAGACCGAAGCTCAAGCTTTCGACCTATATTTGGGTCATGTGTACGAGTTAATTCGTGCGAACATAGATAATGTACACGATCACTTTGAAGTGCTTATACTGTCAGGTTTACATGGCCTGATTCATTCTAAACAGGTCATTGGCCATTATGATCAGCAAATGCCTAAGCGAACCCAAACCGCGGCGATGCAAGCGTATGTTGATAAGCACACAGCAGGCGCCAATAAGCTGTTGAAGCAATACGCAGAGAAATCCCGCGATTTGTTTGTCGTGTTGTCAAATGACTATTTGAAAGTCTTCGACATGATGACTGAAAAGCCAAGCTCCCAGAAGCTGCTTAATACCTTCAATTCGACGTACTTTTGCCGTAAACACATTGGCGTTGGAGTTCTTAGAGGTAGACTAAAGAAGATCCTCAATAACATACCAAAACCATTTTCACCTGTTTTGTATCGGTCAGGCTTAGCATCAGCTGACGAGTTTACCGGCTATTCAGCTGCCAACGCTTGCTTGGGCGCTTCTCTTGCCTACGTTAGCGACATCAAGCAACCTCACCTACTCGACATGATGAAACAGTCATTGATTAGGGGAAACCGAGCTTTTCTCGACAACGGTGTCATTACCGAAGTTGGCAAAGGTAACTTCGTAGAACCTCAAGAAGTATTCTCGCGGTATAAGCGTATCGTGGAGTCTTTCAAAGGCCATGCTAAAAAGCTAAGTATCGTCATACCAGACAACCCATTTGACCCAGCGGCCAGCTTAGCGATAGTCAAAGAGAACAAATCGGTGATTAAGTGGTTAGCACGTCGTTGTGATGTGATCCTGCCGATTCATAAGGCACCAGACATTGGCCAGCACGCTATGTCCATGATGAAAGCACTAAGTTTTGCACCTATTCGCGTCGGTATACCCTGCAAGAAGTACATTTCGACTATCGAGGTTGTTGATGGCCAAGAGGTCAAAGTCAATGTACCCGTCAGATTGTCACCTTTGGAAATTGAACAGCTCTTTGAATTAAAGGCGCCGAATAAGGAGAGGCTATTTACTGGAGCTCATTTTCTAGCTTGTTCCGAAGTAACCCGAGGTGGTGTCTATGAAGAACGAAAAACTCTCGCGCATATCCACGGCTTTGATGCAAGTTTCGATGCCTGCCGAACTGCAGCCGTTCTAGGGAATGAGAAGTCGTCATCGCGCATTGGTTCCCAATTACTGCGTGAGGTAAACGTAGAAATCACTAAAGATAAAACGCTCCGCTCCACTGAATATGCAAGACATGATTGCACCGAGGAATATGAAGACCCACTTGCTTTTACTTCGGCGGCAGAGGCTATCGAGGAAAATGTGTTTGCTTTTGTCGAGCTATGGAATGAATCAATGGAAGCAGTTTGGGAACTGGATGTATCTGACATGCAGGAAGAAGACGCGAAAGAGTATTGCTTAAACCTATTGTGCAGTTTTCCCCGCGATATAGAAGACCAGCTTCTTAAGGGGCTAAAGCTTGCTTATTGGCAGTCATTCACCTGCCGCCATCATCAAGCAACGAATTTTGAAAAGCGAACGGAAACATTCACTCGGTTGTTCTCTGACGGTCAGCGCGTAGCGATTCAAACAACCCTACCTATCTAAACCAAACTCTAAAAATGGCGCTGCTGTTACGTGGCGCCTTTCAATCATCAAACCTAAACCTGAGCATCTTGTGTGATTCGCTAACTCGCTTTTAATGGAATCAAACCACAGGAGATAACGCTCATGACAAAACAAAATTCGAAACCGACAACGACAGGTCAACTTAAGCTTCGCGTTGGAACATTGACTCATAGCTACGCTATCGAGACAGAAGAATTCATTGATGTGGTTGATCTAAAGGATGCCAGAGAGAAATGGCGCGAACACACAGAACAGCAAGATTACAACCGTTACACCTTGGGCGGTGACGTTTTTGATGGCGAAGAAGTCGTTGCAGTGTTCTCACCTAATGGCCGCTGTTTCAAGCCTTCTGATAAAGGCAACGAGTACTTCAAACGTCTTCCATCTAATGAACTAATTGACATCGACTAATCATAAACAGCCCCACCAACAAGACCTGTGGGCACAAAAATTAAATATAGAGAGAATAAAAATGGCAGCTATTCACCCTGATGAAATCCTTATAAACCGTTCTAATCCAAATCAAACAGTGGTTACCGCCCCTGATGGTTCACTGCTTGGTGAGTTTGAACCCCATTTTACAGACATCCAATTGCGTCGTTCTTGGAAACATCACGTGCAAGCGATGTGTAATGGCCCTTGTGAAAGCGAACGCGAAGAAAAGCAGGAAGATGACCAGCCATTACTTATAGAGCACCCAGCTCCAGTGACTGTCCAAACCTCGGCGCAGGGAATGGTATTTACAGAAGAAACATTTGAGGGTTACCCATTTTGAAACTGAATCCTGCTATCACTCACTATCAGAATGAGTGCGATTTTTACAACACCAATGAAATCGATGTACTGCCAGAGCGAATTCCAACTTATATCGCATGTGGCCCGAATGGTGACTATGCAAGACCCGCAAAAACGATTGGCGAGTTGCCGGGAAAACACCTACGAAAGTTGGCACTGAAACTTGCCGCTGAGAAATTGGGCGTGGATCAAATCAACTTTGGTTTGGAGATATATAAAACTCTCGGTATGACCAAGAATGAGGCTTTAAAAGATGGCCGTTCATGGCTTCTTCAAAATGGTGACAGTTTGAAGGTTGACCTTTTTTGGCATGAGGTTCCACAAGCTTACCCACTGGATCAAATTGCACGAACTTACCCCACTCCTGTAGGTGATATGCCTATTCGTGAACATGTACGTGTAGCGATGTCGAATATGACCGATAGAGAGCTTGTGAATGCTATTGGTTCACGTGATTTGATTAATCCTGAATTTATGGGTGAAGCCATTCACCGTAACTTAATTTGGCGCGGAGCAACGACCGAAGAAACCTACCAAGCAGTAGAAAAGCGTGAGCAGTTGGCAAAACAAAACAAGGTGACAAAGTGACCCCTATCCTTACTGATGTTTATAGCGATGAATATTTCCATTTGGCAGAAAAGCCGTGGTTGAGTGGCCAAGAAAACTGCCCTGTTTTTCTCGAAGATAAAATCACCTGCCAAGGTGTCTGTTGTTTCAATATCAAAACGAAGAAATGGGATGTTGAACTAGCCAAAGGGTACGGCATGGTAGTGATCGATAGTTGTGAAACAAGAGATGAAGCAATAGCGCTACTTTGGGAGCGTCGACAAGAAGGTAATTCTTGGGATATTGGAATTTAACATTGTACAAAAAACTATGTTTTTCATTCGATTAACTTAGTACTTCCGTGCTAAAACATAGCCCCTAACAATCCCCCTCTGGCAGGATAGTTGTCACTGTTAAAATTTAACCAGTTTAGGGCGGTAAGAATGAATTGTGTCTCGCATTCCAGCAGAAAGAAAAGAAGCCATATTGAAGAAGCTATTGCCTCCATACTCAATGTCAGTGAGCCAGCTATCAAAAGAAGAAGGCGTTAGCACCGCGACCCTGTATCATTGGCGGCAGCAACTCAGACGTTCAGGAGCCGCAGTGCCAAATAGTAACACTTCATCAGAGCAGTGGTCTGCTCAAACCAAACTTGCCATCGTTGCCGAAACCTACTCGATGACGGAGAGTGAACTCAGCCATTACTGTCGTGAAAAAGGTCTCTTTCCAGAGCAAGTTCAGAGTTGGCGAGAAGAGTGTATGCAAGGCTTTCAGTCAAGCAAAGAACGGGAAGCTGAAGCAAAGAAACAGGCCAAAGCCGATAAACTTGAAATTAAAGAGCTGAAAAAAGAGTTACGCCACAAAGAAAAGGCGCTCGCTGAAACTGCTGCCTTGTTGGTTCTGCGAAAAAAGCTCAGAGCCTTTTACGGGGAAGAGCCAGAGGACGACTAACCTCAACCGATGAAAGGCAGCACCTGATTGCTCTTATCCACGAAGCCAAACAAAATGGTTGTCGCATAGAACGCGCTTGTCATGAGGTTCAAATTGATCTGAGAACCTATCGTCGATGGTATCTACAAGGAAAGGTTCAGGCGGATAAAAGACCGACCTGCCTCAGACCAGAGCCAGCTAACAAGCTGTCAAAGCAAGAGCGTGATGCGATTATCGAGGTATGTAACCGCCCAGAGTTCGCGAGCTTACCCCCGACTCAAATAGTGCCGACACTGCTTGATAAAGGTGAGTATATCGCCTCAGAGTCGAGCTATTATCGGGTGTTGGGCGCTCAAGGACAACTTAACAACCGAGGCCGTCAGAGGAGTAGACAAAAGCAAGTGAAGCCAACGACTTATACGGCGACAGGCTCGAATCAAGTCTACACATGGGATATCACTTACTTGCCTTCAAAGGTTCGAGGCCAGCATTATTATCTGTATGTAATAGAGGACATCTACAGCCGAAAAATCGTGGGCTATGAGGTGTATGAACGTGAGTGCGGTGAGTTAGCGTCACAGCTCCTGCAACGAACCTTGATGCGAGAGCAGTGCTTCAATCAACCGCTAGTTCTTCACTCAGATAACGGTGCGCCTATGAAGTCGCTGACGTTCAAAGCGAAGATGGATGAGCTAGGCATTACCTCATCGTATAGCCGCCCAAGAGTCAGTGATGATAACCCGTATGTCGAGTCGTTGTTCCGCACGGTTAAGTACATGCCGAACTGGCCGACAAAGGGCTTTGAAAATCTCGAAAGCAGTCGAGGTTGGGTTGAAGCCTTCGTGCACTGGTACAACACCGAGCACAAGCACAGCAAGCTAAATTACGTCACGCCCTTAGAGCGTCATAACGGAAAAGACGAAGAGATCTTGAAGCGTCGAGCGGAGGTATTACTCGCTGCAAAAAAGCGAAAACCCGAACGATGGCCTGGTGATATCAGGAACTGTAAGCCAGTTGGTGACGTACATCTAAATCCAGAGAGAGAAGCTGCTTAATAAACAAGCGAATGATGACAACTACCTTGAAAAACGCCGCAATATTAAAAGTAGAACAGTGACGAAGACAGTTATCTTCGGAGTATAGGAATGATTATGAAGAAATTGGGATTAAAAACACTAGCAGTAATATCTTTATTGAGTTCAGGTTACGCAGCAGCTGCATACCAGCCTTTAAACTTAAATGACCCGAACTTGAATATTTTTTGTCAATTGCGCTTTTCTGATCAGTATGGCTATCAGTTTACCCGTAAGAATGGCAATAAGCTGTACTGGAATCTTCAAAACACTGGCAAGGTCTTCGACCTTACTAAATTCTCTTATGCACCGGGAACGGTTACTGTAATTAAAGAAAATCCTCATGGATTCGAAGCAGATGTAATTACAAAGAAAAATAATGGTGAAAGTGAAAGAGCGTACTTTGAACTTAGAACACAGTATGATGCCAATGGCCCATATCCAGATGGCAAATTTGTTCGCCTGAAATTTGATAAAAAAGGCAATTTAGAGGGCGGGGAAGAGAACATGTTTAGCCATTGTGAAATCATAAAATAACGTGCATTAATGCATCCGTAATTAGTGGGGTTCTTATGGCCATTACTAACAACGGGTGCATTTATTTTGTGGTTAATTTTCTCTTTGTGTTTCTATTACTGACAGTTACAAAGTGGCTGCGTTTCTACTCTTCTTTTTGTCTTCCATTTACTCCCAGTACTGGCAGTTTTTCACAACCCACACCCTACTCTGAGTTTTATAATTCCACTATTTTTTAGTGACTTGCGCGTTGACTAAACCGTCTTACCATCACGGTATAAAGTTAATGGAGAGTCACCACATGATTGAGAAAGCACCAGCCAAGCAACTGGATTTGAATGACAAAACCAAAGAAGAAATCAGAACATTATATAAAAGTGTTCAGGATGCTCTCTCTGGTTTTAAGCCGAGAAAAGAGCAAAGCTTTCTTATAGCAGAAATTGCTAAAACGCTTGGTGGTGTCTACGCGCAAAATGAAGGTGCGAAGCGCCGTATCATCGCTGCGGAAGCTGGCACTGGTACAGGTAAAACTTTTGCATACCTTATACCATCGATCGTCTTAGCCAAGGCGCTAAACAAGAAACTGATCGTTTCAACTGCCAACGTAAGTTTGCAGAGTCAGCTAGAACTCAAAGACCTACCGTTACTTCAATCTATACGACCTGACATGACGTTTAAGGTGGCTTTAGGCCGTAACCGATACCTGTGCCGCCGTGATGTTGAAACCGTTGCTGTGGGCGCGCCACCAGCCCGTAGCGAAGATACCCTATTCGACTCTCAAGAACCTGTAGAGAAAGTTTCTGGTGCAGACGCTGAACTACTTGAGCGCATGATCGAAAACTACGACAACAAAAGTTGGGACGGGGTTATGGATAACTGGCCAGTGACAGGTGAAGTTATCGCCTCTACGCTTTGGAACAAAGTGAACTGTAAGTCAGGCACATGCACTAAGCGTATTTGCCCCTACTTCGAAGAATGCGCTTTCCATAACGCTCGTAAGACTCTGGATACAACTGATGTGATTATTGCAAACCATGCGTTAACCATGACCAGCTTAGCGAATGGTGGCAATGTCCTACCGCCAGCGGAAGACGCCATTTGGGTTATCGACGAGGCACATCATATCCCAAAGCAATTCCGTTCTTCCTTTGAGCAAAAAGTAACTATTGAAGGTAGCCTTTCTTGGCTTAAAAAGGTATCACAAGCGGTGTCCAAGCTTTCGATGGTACATGGTCAAGAGATCAGCCAATCTATCGTTAAAGATGGCAGAGAGCTTGATGAAGTTGTGAAAGGCTGTGTAGAGGAACTACGCTCAGTTACTGACATGCTTTTGGCAAACTGCAATTTCTCTAGTGACTACTCTCAAGAGCAAATTTACCGTTTTAAAGACGGTCTATTACCATCAGTGTTAGATACATCGCTTAGCAATTTATCAACGCTGTCGGGCAAGATTAACCGTTGCGTGTCAGCTCACACAAGTAAGCTTCAAGAAGCTTTGGAAAAACGCAAAATCCCTTCCACACCTGCTATTGAAAAAATTCTGTCTGAATCAAATCGCCTACAGGCACATACAGAGAGTTTTGCAGATATGTGGCAGATGTTCACCAAGATTGAGCAGAAAGGGTCAGCTATCGCTAAATGGGTATCGTGCGGCGGTAATGGTCGACCTGACCTCTCATTTAACGCAGTGCCAATCAGCGTAGGTAAAGAACTTGAAGACACGCTATGGTCGAAAGCAGCTGGCGCGGTACTAACATCCGCAACCGTGACAAGCCTTGGTAACTTTGACCGCTTTATGCTTGAAGCTGGCCTAAGCGCGAATGATGGTACCCAGTATTGCCGCGTGAATAGCCCGTTCGATTATCAGAACCAAGCTAAGCTAATCATTCCACCAATGAAGGTAGAACCTACAGCTAAAAACGAAGAACAGCACACACTTGAAATTGTTCACTACACAGGACAAATGGCACAAAAACACAAAGCGATGCTTATGTTGTTTACCTCCTACCGTCAGTTGAATCGCTACATTGAGTTGGTATCACCGGAACTTAAAGCTTACATGCTTATTCAAGGGCAAGATACCCGACCTAATTTGATTCGTAGACACAAAGAGCGTATCGATAATGGCCTCAAATCGATTTTAGTCGGGGTCGCATCACTAGGAGAAGGGCTTGATTTACCACGTGAATATTTGACCTGTGTTGGAATTGCCAAGATACCTTTCGCTAACTTTAAAGAGCCTGTAGATGAAGCTGAGAGCGAATTCATCAGTAAAAACGGTGGTAACCCTTTCTTTGAGTTGAGCCTGCCAGAAGCGAGCGCAAAACTCATTCAACAAGTGGGTCGTCTTATTCGATCAGCTGATTGCAGCGGCGAAGTGCTGATCTTCGATCGCCGTCTGAGTAGCAAAAAATACGGGGCGCAATTGATTGATTCTTTGCCTCCATTAAAACTATTTGCATGACCTTTTTATCAGTGTCGGGTAGTTGTGCCCGGCACCATTGTCATTCACCCACAGGAGAGATTAATGACACCTCAAATAAGTAACTGGCTATTGAATTTTTTCGGGACAAAAACAGGAAAATTCATAGCTGGGTTTTATATCATCCTAAGTCTATTAATGTCTGGATCCCTGCTCTATGTCTGGTTCACTAAAGGGGTTATCACTCCTGACCAAGTACGCCCAGTTGTTACCGTCATTCTACCAATTATTATTTGCTTATATTTAATTACATTGGGTGCTCCACAGAAGCACACAGTAACGAATGAGAAGGAAGAAGACGATAAGTGAATGAGTTGATAGTTGCGGGTTCTACCGAACCCGTAAACTGGTGCTATCTAAACAAAATAGGACTACTTCAAATGACATCTGCGACAACTCCCCTTTACGACTTTACTCAGTACATCACTGACAGCCACAATCCACGGTATATCACTTCCATACACGGTAGTTTGCCTACAATGTTTGCTAAACAATTTATCGAAAAAGTCATTGATTCGAATTGGTGTATATCCCCTCTTTTCTGTGGATGCTTTGATACGAAAGAGCGTGCTCTTGCCTTTGTGGATCAAGTAACTGACAGTCCACTTATACTGGCTATCCCAACAATAGATTATTCCAACGTCATAGCCTTAAGTGTTTCACACAACGGCGACCAATGGGTTTTGACTGACTACGAAAATGACAGCACTGCGTATACGACTTTCGAGTCACTTGATCAGTTGCCATTTGCTGCCCACTCGTTTGGTAGCATTTGCGCTGGCGAAGAATGGGACGAACTGGCTCAATTCAAGCCAAAAACATCACTAAATGATTCTCCGCGTCATGTTGTAGTAATGAAAGCAACCGTAGCTTAGCTTCATCTTATCCATTCTCCCGGTGTACCAATTACCTATTCCCCCTGGTACACCGTTTACCTAAATCCCTTTTTATCTCTATTGCGCGTTGGTCGAACTCGATTACCGTTGAATGACTAATTCAATTCAAGGTAATCAACATGAAAGACACGCAGCTTCTTAACCCTCAAAACCAAACCACTGTTGTTGTCGCTTTGCGTCTAATGCAATCCCTTATACAGAAACAAGGTGGCTCAGAGAACATCGTTAACCACTTTTCAGACTTCATAGAAGATGGTTGGAAATGCCCGACGGCAGAGCAAATTGAATCTCTAGTCGAAGATGTAAACGTTGAGCACCATTTCAATTTGATGGACTTAAAACCACAACTAAATGGCCGTGAGCGCATTTTGAACCTGTTAGTGTTGATCGAGTATGACCACGAGGACGTTCCTAATTCAGTACTTGAAGCACTTTGGGATGGCGTTAATTACTTACGTAATGGTGAAATTATTGACCAGACATATCACAAAATCACAGGCTGGCAGTATATGCCCGAAGCACCAAAGCGTTCCCTTGCTATTAGCAAATAAGCGCCCACCGCGATTAAGCACAAAACCGCTGGGCTTTAACGAATTTAACGAACTGGCCCAGCTCGTTAACCAATTACCAGAAGAGTATGAAGAAGATGGTAACAACCAATACGACAAATATTTCAAGTGTGTTCACTCGCCTAGCCCGCGCAGCACTTGGTAACGAATCTGATTTGAGTACCTGCGAGATAAGCAAGAACGACCTATCTACCTTACTGATGGCCTATCGCTTTGAACTTGGCAACCAAAACAAAGAACTGCCAGTAGATGAACTACCAGTGGAAGAAACACGCGCAACGTTGCTCCGTGACCTATTCAACGACAATTTGAAGAACATATTTGCAGTAGACATCCTGATCGATGACGAGCACGAAGAAACGTACCATGTACAAACTCTCGACGGTGAACCACCAGCGCATAGCGACATTGAAGTCGATGTGAGTAATCGCATTCGGGCTCATTATCACGAAGGTTCAACCTTCGAAATCACAAACGTGATCTCAGTGAAAGAGAGTCTTGAAACATCACCAATCAAATGCGCCTAACTACGGTTGCATCCGGTAAGAGCGGCTTTATGGCCGCTTTTTCCGTTATCTCGCAAAACCTTTAGCCATCAGTTGAGTTGGCGCCATTTGTGAGTCATTGAAATCAATCATCCATGCATACCATCTACGGAGAGAACTAAAACATGAGAACCGTTCTGTTTACTATGCTGTTAAGTTTTGCCGGCATAGCAAATGCTGAGATTATCCACCGACAATATGAAGGTTTTGATTTGGACATCGACTGTGATCTACGCGGGGCAGTCCAATATCATTACACCCTTGGGAGAGACAAAGGCGACATAGACCGCAAACAAGATTTTGAGTTTGACCCGGAGGTACCTGCCCGTTGCCAGCAAACAAGCACATCGACTTACAAGGTAAACGGCAAGAGTACGTTTGACCGCGGCCACGGCGTACCAGCGAATCATATTGATAATTCAGAACTAGGCATTAAACAGACAAACTTCATGGTAAACATCTGGCCACAACATCGAGATTTAAACCGGGGCGCGATGAAGCAGACTGAGTTAATAGCTGAATGCTACCGTGATATAGAACCTCTTGAGATTTACGGCGGCATCATAGCAGGTGCGACACCAGCCAATTCTGACTATCTCAAATCTCATGGCATAGTCACACCAGGTTACTTCTACAAACTCATTGTACGTAAAGACCGGGCGCTTGCTTGGATATTGCCAAACAAAGCAGGCATGAAAAAAGCAGTACTTGATAAATACTTGGTGTCGGTGGCTGACTTGGAAAAAATAACGGGTAAAACGTTCCCAATGACACCTGACATGAAGACAGGTAAACCGGAACACTCTTGGATGATCCCAAGGGGTTGTGGTTGGAGTTGAACAGTGGCCAGCATAAGCTGGCCATTATTCTTATGGGGACAGTCTGACGGGATTTGAACCCGCATCGGCTTGCAAACCGGTTGGAGATGGTTTCGGGTTGCTATCCCTCACCTTGCCAACCACTCACGCTATGAGCGTTCTCCCAGTGAACTACAGACCGCCTTCATAAGAACCCATCAATTATACCTGATAAACAATCACATTCAAAATACAGCGTTTTAAATAATTATTACCATTGCAGGTAATGAACTTTGACATATTGTTTTTTTAAATTCAATTCATTATCACTCTGGTAAAAATCATATGAAAATGACCAATACTGACCACTATGATGATAGCGTCGTTATCCCTTCAATTCGTCGCAATGTTCAATTAGATATTTTCGGAAGTGACAGTCTTATAGCTCTTGAACCTGCCGACCCTCACGTAAGATTTGACTGTCCCGATTTAGATCTGAGTGATTATGACCTTGCCATCGTGAGCATGAGTGGAGGTAAAGATAGTATCGCGGGATTATGCCGCTTATTGGAAATGGGGTACCCCAAAGAGAAAATTGAACTTTGGCACAACCATGTCGACGGCGACCCTCTAAATGATGACATCTTCTTTGATTGGAACTTCATGTACTCCTACAACAAGAAGCTTGCAGAAGCGTTCGGAATCCCTTTGTACTGCAGCTGGCTAAATAAAGGGCTTCGAGGGGAGATGCTAAAACATAATTCTATTCCCCACCCTCACTCATTTGAAACGCCTGCCGGCATCATTGAGCTTGGCCGCGAAACATGCAAACCAGGCACCCGTAGAAAGTTTCCTCAACAAAGCGGGTCATTAAGCACGAGATGGTGCTCATCTTCACTCAAAGTTGATCCAGCTAAAAGAGCCTTGACCAATCAAGACAGATTCCTTGGCCAACGTATCCTGTTCATAACTGGTGAAAGGAGAGCTGAATCATCCCCTAGAGCGAAAATGTCACAACTTGCCCCGCATGCCGTAGATACTGAGAGGAAGAGTAAAAACCCGAAAAAGCCGCGTTATATCGACTCTTGGAGAAATGTGCTTCATCTAACCGAAGAAGATGTATGGCAAATACTTTCTGACTGGAGAATTACACCACCTGTACCATATCGCTTAGGTTGGGGTCGCTCGAGCTGTAAGCTCTGTATCTTTTCCTCTGACCGGGTACTTGCAACGATTAATGAGTATTGGCCAGAAAAAATCTTAGAGGTTGCTGATTACGAAGACCAATTTGGGGTCACAATCGCCCGTAGCGGCAAGAACGTGTTTGAGAGGGCCACCAGCACTACCCCGTTTATTATCGATGACGAGGAAGCGTTACAGCAATCATTCCGAAAGGAATACACTCTGCCTATCTTTGTCCCGGATGATAAGATTTGGACACTACCTAAAGGCGCGTTCAGTACTGAATCTTCTGGCGCCATATAATGGAAAAAGGGAGCGTCATGCTCCCTTCTTTATTCGTCAACTTGTTCGCTGTTGTTATCTGGTTCTATCTTGGCTTTGTTGGAACTAACTTTCATCAACTTATCTTTTAGTGAGGCAAAGTAAACCGCGCCAATTTCCTGCCTTGTGGTTTCCCCTTTTACGTCAATCATCAACACGTGATCCTTATCGCTTCGACCGAGTTTAATTTGGCTGTACTCACCAATAATCTCCGTGTTGATCACGCACGCTCGGCTAATTTTCAAATACTGGTCACTAAATGAGTTTTCCAGTTCGGCCATTGAGCAGCGGATATTCTGTTTCGTGCCATTCGTAAAGTGCAATGTAGCGTATGGATGCTTGTACGTGGCGTATAGAAAATCTTTGTTCAGGACAAAGCCACGCTTGTTTTTGGATATGATTTTTTGAATGTTCCTCAAACGGACATCGGAAATCGTCTCACCAGGTGACGCTGGTATTTCTCTTAACGCAGCAATCTGACGGTCACGGCGCATTTCGTAGTATCGATGAACATACCAAAACACCCCAAGCTGGCACAGCGCAAAGAGAAAGAATAAATAAGGGTTTAAGGACATGTGTTCATACCAAGGCATTCCTACCCGGTTCGAAACAATCCATTGGACTTTACCTAAGTCCAAATCACCAATTTTTAATAGAGATTGTCCACGTGATGTTTCTCGCGTTGGCATAGAACTGATCATGGCCAACGTATCTTCACGCGTACAAGCCACCCTTTCTGCTTGCTGGTGGCCATCAACGGAACTCAACTTCAAGCTAATACACGCACTAATAAACGGTGCCTGCTTTTCAAATCGCTCAATGAACGCCTTCATATGACGTTCAAGCCCGTCCACATTGAAGTAGTATGCATTTTCATACACTAAGTCAGAAGTGGACCTGTAATGAGCGGCTTCAACAAACACACCCTTCTCATTTCTCAGGCGGTTCGTAGAATCAACACCTGAAAGGAAGAAAAGCCCATAGTTTGCGAAAATTATAAAGCTCGCAGTGAATATAATCATCGCATTATGTTTAAGATAATTCATTATGCCTTCACTTAAGGTTTAAGCGGTTCAAATGTTTCAAGGTGAATAAGCTTCTCACCTGTCATTTCGAACAGGTACATAGGCTTATAAGCAAATCCATCATCATCAAATGAAAAGTGGTTACCCGTAGTAACAGTGCTATAGGGTGACTGTTTAATCATCCGCATAAGTTCTTTTGGTGTTGTTCCTTCCTTGAAATCATCACTTATTGCCATCAGCATTTTCATTAGGTCGTATGCAACCGTTACATGTGTTGTTACGCCGTCGACATCACAATAGGCATCCACAATGCGTTGGATAGAACTTTGTGCTCTTCGTTGTTCAAGAGTACTTTTGCTAGTAGCTGGATGGTCTATGTCCCAATCAGATATAAACAGCGCTCGTACATCCTCGGAGATACCACCAGACACTTTTAAAAATTCAGTTCTATTCATTGGCACGTTTCCACCAAAGAAAATAATGTCCTTTTTCCCGGCCCTTACTAAACGGTTGTAAAGCACACCTATCTTGGGGTTGTATAACGGTGCGAACACAAAGGCTCCATCGGGGATACGAGCCACCAGATCATCAAGTCGTTCGTTTTCAAGGCCAAACGGATAGGTATTGATGTGTTTACGATGGTCAAGGCTGTAGATTTCCCTTTTAAACAACTCACTAAATTCATCTGAGTAGTTATTTAAGAGATTCGGTACCACGACGATTGAGCGATATTGAAAGTTAGCCATAAAGTAACGAGCAATAATCTTAGACATCGTTTTGTTTGAAGATGAAATGCTAACGCCTTTATAACCAGGCTTGATGGTATTCAGTGAGGTAGCACTTGTGATATAGGGTATGCCAGCATTAGAAAATACATCAGCTGCAGCCTCAGCTTGAGTTGACGTTAAATGGAGCACCGCAAGCTGAACACTCTGTTTAACTAGATCTTGAGCGGCTTTGGCACTTGCCATCGCGTAAATGTCGCTTACTTCTTCGAAAATAAAACGGATCTGAGCGTCACTGTTGTTCAAGAAGTATGAACGCGCCATACCTCTAACAATGCATGAGCGTTCATAGTTTATGAAATTGGATTTGTTAGCACTGCTGCTAATAATGACACCCACCTTTAACGGGTGAACAGCCCTCGAAACTTCTTCATATGGTAAAGCTTGTGCGCTAACAAACGACAAACAGCCATATAGCACCAAGGCACGGCACATCAACCAGGCTCTATTAAACCAGTTGTGCCGATTTGATGGCTTTTGAAGCAAATAGTTAACGAAATTTCGATTCACAAATGACAATTTCCCTAATATTTTTCGATGAACAAAAAAAATCTAAGTGCTTGTTATAATTGAACTGTTAGTTAACAGCATTGGAATTTTAAGCACATTAATTAACTTACCAATCGTACAAATTTTGAAAACATCTCATTTTCAATTATTGTGACTTTCTCCCAAAAAATGAATGTTTCAATTTTAGGGAGCTTACTAGGTCAAATAACTATAAATGATCAACATAAGTTGATAACTGACCATCGCTTACTTGTGACATATAACAAAAATAAACATGAGCCAAAAAATTATGTTTAACGCTAAAACAACTCAAAATTGTATAGATCACCAACCTAACAACATTGAGTCTGACGACCTTGTTGTAGAGGTAACACCTTCAAACGTCATCAACCTTTTCACTGACATTGCAGCGGAGTTTGGTAACGGTGATCTAACCTATTCGTTCGACGGGGAAACCATGACACTGTTAATAGATATTAACGGAGTCAATGGCTCGATCGCTGTAGGTGACTTGGACCCATATCAAACATGGGACGCTAACTCGACTACTGACTTCTTCGCTCTTAGAGCTATTCTGTCTGTAGATCCTAAACACCTGAACGAGCTAAATCGCACTCACCCAAACACCAAGTTCTATCTTGATGGCAATGACATTTTGGCTGAGGAAGCGTTCTATCTAACGTATGGTGTAACTAATTTAAACGTCTTAGACCGCTTCTCTGCCTTTGTAAAAACCGTAAACGCTACGTTTTAAAATCGGTTTTAAACAACATACGGCAACTTCAAGAAAGACGGGATTATACATACTTTATAATTGTTAAAAAGAACAATTACGTGCATGAATATGTAACCCGTCTCTTTTCATTTGTACCATATCTGTTTGTTTTTCAAATTACATTAGCAATGTCAGATAGTTGCAATAGTATATAAACTCTACTTTCCTGTCGCTTGCGCGTCTTATGCCTTATGGCAATCTTTTATTCCAGAATCGTCTTCATCTATCTGGTTCGTATGTAGGCTAGCATGTCTTATGCAACCCATTTTACATTTCGACCAATACAAAAGGGCTTAACCATGTCGGAATACCTAGATCAAGTAGAGCTGCTAAGCAGCGAAATCAGCGCCCTAGCGACAGCTGAACGAAAAACGTATATCAACTATTCCCTGCAACGCATCCTGAACTACAAGGACATATTTATTCATAAAGAGGCTTTGTCGTCAGATGTTTTGTGCAAAGCGTTTAAATCATTATCCACAGTTGAACAAGCTATCTGTAAGCACGGACTTGATGCTATGAATTTTACTATCCACTATCTCGACGAGTTATCTAAAAACAAACGATTTAAACTTGAGCCGAGAGCATTCACAGTCGATAGTCAAATAAAGTTTCTTTCGCATTCATATCAAGCTTAGTACTGGAATGTTTTTAAAATGTCAGGATTAGCTTTTTAATTTTGTTTTGTGACCATCTACCAGATTATGTTTATGATGGTCATGTTGATATTAAAGCAGTGGTTGTTGCCACTGCTTTTTAATAATCTTGTAAATTAAACATATGGGATTTTAGACATGTCTGATCCATCAGAAAGAACGATTTTGCCTGCACTCAACTCTAGTAAAAACTCAGTTAAAGTAACGCCACTTGGAAAGTTTCTAAGAGCTTTACGAATTGAGCACGATGTCATTCTAAGAGACATGGCCAAGTCACTTGGCTACTCTTCTTCCCTACTCTCCGGTATTGAACTTGGTACTAAATCGATACCCGAAAAGGTCCGTTTTCTTGCTTTAATAAATCGCGCTTATTCCATTACAGATGGCGACGAACTGGTTAGGTTGGTCGAAGGCCACAAGTTAAATTCAGAGTCAGAGAAAGATGAAGAAAGGCCGCTGGTGGACATGAAAGCCTTACTTGATGAACGGGTTGCATCTGGCTCCCCAATCATTGTTCTGGATCCCGGGCATTCCTCTCAGGAGCTACTAGAAGCAATCAATAAAATGCTTCCTGACGATGGTAAAGCCAAACTATTTTTGTTTGACCCAAGCACCCACAGTGAGAAGGTTAAGTTATCGTAACGCATCCGTAGAAATTACTTTTACCGGTTGCATTAAAAAGGCTCCCTCTGGAGCCTTAATTGTGTCTGGTTTCTACCTACACCTAAATTTAGTCTGCTATTTCATCACAGCTTGGCGAGAGTGATAGAGTTAACCAAGTTACCTTTCCACTCGGCCCCAGATTTTGAGCTAACGTCATAGTAAACATTAAAAACATCGCCATCTTTCAGGTCTAATCGCATCTTAGCGCGTCGGATTCTAGTTGCACCGTCAATATCAAAGTCGATATATTCTTGATGCACTTGAGATACAAGAGGTTTTATGGTTACGTGCTGCTTGTTCAGCCAGCGATTAATCGCATCCTTCAAACTGTCCTCACTGCTGCACAAATCGTTGAGTTCCTGATCTGTAAACTTAGCGTTGGGTACCAGCATAGGAAGTATTGCTTTCAACTTAGTAAATTTATAGAGCACCGAGTAATCGATACCTTTCAGGTGACTAGCCCAAATCGAGTAGCAACCAAATTGCTCGGCATGACTGAACGGAATCAGAATGCGCGTTACGTATTCACCGCCAAAGCCATTGCTTACAGCGAAAAGATCATCTGGCTCTGATAGCCACGCAACATGACCACCGCATGTTTCAGCCATCATTTTAGCCGCTTCTAGAGCTTGCTTGTGATTGTCGTAAGCCTCTTCTCTCGACTGTTCGTTCGAATCCTCCCCAAATGATTCACTGTGCACTAAACAGAGGAACTTAGTACCACTATAGAGGACCGAATACGCGACATTACAGTGAAGCAACCCACCAGCAAGCCCGATAACATCTTCTTTTACAAACTCCGACTCTGTAGCAGTGAGTGTATGCCCTGCTTCTTTGTCATAGTCCAGCTGATGCTTGTCCAGGTACTTGAATGATTCATCTACCGCTTCACCGCACCCGTTTGTTAGGTACTTTATCTGTAGAGGGTTAATTACTAGTGGATTCATAGTTTTGCCTTTGGTTGTTTTTGGTTTTCTCCTAATCTACGGCCACTCACTAAACGCGCAAGACACAAAAAAGGCGCCCGGAAAACCAAGGCGCCAATGTCGAACAAAATAAATTACAGCCCTTTGACCCAATCTATTTGTGTGGTCACTACATTGAATGATTTTCGCATTTCTTCTGCGAGAGTCTGACTTAACCCGGTAAGAATACGCATCTCTCTACCCTGCTCTTTTCGCTCAATTTCTAAAATCTCTTCGTTTAGCATCTTCACGTCGTTACTAATCGTAGTCACCTGTTGCCAAAATTCTGGGCCAGTACAATTCATCTCATTGATTCGATTTGAATGCTCCAGTTCCGCGCTAAATTCCTTATGGCTTAGTGCTTGATCTACCAATTTAGTCAACGTGCCGATCTGAGGCTCAAGAGCTTTATGAAATAGCTTGGTAAACTTACTTTCAATGTATTCAAAGTCTGTGTCCTGACCTTCCACAATTGAATGAAAACTTCGGATACTATCCATGTGTTCTCTGATGACTGCAGTAGCCTCATTTAACGTCTGCAGAAGTGCATAAGCTAAAACCCAAAATTCCCTTGGGCTTTCCTCTTTGTACAGTTGCCCCAGCTTTTCTACATCTTGGTTCTTCATGATTTGGTTTAGGATTTTGGCCAGCTTCTCTTCGGCTTCACCAGCCGCCTTAAACAGTTGGTTTGCCTCAAACGTATTCCTATTCCACAACAAGAACTCTGTCGTATATTGCTTCATGAACGAGTTAGCATCGTACTGCCTTTCGACTTGCTGCTTGTAATCCACATTCTGATCTTGAGTTGCCTTGGCGTGAAATAACCCAAGGGGCAACATCAAAATGAATGCAACCGTGAAGTTCACAAGATGGTAATTGTCATAGACATCCCAATTGATATGGAGGTAATTGGCACACAGCTGAGATAAGCATGTCAGTAACGGAAGGTTCATGGGCTCAAAGTTGATAGATACTAACATTAGCCCTAACGCGATGAATAATGCCGGGAAAGGCGTAATGAGCAGCCAGATATATACGCGCTTAATCCCCTTTACCAAGGTCATGTACAGAGCACTGATGATTAGCCCCAGTAAATAGAACGCGCCAAAGTCAGTCACATACGATGAAATGGTTGCTGGCACTCCAGGAACTACCTTTAGTTCTCCACCCTTCGCATGTATTAGTTCTACCAAAGGAGATAACAATTGTTTGTCTTGGATAAACACCAATAGCAGTGCAAAAATAAATCCTGAGACAATGCCTAACATCCAGTTATATGGCTGTGGTTCGACAGGCATATTCCTCGATACCTTAATGACATCATCCATCCCCTTCCAACCAAAGCTCACAGGATCCGGTAACTCACCAGTCAAATACCTTTCATGTGCTGCCAGCGCCCTATCTTTCTCTACAGTAGCTATGAGACTTTTGTATCTCAGCTTGAGAATTGTCTTCAAATCTTCACCCTCACATATCGGTCCAACTGAGTGAACGCAGTATGGAAATCAAATGCTATTGCACATTTAATTAACCGTGTTTTTATAAATACTCACATGGCGCATATTTTGCGTTTTAAACACCTTGTTTTCAACTAATGCGTTCTATTGCCAGTTTTCATTAAGGAACCGAACATGAGCTCAAACCTCAAAAACATCATGCCAAAATTCAACATCAACGATACGACCTACCTGTACAACTGTGCCGGGGATTTTGTCGCAGAGGATTTGACCGTTTACTATGATGCTGAACGCGCAAAAGACCTGAACAGTATCGTATCCAAATGGGCTGGGGCTGAATTTGCGGTAGTACTAAGACACGGAGTTTTGGGCGTTATGGCCGAACAAGAATTTTCAGACATGTCCTTGAGAGATAACGCTATAACTGAGTTAATGCCCGTTTATTCTAAATTTAATGGCACTCGCCACATCAACATTGGGCTTATCGATAACGACTCAATATGGCCTCAAATGTTCATTCCTGCCAGCGTTGTGGAAGACCATCCCCCGCTTACATCGAGTGTCGTAAAACAATTCGCCATCGCACTAGAAAATCTCTCTGACCGAGCATAACTCCCACTCTTTATAAATGAGCGTGACCAACTAAGGTGTCGCTCATTTACTCAAATCTTATACTTCACATTTAAAATTTAACGTTTATCCTTACAAATACCTGTCCAGTACTATTGTGCGTTTAGCAAAATCGCATTTAATTGTTTCTATCAAACACGTTCAACATTCAAAGGTAGAAGCATGGATCACGCAAGCAAACTTAAACCGGGCATCGTAATTGAGCGTAATGGCGTCGAATACCTAACGACTAACTACGACGCTGATGAAGGCTATGTGTCTGTCGTTTGCATAGAGAACACAAATCAACGCGGTCAAACCTATCAGCTCCCAATTGAAGAATGCTGCATCTTTGATGAAAGCGTCATCATAGTTAATCGCAGTGAGCTTGAGTGGGTCATCGATGACATCGATTTAGAGATGATTGAAGCACTAGAAGGTAACCGAGATGCGCAGCTGACTCTTAGCCTTAAACAACGCGAGAAGTTCTATTTGCCTAAAACACTACAGGCAATGATGAACATCAAGGAGGAAGGCGCAGAAGACGGCGAAATGGGTGTCGTTTTCTTTGGAGAGCAAGAAGAACTTTTCTTAGCTGAACTCAAAACAGTATTAGAAATCTTCGACGAATTATCTATTACGGATGCTTGTGAAACCGGTGCATCGATTTTTGCCAAGAGCACACAACTAAACATCCAAGGATTCATCGGTGTGAATTTCAACGGCAAGTAATCGTGACTGCCACCAGCAATTATCCCTGCTGGTGGCATACAGGAATAACGTAAGTATTAATGCTATAGGCAGAACATGAACCAGAAAAACAAAGAGCTGTATGTCGGCCGTGAATTACGTCGCCCAGGCTACAAAGTTAAAGACATCGATTCCTTCGGTTTGTTGACCAAGACAGGCGCGAACCTTGAAGATGTAGCTCTCCAACTTGATGCAACTCCGATTATGATCATGGTGACAGAAGTTTTCCTCGGCGGTGCATCGAAGAAGCATCCGGGAGAAGTACTTGCTCAGGCTGCTCGACTAAATTGCATTGCACCAGATGTAGTCCATTATCGCCACAACCAAAGAGATGTGCATGTCAGAACAGCTCGTAAACACAACTACGAACAGAATACCCGTAAAACACTAGCGCTTTCACGCGGTGCAGGTCAGGGGCTATTCATCGTGCGTGCTCCGGGCGTATCCCCTATTGAAGCTGCAGAAGACCTCAAAGCAAATGGAATTCAGTTTGTAGTCACTAAGGTAGCAGGCAATCGACAGGCTCGAATCAATGTTTCAGCTAGTGATAAATGGCTCGTGGTTCGGTCGGAGTTATACAACCCACAAGCAATGTTACGCCCAACTCTGTCTAACTCAACCCACCAGCTAAACAATGCAATTGTTGAGTGCTTGAAGGCACCTGTATCCGAAGACTACGAATACCTCATTGAATTTGAGTCTCAACTTGTTCGTGTTCTCGATGTATTGGCAGAACGCGGAGAGGGGAAGTCGGAGAATGCACAGGCTCTCTATGAGAAGCTGCAGCAGGTTCAGGTAAAACTTGAGGTGTGTGAGTCATAAAAAGTAAAAGGGCGCTAGTTTCAGCCAACTAACGCCCTTTTCCACCCATAAAAGCCAGCTCAACTGGAGACAAACTAACCTTCAACTACACAATACCCACTTTGAGAATAAAAACAACCCTCGTTAAACTGGTTCTCACCCCTCTCTTTTTCTCACCTTTCCCGTTCATACCCTCCCGGAAGTCATAGAGAACACTTCACCTAAACAACAATTCTTACTATCTACCTCTCAACAGTCACCCAAGACTGCTTCTGTTGTTCACGTACTGACAGATTTAGTTTGAAAGTCTTCACATAAGTCACAAGTGACTCTTGGTATTAAAAATCATATAGAGGTAATTATTTGAAAATTTTTTAAATAAATACCCCAAATTTAAACTATCGCGTTTTAAGTATGTTCATACAATAAACATTGAACTTGCAGTAGTGTATAATCCTGCGAGTAATGAGATTAGTTACCCAGTAACTATTTTATCACGGCCACATATCAACACCGTTGGCGTAACCATTTTCTATACGGAGAGATTTATGGATTTGAACACCGGAACGACCATTGCCATTGGTCTAGGACTGGGCATTGCTATGCACTTCTACTTTAAAGTTAAGAAAGCACGCGAAGACAAGGAAGCAGCAGATTCACTTAAGACAGCTGGCGACAAATTGGATAAGCCAACTCCACGTACACCAAGTGCAGGTAAAACATCGCATGCTTTTGTGCCGCCGGCATCTCAGTCTGCTCGAGTGAAACCAACCCCATCTCGATCGGGCAGAGATTACGACGATGGTGATGATCTACTTGCGACCGCTGTTGTAGGTGCGGCCATTATGGATTCAGCCGAACCTGACACCACTAAGACCTATAGCAGTGTCTCTGTAACAGGTTTTGACTCCGGTTCGAGTGATAGCGGTTCAAGCTCAAGCTTTGATTCTGGCGGCGACTCTAGTTGCGACTAATTGACCGAATCATTTGTTTGTAGCTGGTGGCCGTTTAATACGGTCACTTTTTTTAGCCTTGCGCGTTAGGCACTTGTGATTAGCTTTGAGCGTATAGGCACACAATGGATTAATGAAATTATATAGGCATTACACAATGGGACACCGTATCAACATACAACTTAACCACTTGAACGACACGCAACTTTCCTCAGTCGTAGTGACAGCCAATTCAAGTGCAAAAAACTTTCCACTCAACTCGGAGTTTTATCAGATCCTTCAATCGTTAAATGGTCAGCCATCTGAGCAGCTTAGTTACCTGCTTAACCTGACCTACCCTAAAACAGAAGGTAACCACACTGCAGGCGATCGCGTATTTTTCCTGAGCACAGTCCATGATGACTCAGACACAAATATTCATATCACACTAAAGGACGTGATAATTAAAAAATCACTCCCCCTTTATCTTGTTGATGTTCGAGAGGCATTAAGTGCGATTGACCCGGATTACTCAATGTCGGAAGCCTACTTTACCGAATCATTTAATAAAGGCTTATCTGTAATTCAGGCCATTGAATCGTATATCTACCAAAACCCATTAGGCATTAAACACCTAACACCGCTTATGGGTTCGGCTTTGAATAGCGATACAGTTTGCTTGTCACGCCCATACATCCCAATTGATGCAGACGAGTATGAAGAGCTGTGCCGCGGTAGCTACGATTTCTACCAACTACCAAGTGGCCGAGTGGTGACATTTTCCAATGCAAGCTGTCATGACTCAGATACTGCTTACGCGCTTTGCCCAATGAATAATGAACGAACCAAACAGATTTTAAGCGCTCAATAAATTTTAACGCGGTGGACCAGGTTAACTTCACCGCAATACCTAACTGCAGTAACGCAACCGTAAGAAGAGATTTTAGCAATGAGCATTCATGCCACCAGCGATGATGTATTGAATAAACCACTAGCTGTGTATGCTACTGACGAAGAGAAAGAAGAAATTCTACCGAAAGGTTACTACAAAGCCACACTGTGGGGTTGTGCAGGCTCGCCAGAAATAACCGTCTACTCGAACGGGGAACAGTACTTCTCCTACGACAGTGCCAATCCTGCAGAGCCATTGGATCCAAGTGACTTTGTTATTTCTCAAATCCCCTTGTTCCCTTCGCCTAATGAAGAGGCACTGAAATACGCCTTAAACCAAGCGTTGGAATTCATAGTGAATACAGGTAACGACTATAAAAGGGATCATCACTTAAGCATACATCACGCACTTGAGGCAGGTTCACTGGTTACAGAAATTGAATCGTTACTCTTCAACAAGGAAAGCGGCAATGATTGAAGCAGCTAAAGATAACAAGCCCACTACATGGCAAGAAGACCTACAAAAACTCGTTCTCGGTGCTGTGGCATTCAATCTTGGTGTATTAGGCCTACTACTGCGATTTGGGATCATTCAATTTAGTGACAGCATCCCAGAAGAATTGCTTTACGGAATTAACACCCTGACTTCAAAGGTACTGTTTGTACCACTCTGCCTGACTCTTATCGGTGTTGGAATGCTGTTTATCTGGGTAGTACTACAAGAACCAATCCGTGAGCTTAGAACTTGGTTAAAGAGACACTAACGAACCCTGCTCGGTGCGTGAACAGTGTGTACAACTAAAACACTATAAATGAGGCAAAATAAGTGAATCAAAACGAAGCATTTAATCAGATCGTACTGAGATTTATCGATGCTTATGTTGAACTGCATTTAGAGATAAACTCCACTATCGTTATGGCTCAGTTCCCCATTGCACGGACAAAAGTTAGTAGCTTGATGACTCGGTACCTAGAGGATAAGCCAAGCAACCTACGTTATGTGGCCGCGAGACAGCGTTACCTAAAAGGTTTATCGTTTGAGCGACAGTTTCTTGAGAAAGACCAAAGCGCACTCGCCTATCTGCAAGCTATCGAACTGGCGTATAAACCTTACACGGATGCTAAGAAATAACCCTGTTGATAACATACTGAGAGTTAACCATGAATAGCTATATCGTTCACAAAGAAACCTTGTGTAAAACCTGCGGCAAGCAGTTACTCGATGAAGGAACCCATATCGATGTGAGCGGCTTCATAGCTCGTTTCGATAGAGAGGCAGTCACGATGGTTAAATCGGTCGAAGACTACATGAAGTACGCTGAATATATTGACTCTCAGTTACTGGAAAACGGTCAGATAGAAATAACATGTGACAATGTAACCTACGTTATCCGCAAACTGTAAGGGGTTCGCCCCTTATCTCCCACCACCCTACCATTTTATTGAGTTGCACGATTAGCCTTTGCATTTAGATTGGTCACATCAACCAAGCAACAAGGACTAATCATGAGCCACCACGCAATCAACGCAATGATGCGCAACCCAAAGCTGTTAATGGACTATCAAATGACGGGACGCTTACCAAGTGTGTCAGATACTCCTGCAACACCTCTACGCGACCTTATATCGCATATCCCTGCTCGATTACGACTGGAGTTCAAAGGTGTACGCCTTAGCCCTGCCCTTGGCTTCAACAGTGGTGCTCAATTCCACAACCTAGCTCAGCTGTATACGTGGCTCGGTGCTGATGAAAAGCTTATAGGCAACAAAACTCTTCCATACATGAGTTGGCGTATAGCTGCATTCAATAAACCGCTAACTATCGCGGATCTCATTACTCATTGCTCAGCAGTACCGAGTGAAGAAATCATCAATAAATTCGTAGACCCTCGATACCGCTAAGATAAGGACGTCATCATGCAAACAACGAATGCAGCACTAACCACACTTAATGAAATTGCCGAAGAACACAGTATCCCAGTTCAAGAAACTGTTCATCACTATCACCAGTGTAGAACGGTAAATCACCCTAATCGATATACAAGCGGTTTGGTTGTTAGGAATTACGAGCAGGCAACGCAATTGAATGAGTTGGCAAGCGCGTCAGGTCTAAGTACAGGGCTTCACACGTTCGGCTTTAGCTCGATTGTGTTTATCAAAGTGGATTAACTATCGTGCGCTGGTGGCTTTTGTATGAGAGCCACCAAAAGAAATGATTTAAAAACATGCATCCGTAGTTAGGAGGTTTCCTTTGCAGAGCCGATAAACTGCGGGTACTTGGGTGACATTCAGTTTCGATGTGACTTGAGGGTTATGCTGTTCTTTTTTTAAAGAACTGGCAGGGATGGTTGTGTCTAAAATATGGTCTTGCGCGAATTTCAATCGATGCGATTATAAACATATCAAGACGATACATTAACCAACTAACTTTCAAAGGTGATAATTATGGCAGCAGTAATTGTACTAGTAATCGTATTAGGTGTAGTAGCTTTGGCAAACCAACCTGAGCAGAAAACTTACAAACACTATGACTTCTCAAAAGAGCTGACTCCTAATCAGGCGCTTGCTAAAGAAGTCGCTAAACACATCCCTACTCAAACAGCTATTCACCGCTTCTAAGGACGTTACAAAGCACTTTAACTTGTAATGGACTGGAGGTGTGTGGTGAGACACATAGAAACAACATAAGAGCGACCAAGATGTTTTATCTGGTCGTTTTTTTATATCTCAAATTCATAGAACTGACTGTCGTTCTCAGGGTCGTAGGACTCCCCTTTCATAACAATTAGCCCATCTCGTATTACGTAGCCAAAATGAAGCACAGCTTTAACAGGTATTAGATCGCAGTTAACCGAGGTGTACTTAAAGGCTTCAAAGTTAGCCACGACTGAACTTTCATTAACTGCAAATACGCAGTACCCCTTTTGTTCAGAGTGTACGCACCATGTAGCCAATTCAATTGGTAGGTCATGTAGATAGATAACTCGCTTTAACCCTTTGTGCTGTACCGCAAATACAGGCATTTGTTTTGTGGCTCTATCAACACAAAGTGACTGTTCATCTATGTCATCGTTAAACAGACCATCACGTCTTTTCTCAGCCCACGATAGCCATGTGTTAACAGTGTCTTGAATGTTTAAC
This sequence comes from Vibrio sp. L85, assembly GCF_963871815.1. Lineage (NCBI taxonomy): Bacteria > Pseudomonadati > Pseudomonadota > Gammaproteobacteria > Vibrionales > Vibrionaceae > Vibrio > Vibrio sp. L85. The sequence continues at coordinate 163,770 of NZ_CAWMYL010000143.1, forward strand.
CAAGGGATAAAGTTCGTGCTGGCTTTGACTTGGTGTGCAAACGGGATCATTGTGTTCAACATGCCGCGATTCGCAAAGCCACCAGCAAGTAAGATTGGAGTTGTTTCTAAGAAGTCGGTAAGAGCCTGCTTACCATTGGGAATTGAAGTGTTATGACTAAGGTGCTGCAAATGATTCATTGTTTCCTGTAACGCCTCCATTTCGGCATCTGGCACCGGAATGGGTTTTGGCATAAACAGATTTACATGATTCATCAGCAGCTTCCTAATAATTTACATCCGTAATGAGCTATCCTTGCTCTTATTTACTTGATTATACATCTAATTGTACATAAATGGATACCGTTAGAGCAGGTTACGGAGAATTACATCACGGGCATTTAAGCCGCTTGTATGTTCCCAGCCCATTTTACCAGAACTTAATTCCTTGGCTGTCTTAATACTAAGAAGATCAACACCTTCCGCAATAATCTCTTCGCCAAGCAATAACTCCAGCATTACCAATACAATTTCTTCACCAACCGCTTTCAGTTCACGCTTGTTTTTGAAGCCAACCTGTATCAACACTTTGCCGTTGTGAGGATTACTCTTAACCGCAACCGTGACATCAGATAGCACCGCTCCAACTTCGTTAGCGATACTTCTCATGCCATACTGTCCGGCCATGTCTGTCACCCAGTTTTGGGTAACCTCAGAATCCCACGGCAATGCAGGTAAGCGATATGGTGTAACCAACTCTCGATATTCTTCTGGGCAAGCTTTTGCAAGCTTCATAGCTACCTTGCGACCTTCTCCCTTCTCTTTTGAAGTTATAATGATCGCGTTTACCTTCGCTTCCATCATATCAAGAGAGAATTCGACACGTAGCGCCGGGTGAAACTCTTGGGCAGACTTGTTTACTGCGTCATAACGGATCTGAAACTCTTCGTTGTGGCCTAACTTCACGCTTTCTTCCAAGAAGTTGATGTGTCCAGGGAAACGGCTCCAGAAATTCTCTACTGCTTGGGTTTCTATTTTGTTAGTCATTTAGCGTACATCTCCAGTTATCCATCTTAGCAATCTTGTTTTGTGAGCAGGTATCGCGGTATTGAATACCTGCATGCCATATGTGTGTGCAATTCTGATTGCAGTGCTCATACAGCCATGACAATCGTTTTGTCGTTGGTTCTTATCAAATGTAGGCATAGGCGCCCAGCAAATCATGAATCGACTAATGTCGTTCAAGTCGTCGCCCATTAATGCCGGCACATACGTTTCATACTCAAGCGCTCGTTTGTTCGAGATAGTTAAGTATCTGCCGCGTCCATAGCACCGCGTATAAACGGCTCAGGTGAGCCTATAAGACCGCCTGTACGCATAGTGTAGCCTGACATCATAAGACGCTCAGTAACGACACGTAGAAACTGTTTCTCGCTCTCTGGAGCATCATCAGAGCATAAGCCGGTAATGTATCGATGATTGTGCATAGCTACCTCTTACATTTGATTCCTACATCATCAGCCAATCTGCAAATCCCGCAATCCCTCCAATAATGAAAAAGACACCCGTTTAGAGTGCCTTTTAAAGTACTGGAAGTAGTACCGTTCTACGCGGCCAACATAGCCTCTAGTTCCTCTGCAGAGAAATCATCAGTTTCCTCAGTGGAGGTTCGTCTACCGGTTGCGTGCTCTTCATCAATTACAGCTTGAATAGACTGTGCGATCGTCAGGCCTTGTGCTTTATATCGGTCAATAGCAGCAAGTTCCTTACCATCAGTGGTAAACATCAACTGTTGGTATCGAGGTACAAACAATCGACACACTTCCCTCGAGCTACCAGTACGGATATAAAGCTCAGAGTACTCACCTTTCACAGTATGGATACTCTTAAGCAGCGCGAAGTCAGTTTCGTTACCGTCGAACTGTTTGTTCTCACGTACTTTCTCGATAACTTCTGGCTCTTGTCGTAAGAACACTTTGAACTGTGAGTTATCAGCCATAGCTCGGCCTACTTCTGTCTCATACGCATCGGAAATACTCTGCGTAATACAGATACCCGCAGCTTGGTACTTACGGAAACGACGCCAGCCAGCTTCTAAGAATTCCGCTACTGCTAAACCTGCACCGCCCTTGATCTTAATGTATTCCCAGGCCTCATCCAAAATGAACAACTTGTTTCGGTCTTTGCCTGACAGGAACATCTCGTGCTGGATACAGCTGATACACTGCAGAAGTACCGCAATCTGTAACTGTTTACGCGACTTAAGTTCTTCAAGCTCGATAACAACGAAGTCACCGGAGAAGTCTACTGGAGGGTTCTTATCATCGAAGAACTCACCATATGGACCATCTTTACACCAAGGCTCTAACTGGAAACCAATATCCTTAACACGCGGCTCAGGATCGGCTTTACACATCTCGGCAAAGTCATCAATGGTCGAGTTGTTACCCTTTTCATTCCATAGTTGGTTCAACAACACGTTCATACGCGCTGTCTGGAAGTCGGTTAGAGTACCCGATGGTGACGCCATGAATTTCAGTAGAGACAATACCATGTCACCCTGACCGTCTTTACCCGCAAACTCGTGTATAGACTTGAATGGGTTTAGTGAGTACTTAAAGTTCTCGCCAAACTCTAAGAATCGCCCATTGTAGAGCTCACAGAGTTTTTCGTAAGAGCGACCAACGTCGATGATAAATACACGGCCACGGTCTAAAGGTTTACGCTCGTTCGGTAGAGGGTTATCTCGATACAGTTTACCGCCGCCGATGTTTCCTGACGTCAGTACTTGAGACACCAAGTAGTTAATCCAGAAAGACTTACCTGACCCCGATGCCGCCGCGGTAAACATATTATAGTTACCATCAGAGGTGAACGGGTCGAAACAGAACATCTGTCCATCACGAGTAACTAACGGCACTACCGGGCGCCCAAGACCATTACCCTTCCATGAAGCAATCATAGGTGTGATGTACTTCAATGCATCCGATGCGAAGCGGTTAAATCGGTGAAGGTTTTTAACTGTCGCTTCATCACAACCCATAGGCAGAGATGACAGATAGAGTGGTAAACAAATGTAGCGGTCTTCCACAAACTTCCATTTACGCTTAGATGCAAATGACTGTACATCCATGACAGACTTTTCAGCTTTGGCTTTCGACTCACTGAATATGATCATCTGCAGGTAACAGTTTGCAATCTGCGCGCCCTTGTTCTCCAAGGACATGTAGAATTCGTCGTAGTCCTTCTTCTGGAAGCGGAGTCGGTCAACCCACTTAGCAATCGGTCCCGACGCCTGGTGCGTTAACCAGCCACGGTTCTTGGTAAACTCACGCTTAGCTTTCTCCTGTGGCGGGAAGTGAATGTTTAACGTCATCAAGAATGGCTCACGTAAGCCCTCTCTACCTTTACGCCAATCACACACCAGGTCATAAATATCACCAAATGTTAATACCTCTGGGTATTTCTGCACGGAGAGCATCTTAACGAACGAGCCCTCACCCTTCTCTATGTCACCGAATTCCAAGCCATCTTGGTGGACGAAACAACTGCCACCTCTCTCCATAACTTGGTAACGAAGCGGTACACCTGCATCATGGCCCTTAACACCTTCACGCCAATCAGCATTCTTCGCTTGGTTATGTAAGATCTGCATCCGGTGAACATAAAGTTCAGGTGTCATGTCGTCCGGGTGCGCCCCAATAGATTCAAGCGTTGATTTAAGCTGTAGGTAAAGACGACGGAACGCGGTCAATTCGGCTTTTGAAGGCTGTTGCTTTTTGAGTGGCATCTTGAAAGATACCCAAACCTCATAGTCACGCACCTTCAAGCCTGTTACTGGGTGTAGTGGCGTATCCGTACTTTCTTCATAGTACTGGTATGTAGTACGACCGATTTCATCGTACAGCTCACCCATTTCACCTTCGGCACGGCCTTCACGGATATTCTCGAATCGTTCGAGTATCCACTTAATGTAAGGGGAACCAAACAAACTCACCTGTAAAAAACTGTCTGCTGGAAACTGACGCTCGTAAAGGTCATCCAGAGAGTTCATTAGGTCGTTGTTTACACCTGTCAGTGGTTGACAGATAAAAGTGAAACCAATGTATCCACCGTCAAGTATGTACCCGTTCATCTCCGGGATATACTCAAGCACAGGTAGGACATCACCGTATTGGTTATGCCCTACTATAGCGTTATGTTTATCTAGGATTCCTGCCATATCGCTACCCCTTACTTAACTGGTCGTGGTTGCGGAACAGGGACAGGTTGAATGATACCCATGCCGTTATCTGCTACTGGGTTATTGCGGCGTTCTTCCTCTTGGGAAATCTTGCGAATACTTAAAGGCGTAATACGCGCTGGCGCTGAACTCGCACCACGGCCAACTACCCAACGTCGCTTCTCGATTTCAACGTAGGTATAACCAGGGATATGTAAACGACCTGCATCGTCTTCCCATGAATTCATCAGAACACGCAACACTTTTGCTGGTTGACGCACTGCAATAGGTTCTGGAGCTGCCAACTTTGAACGATTTGATTCGTAATCACGGTAAATGGCTTGACGCTCAGCTGGCGTACCACCAGGATACGGCATTGGCTTAACTTCTTTCTCTTCATCATCATCTGAATCATCTTTGTCTTGAAGTTCACCGTTACTGCGTTTTCGAGCCTCTTCCAAATCCTTCTTGTTATCCGTTAACTTCCAGATTTCACGCGCACTCGTACAGGTGATACCGCCACTTTGTGCCTTCGGACACTCGGTTGGGTCTTCACCTATCTCGAACATGCTAGAACAGCCTGTGCTCATTAGCGTGATACCAGCAAGAATCAGAGCCTTACTTAGATGCTTTAACATCATTTACGATTACCTCTCCAATGTTGTCTACGTTTCGGCTCATGAATTCAGAAAGACTGTCAGGGGCTCCCTGCAGTTGAAGTCCATCAGCTCTGATAAAAAATGGAAGACCTTTGATTTGCAGAACACCTGCAACACCAAGGGCTTTGATTAAGGGGTCTTTATTACAAGTAGGGAATATCTCTCCAGTAGCACTCTTTTGAGCCATCAGTTCATCAAGTGATTTCTGACGGTCTTTGGCGCACCAGAGTTTTAGGGATTCATTAATAGATTCACCACCAAGCAGCGGAGCAAGTACAATCTCAAAGGAGTACTTGTCTGCCATAGCTTTCATTTGGTCGAAAAGCTTTAGGTTGAAGTCACCACTTGGGTCTACAAGCACAGTTACGTCAGGTTTGTCTTTCTTCAATCCATAACGGAAACTAGCTAAGTCACCTGAACGAACACCAAATCTTTCTAGTGTTACCATCCATGCAGCTTTTGCATCGGCCTGTGTGTTGATTGGACGCTTATTCCACATGTCATAAACTTCAACGTTGCCGCGTATAGCTATACGAGCCTTCGAATCCATCAGTAACTTTTCGCCCTTATCGTTCTCAACCATAATTAGGTCGTTAACCGGAAGGATTTGAGTCCAATGGAGTTTGTTGAAGTTCTGGAGTGCAGTCTTAACATCCAGATCGCTCATGCCACCCACCAATGCTTTAGCACTCAACTTACCTTTAGCTGCTTCTTGCTGGGCTAATCGTTCCGCTTGGTCGAGCAAAGGGTCAGCCATTGCATTACTGAACGTTAGCGCTGCTAAAGTACCAACCAATGCTTTTGATACTCCCCGTAGTCTCATAATTACCTTCCACCTAAAATAATCCGTAGATAGTAAGCATCCGGGGTTTCGGTTGTGGCGATTATGTGGTTCGAATTAGAGGGAGTTATTCGTCGCTATCAACAAGTAGCGTTAGAAAATGTTTTCTGAATAAAAAAATGCCCTGAACATGGCCAGGGCTAAATTGGGAGGTGTATTGGAATTAGATTAGAACAATTCTTCCATAGCTTTCGCCATTTCTACCGCGTTAACTCGTGAGTCGATTGCTCTCTGTGATGGTGCTATACGAGCGGTTGTTACCGTGACTTCTGCCTCGATGTTATAACAACGTGCAGAGTGCTTGTTATCGCATGGCGCCAAGCTTTCACTTAGTATGTGCATATCTGTCACACGGCCTGTCGAAGCGCTCTTTGTTTCTGTAATACCAGAAGATAAGTCCATTTTTGTGACTGTCAGGTATTCAAATTCAGCTTTACTTAATGCTGATTTTTTAACTTTTTCGATTGCGCGCTGACGACCAGTTTTTGACGTGTCGTATTCTGTCAGTTGGTAGCTAGCGCTAGTTACTACTTGTTGTGCTGTGACAGCAGCATGAGATACATGTGTACCCATTACTGTCAGTGCCAATAGTAGAGCTTTTCCTAAGCGTAGTTTCATAACCGTTATTACCTCTGCATTACTTATACGCCTAGTTAAACAAAAACAAATCCTTCTGCAAGTTTTTCTTGCGCATTCAATACAGGCAGTTTTGCAAAACAACCTGTATTTCCTTTACTCAGACTATTTGCCTTCTGCCTGTCGAATCATCTGACTCATTTTCTCAGGTGTTGGTACCATGCCTGAATACTTGCCAATATCACCAACAACACTTGCACTATCAAGCACTAGGTAACCCTTCTCGTTATAAAACTTGATAGTTGTTTCTACTGCCTTAATTGCCAGGTTATCGTTACGTCCTTTCCACTCGTTGGCTACCTTAGCCAAATCAAGTACAACAATCTTTGGAGATACAGCTGTCTGTTGGGCAAGCACCTTGATTTCATGATCAACCTTGTCGAGTCGTGACTCTGTATTACCTGTTAACACAAAGAACTTAAGCACTAAGCCAAAAGCGACACAAAGCACGATTGTCCAAACTGTCAGGATTCCAAAAAGACTCTTTTTCGTAACGTTCATATACATTCTCTTAATAGGGTTGTGGCCCCTAGATTACTCTAGGGGTAGTTTGGAACCGCGTTGGATAATAAAGTCGATAGAGATACCAGGGTTAACCTCGATATAAGGTTTCATCTCTTCTGCAAGTTCAATGTAGTAGTCAGCTAATCGTTCCATCGCATCACCAGCACCTTGTAACGCCGCGGTACCAGCCATTGATTTCATGATTTCTGGGTTTTGCATTGGACCAAAGATACCTGTTTCGTTATCGCCAATACTGTAAGTAGATTGACCCGCTAAGTTAGCCATGCCGCTCAAGAAACCTGCCCACGCCGATTTCATAGCCGCTTCACCATTCTTAGAAACTAGACGTCCCGGAATACCGTTACGACCATCACCACCTACTGCAAATGCATTTAGATTCGCTTCAACTGCTTTCCCTGCATCCGTTACACATGAAATCGCTTCTGCTCGTAAGTAAGCACGACGACTTGCGATGTCACCAATACCAGAAGCAACAATCACACACTCTCTAATATCAGCGGTAAAGTTGTTTGGTAGCAGAGCTTCCTCTTTAATTCGAAGAATTGCAGGGAATGGGTCACGCTTAGTCGAGTTACCTGTAGGTACGTCCATACCTGTTACAAGTACACCACTGATAATTGAACCAGCCGGCAAGAAGATTTCTGCCTTATCCTTGGTCTTATCTTTGTCAGTGTCTTCCTTAACAACCTCTTCCTCAACCTCTTCGGTTACTCGTAGTTCTTTAATCTCACCCGTCGCATCTTGGAATCGGTCACCAGTGCTATCGATGGTACGGATACCAATACGCTTGTGGTCAATAACCTTTGGCATAACTTTCTGTACAGCATTTGCCATTGGGTTTGTCGTGGTTACAGGCTGTTGCGTCTGGGTAACCGGCTGTTGTGCTGGTGGCGTAAAAATTGGAGAGTTCTGATTACTAACTTGTTTCTGAACTTCCTCAGAAGCGGTTTTCTGCACTTCCAACTCACGCTTAAGGTCGTTCTGGTTAAAGCGTAGTGACTCAAGCTCTTTCATTACGCGACCTTCCATTTGGCGCATTTCTTCTTCGCGTTCGTCGATAGCTTTCTCACGCTCTGCCAATTGGTCTTCCATTAAGCCGTAGATTTCATCCATTCGACCTTGGTCAATATCGTCAGCGCCATCTTGTGTAAAGAAGTTAGCCTCTACACGACGAGATTTTTCAGGAACAACTACAGCACCATTATTGTCTTTGCGAGTACCACCTGTATCGATGTCGTCAGTACTAAATGCAATAGAGCAAATAATACCTAGCAGTACCGCCCCCACTACGCCGTAACGTACTTTAGGGTTCTGCCATTGCTGATTAGCTTTGCCTTTCAAAGAGGTCATATCCATTTTGATTTCCCCCTTAGTAAGAACTTGTTAAACGAGGTCGAGTACGAACGCGCTTAAGTTTTTCGTTGTAAAGTTTGTCACGCAAAATGTATAACTCTGTGGTTTCACCCGGAGCCAGCGTTGCACGGTCAAACACACCAACAGCAATTACATCATCAGCCAAGCAGTATTCTTCTCGCACTTCGCGGAATCCATTGATGTCATTTTTAACCAGAACGACATCGATAATTTCTCGGCCACTAATCATGCGCTGCCCCACTTCGTGGTACATCCCCAAACGCACGATGTCACATGGGTAGCGTTCCTCAGCTGGAATATCGGTAGTAATGTCGAAGCCATTTGGAATGTTACCGCCCGCAACTTCTGACAGAACGCTGGTGGCACGGTCTTCATGTTCAGTATTCACTCGAGGGTCGTTCTTAACAGTTGGACCTTTACGCGCTTCTGTAAGGAAATCGTTTTTCTCTTTATCGGATTTCAGTTTGGCGATGTATTCAGAGTGCTTTGCTTTAGTTTTTGCATCCATTTTCACTTTGACGTCTACCATTACTGGTGGAACGTCCAAAGGCATAAGAGTTAGGCTTACCATCGTTTCTGGCATACCGCGCTCACCGACCATTAGACCGATCGGAGCCTGACTTAAAGGCGTGATGTAAACAAAACCGCCATCTGTTTGAATTGGCACTTCCATATCAGCGGTTTTAACAACAGCATCAACAAAAGGCGTTGCGATTCGGTTTTGAAGCCCTGCAGCAACGGGTAATAACTCACCGTGACCAGGCTCTATAGTTACTTCTTGATGTGGTTTGTATTTTGAACGTACTGAGTCAGTGATTGGGTCAGAAGAACCTTTAACCTGTGGCGCTGCAGACGGAACTGGAGTTGCCGCAATAGCTGGTGGCTGCCCTTGCTGCGTATAAACTGGCGCAGTATCTACGGTTTTAACCTTCGTACCTTGAACCACTGGCATACCATAAGAGTCTACGGTTACCGGTTGCTGCGCTTGCTGTGAAGCCTTGTATTCCGCAACAGATTTTGCAGGCATACTTTTAGCAACAGCATCCATAATCGCTTGGTCTACAGCATTGGCGACGTTTCCATTTGAAACAGAGATGTCAACGGGCACTCGGCTTGCGTTCATTGGTGTAACAGGTATGTCAGCTGCTACATCTTTCTCTGCAGCAAATGCAGATGATGAAAAGGCAACAGTAAGCAACATTGCCAAGGCTGATTTATTCATAGAGTTATACTTCATTTGGTTTTCTATTCCTCGGCCTGTTTATTTTCTTCTTCCGCAGCTTTCTTCTCTTCAACTTGCTGCTGTTTAAGTTCAACTACGCGCTTACGTGTATTTGGTGCGCCTGCATATTGTGAAAAATAGGTAATCTTAGGCTGACCATTACGAGCGGCGATTTTGATTTCGTATGTCCACTTTTGAGTAGTTGTTGCGCCAGAGCGTGTTGAAGTGGTTTTCTTGTCGCCGTAAACCCAAACGGTATCTACTTGCGAGTTGTAAATTAGATCTAATGGTGTGAAGTTTTCCCTTACACCACGAACCTTGAGGGCTTCTACCTGAGATAGAAGTTGGCGTTCATAGTCATCAGCGTCACGTGCTAGGAACATTTTTCTCAACGTATCGACAACGAATGAAGCGTTACGATCGGAGATGTTGCCTGCCATGTTCGCAGCAAATAAGCCCCACCCTGTTTTGTAGGATTCGCTTGCCTTATTGCCTGCCATTGTGATTTCTTCTGTAAACGTTGGCGGCACTACGATGACAGTTTCATCTTTGCTTAAAGCGGCGTAAGCCAATGCCACTACTGCAATGGCCAAAGCCAAGTTGCTTTGTACTAGAAATCGAGATAAGGCTACGCTTGAGCTCCATGAGCGCAGCGCATTGGAATTTTTAAACACTTATGGTGCTCCTATCTGAAAAGTTCTCTAATGAGCGGGTCAGGCATTGAACGCGTGGTTTTCATTGGTAGAATTCCGTGCCACCATGCAATGTGGTTTAGAATTCCTTTGGCGTATTTGGCTTTAATTCTTCTAGCCACGTAGAAGTACAAAAGCCCAACAGGTAGCACGTAGTTGATAGCATCAAACGGCACACCTAAAGCAAAAGAAAGGATGATTGGCCTTACTTCGTCTACGTCCCAAAAGATAACCATCATTGGTTCATTGACTCGCATTGGGAGGTAATGCTGGTCACTTCTAAGCGCTTGCTGTTGTGAATCTTCCATACATTCTCATTCATCAAAATTGGAAAAATTAAGACGCTGAAATGATCAGCGCCTCAATCAAGGGTTGGTTAGCCACCAATAAGTGGTAGTAATGCAGCTGGAGCGTCAAAAATTGTTGAAGTCAATGATGAATCGATGATCTTGCCAGCGTTAGCTAGTACAAGAACTGACACAACACAGCCAGCGAAACCAACCAGGTTTGGCTTAACAGTTGAGAAGAACACGACACCCATTACCATAAGCATCATTAGAATTTTGCCCGGAGCACCACCAGCTAGACCTTTCACTTCGTCCCACATGTCAGCAAATTCACCTTCAAGGGTACCGGTTGCGGCTAAGGCGTTGAACGCTAGGGCAAATGCCACTACACCAACAAGCGCAACGAGAAACATCATTACTTTCTTGCTGTCGAAGCCCGCGCCAAGCATGTTTTTGTCCATTACTGCAGTATTTTGCATTTTCTTAACTCTCTATATTAATCACGTAAGAATGGTTGATTGATCGTGTCTTTATGACAGAGGGTAGAATGCCAATAAAAAAAGCCCCACACAGCGATTATGTAGGGCTTTTTAGAGGTATTTAATTAATATGTAGGGGTTAGGGAATTGCTTTTAACGTCAGATTTGAACTCGTGGTAGATTGACTCTGAAATCATATCAACCAATGTACTCGCATCCATTGAAAACAGATTTGTTAACTTAAACTTCTGTCGTCCATGATATATGTATTTATCAACACCAAGTTGTTTTTCCAAGTACGCTTCTATCTCCATCGGGGTCTTTACACCATCGATTAGACCCAGTTCAACAGCTTCTTCACCTGTCCAGATAAGCCCAGAAAAAATCTCAGGCTTATCAACCAACCTGTCGCCTCGGCCTTTCTTTACTGCATTTATGAACTGTGTATGGAGTTTGGTTAAGATAGAGTCTTGTATGAACGCCCTTTCCTCTTTGGATACTGGTTTAAACGGGTCCATTAATGCCTTATGTGTGCCTGCATGGAATACTCGACGTTCAACTCCAACTTTCTTAATTACATCTTGGAAGCCCCAACCATCCATACGTACACCGATAGACCCCACCAGCGATGAATCCATTGCGTAGATTTCGTCTGTTGCTGCCGCAATGTAATAGCAGGCACTTGCACATGAAGTTCTAACTGTCGTGTAGATTGGTTTTGTGTTTTCTTCTGAGAAACGGTACTTCATGATTGTTTTATAAATCATCTCCGCGTCACTTGGAGAACCACCAGGTGAATTAGCCTCAATTAGTATGGCCTTTACATTATCGTCTTCAATAGCGTCAGTGATAACTTGGCTTACTTTCCAACCATCAGTTTCACGGTTCCCTGTTTCAATTGGCCCTGTTAGCGAAATGACAGCAATGTGAGGCCCAATCTTTTCACTTGCCGTATCGCTAAGAGTGTACCCAACACTAACCATCATCATGATTGCGATAGCGCCAGCCTTAACGCCGTCCGTCCACTTTTTAACTTTTAGATGGCGAGCAGACTCTTGAATGATTGCTTCCTTAAAGTTTCTTGGCTCTTGTACTTTCTTTCTCTTTCTAAAGGGGAACATCTTTTAAAACTCCGTGTATGAACAGCCCCCATTGAGAGGGCTTATAAAATCAGAAGACCTTACTTACGTTGCTAAGTGCATATCTGAGTGAGAAACCGAGGATTACAAACATAATCGGCGGCAGTAGAACTCCGAACACGCCTGCCGCGGGGAAAATGAAGTAAACATCGATAATGAAAAAGGCAAACATCCCGGCTTTAACCCAGATACGAAATAAGTTCGCACTGGCAATACCGAACTCGTACTGCTTTGTTTTTCGTTTGTAGTAACCATCCGACGCCAAAGCGAAGATGAATGGAGCACCAAGTATTAACCAGTGGAAAAACACCGCCATTCTGAAAACCGTCTGGTAGAACATCAGCTTTAAGTTTTCAACAATTCGAATCATTGGTGTGCGCCAGAATTCCTCACCACCAACCCCCGTAATCTGTACTGACTCTTCCATAGAAGAAACAACACCGGTTTCTAAAAATGCGTAGCTATACATGTCAGCTGCATTCTGTAATACATGAGCTGAATCTGCAGGGCCAACAACACCTTTAAAGGCGTTAATTTCAGCCTGTAAGGTTTGTCGGTAACCCTCTGGTGTCATCATAATCAACACATACGCAAGTGAGATCATGGCAACAGCTCCCACCATTCTGGCAAAGAAGTTTTTCTGCTTATTGGTATCTTTATCGCTAAACATATTTAGTCCTTACGCAGCCTTGAGGAACGGAATACGCCCCTTCACCTTACGGCCATCAGATAAACGTGCGATGTATTGGAGGTTTGGTAAGTCACCTAGCAAAGTTGCAGGGAAAACCTTCTCGCGGGATTGACTGAGCTGCTCCTTCAACCCACCAGAGAATTCACCTAGTGCACCTGTAGTCGATGTACCAGAGTTCAAAGAGAACCCAACTTCACGGATGCTGGCTTCACCAAAGTTCTCTGTCGCATATTCTTGTGTGATGTTGTCGTTCACACGTAGACAGAACAGGTTTGAGGCTAGACCAAGGATACGACGAGCCTGTGCCTCATTGGTTTTAGCAATATAATCGGGCAAAGTTTGGCTACTCACATACAACTCAAATTGCGCGCCCCTAGCGACAGCTAACATATTGATTAGTGGGTCATTTATACATGCGTGGGCTTCATCTACGAACAAGCTAACGCGACGTCCTTTACCTTCTTCATAGTTGTATCGACGTGCACTTGCCGCACAAACATCAGCAAGAATTAACTTACCAATTGCACTTGCTACCATTGAGTCAGACAAGCTATCCAGCGCAACATACAAAACACCACCAGTTCGAACGAGTTTATCCGTGTCAACGATAGGTCGTTCATCATCGGTTTCATCCATACGTAGAGTTGGAGATAACAATTCATCAAGTGGTTTAGATGTCAGCTGAGCAAACAATGGTGCTGTCGAACCTAACATTTTCGTCATGTGTTCTTGAGGGTGTGACACCATCTCAACAATACCGTTGACCGCAGGGTTTGGATGATCAGCTTGTAGATTTTGCGTGTAGTAAAAACACATTCCAGCGATCAAGCTGCCCTGTCCCATTTTCTCGATGTCTTTACCCATAGTGGTAACCCAATCAGGCCCCAATACTTCGCAGAACAATTTATCAAGGCATCGTTTGGCTAGTTGGAACTTGCCGCTCATTAGGTAATAGGCAATATTCGTAAGTTGCGGTTTCTCGCCAACGTATAACTGAGCTTCAATAACCTGATAAATACATTTCCATGCGAATTGAACATATGGGTCAGATTCCGCTTCGCCCGGAAGCAACGAAGACAAGCGAGACGCGAGTTCAGTGGTACGAACATACGAAGTTAACGGGTCAATCCTACAGCTCTTACTTGGGTGCGAAGGGTGGAAGAAATAGAACTTATCTTCCATACCAAGAGCTTTACATTCACGCTGAATTGTTTTTCGCCAATCCGCATCGTTTTTTGGGTCAATAATGATTATTACGTTCCCACGATGAAGCGCACCACTTGATAACATGTTTAACAGCGTTGTTTTTCCGGTACCCGGATTTCCAAAAATTACTGAGTGAGCATGGAATACGCTTTCATCAGCTGTAACTTCCTTTTCCTCACCAAGACCATGTATCCAAGGACGACCACCTAGCTTACGTGTTGTTTTTTCGTACTTCTTACTGAATGGACGAAGCACCAACGGCAGCTTTATCTCTAGATAGTCCGTAGACATAGACATAACTTGATAAGCACGCTGGGCATGTTCTGGCCCCCAAGGAAAGCCACGACCAAGAAACGCGGTATCCTTCTTCTTGAGATTTTTCTCTCGAAACTCCAGTGCACTGATTACGTAAAAATAATTAACAAACAACTTGAACTGGCGCTTTAACAAGGGCAGGCCTTGTTTAACGCGAATTCCAGATTGAATCATCATGTACCCAAAGAGGATTACATGAATAGGTACAGAAGTGTCTAAGGCTAGCCCCCCTGTAAACAGAGTTATAAAGCCACCAAAAAACCATATCTGCGCCTGTTTAAGTTCGAATACTGGACGGAACATGTTTTCCATCCAGAATTGTTTACCTCTATCTATCATTGAACCTCACTACCCAATTAGTTCTTTTCTAATCAAGAGATGCTTCTTACGCCCTGAATCGGTTTCTAAGTCAGTCACTCCATCTGCCATCAAAGTCAGTTCCTTAGATAACCCATTTCGACTTGCCCCAGGGCGTACATCTTGAATAAATGATTTGATAGCGCCTTGGGCGTAAATCCCCCAATGACGGCCATCTTTTGTTTTCTGCATGAATTCACATCCAGCTTCTGATTTCGCATTTAGGTACGTCATAAGCATGGTGATTTCGTCTTCCTCTCCAACGGCTTGACCTCCTGTTATTTCAGGGGTTGGAACAGGCTGTTTAGCGTTGTTGTTACCTTTAGGTTCTTTTGGACTTAAGGCATCACTTTTTGGATTAGTTACTTTGACGGTTTGGCTTTGTTCCTCAGCGGAATAGTCAATGTTCGTGATAGTTATCCCGAGCTCTGAACAAATTTGCTGGCTAACTGGTTTAATGAGAGAAAAAACCATTGCCTTATGGCGACCAAATGTTTTTCGCTGAACAAGTAGGTTTGGTTTCAGCTTGTCGTAATCGAGTAAACGCTCATTCTTCAAGATCGATGAAATTGGACCAGCCTCAACATCGAGCACTTTTGTCATCATTTGTGTATCGATGTGCAACTGGCCATCGGTCAGGAAGATTCCCTTACCTGCTTCAACAGTCAAATCGCCATTTGCCATTGCATTTGCCAAATCAATTAGGAACGAATCAGCTTGAGAACGACCGTGTTTTTTCTGCCCCAACCAACCTTTCGGCTGTGCAGCTTGTGGTCGTTCTTTCTTAAATGCTTCTTTCCGCTTAAGAAGAGTTCCCATAGGCACAACACCGTCAGTTTTTTGTGCTTGTGGTTTTCTAGATTTGATTTGTGAGGCTTCTTGACTTACAGATTCAGTAGGTTCTTTATTTGCAGCAGTCTCCATCTCAGGATTATGTGAAAGCTGTGTTGCATTCTCCGTTGAAGGTTTATGCACTACTTCCTGTTCCTCAAGCAGATATGCTGGCACATCCATATCACCACCAGCCTGCGACTGGAATTCACCGTCGTATTCATCGGCCATCAAGAACGCTGGCACTTCCATATTTGCGTCATTGCCGGTATCAACAGTTTTATGAGTAGACACCTGCTTTTGCGTTTCTTCGATTGGCTTCTGTTTGTTTGGTTTATCTTGTTGTGCTGGAGCCCCCTGATTGGCAAACACTAAACCTTTGTTACTATCAGTTGCTTTAGGTGGAGTTGATGCCTGAGTAGAACTATCTTTTTTATCGACTGTTTTTTTAGCCGCCGGTTTCTTGCGTGGCTTCTTAGGTTTACTTTCTTCGGCTTTATTTGAGGCATTGGAATCCACTGACCCAACATTTGTTTCAGATTCTGCCTTAGTAGTATTTTTCAGATTCTTACGCTGCTTTGTCGCTTCACGGCTAGACTGTGATTCCGATGCTCCAGTGTTTTTTTCATCAGCATCATGCTCTGGATCGATCTCAACAACAGAACCATCTTTTCTATACTCAAGTGACTTGCCATCGTTATTTAGACGCAAGACTCCAGGTACCGATCTAGGAACGGGCATGGTTTCGTATAGCAGCCCCGGCCAAGCAAGTTGAATGACACGCTCTGCTCCAGTCACATCTTCCATTTCTGGTGTAAACATGCTGTATGTAACGCTTTCATCCATCCGATTAACCAAATTACGCTCTTCCAAAATCTCCAGAATTCGCGTTGGGTTTACAGGAACATCTACCTTGTCTTCTTGTAGTTGCTGCACAATCAGTTGAATTGACTTAGGCCACGCTAGATAAACTTCCTCACCAATAATCCATATATGACCTTTGGGTTTATTTACATCCCAACTATCACGAAGCCGGCGCATTGCTTTAACAATTGCGCTTTCCAATGGGTAGCGACGCTTACCAATCATTTCATGCCACTGAGTTCGAATGTCTTTTTCAGTACTAGCGCTGTCAGCTTCACGGATGCACGTCTGCAGATAGCCATCACTTCCACCGTAATGTGCAAGAGCATGGTTGATTGCTATAGGAAGTTCATCAGAATTGTCCATTAGAAAGAACTTGGCTTCTGGAGTGAGAATCCATTCCAAAACTTGGACACTTAGGTTTTCGTGTTTTTTATGGCGATGCTCTGGCTTCCACGTAACACGGTATCGAGATACTTTGTTTTCGTGAGCCCAAGAAATTAGGTCAGAAAGGTATGGGTTCCAGTCTTCACCGGTATCAACATCATATACGCGCATGTCGTATAGAATTTTCCCTGCATCGTGTAGCAACCCACAAATCCACGCTGCGTATTGCCAACGTGGTTTTCTAGCTTGCTCTTCATCTAAATGACCAATTGCTGGCAACACTTGTTGCTGTGAACGGCGCAAACTGTTGAGTGCAACCTCTAAACTGTGACGAGCCAAACCACCAACATCACTATGATGGTGGTTTTCAGATGCAGGAAGTAAATGGACATATCGAATGTAGTTGGTAACAACCTGACGAAAAAGTGTATCGAAGTTAAGCTGATACTCTTTCTTCTTTTTGTCACCTTTTGAATTCCCCTTATCCTCTTCTGGGTCAGGCAAGCCAGAATCACGATGCATCAATCGTAATATCTCTGTTTGAGAAGCAAGTATTTTTTCCAATGAGATAACTGGAATACCTTTTGTTTCTGGCGGGTATCGAATCAGATCTTCAATAGACAGTTCTGGTGCAGGCATAACTACACTACCAGTATCAGGAGCCACCCTTTCGGCAGCTCCTGATAACATTTTGTGTACCGCACCTCTTAAGCGGCTAAGCATGAAGGACTCCAATCACTACGCTGCTGTTGCAGCGGCTTCCTGCTCACCAGTTTCATTCTCTTGGTGCTCTGGAGCTTCTTCGTTTTTGATTAGAGCCTGCATTAGCTCGTTGTATGCATCAGGATTGTATAAACCACCCTTACGATTACGTGATGCATTGGTAACGTAGTAGATACGATTGACCATTGTACGAATAGTATTGATGGCTTGGCCTTGAGCGTTCTGCAGGTGAACGTCTTCCAATTGGCCAGATAACCATAGGAACTCTATCTCCCCCATAACGTTATCAATCATCTCTACCAGACCAATCAGTTTCCAAAAAATTGGGTGAGTGATCTCAACGACGTACTTGTAGTTTTCAGGAACCTTTGGACGAGGCACATTAGTCACAATACCTTCGCTATATTTTTCCTGCTGTACAGATAATGCGTTAGCACGCTCAGATGCATTGGCGATTACACTTTCAAACCACGTATCCAATCGCTCACGTACAACTGTGTCATTCGCTGTGAACTGGATAAGGCCTGCTACTCGTTGGAATGCGCCAGCTGCTGCTCCACCATTACGTGACATATAATCCAGCATTGCATTTGATTGCACTTGCAAAGTGTAAGGAACTGACTTGCGTGTTTGTACAAACTCATTGCGTCTTTGTTGTGGTCTGCGCGCAGATGGACGATTGCTTTGTTCCGTTCCATTTTGTTGTGAATTTTGTTCTGCCATTATTCTTGTTCCTCAGAGTTCAGTGTTTCTGTTTCGGTTTTATCCATTTTTGAAAGGAGACGACTTAGATAAGCCTGAGCTCCATGCACATGTTCAATTGCATAACGTAAAGGGCGAAGTTTGTTTTCAGCTTCTTCAATCATCTCAAGTTCCCAAGGTTGTGCCTTTTTAGCGAACTGGGACATTTGATATACCGGACCCTTTCTAGGAGCTACTCGCTCACCCCACGATTTCTTTCTTCCCCCATAACGACCAGGCCCGTAAAAAACCCACTCGATATATGTCTTACCCGTTCGAACGGTAATGCGAGGACCATAATTCCCTCGAAGATAACCTTCTGGAGCCCCTTCTTTCCGCTCACGCTCTTGGAGTTTCATATTCATCATTCTGAATTCAATCCAATAGCCATCAACAACCGTGGTTGCCTCTTCAATGAGCTTTTCTAAGGTGGTTCTAATTTCTGCCCTAGCAGTTTCGATTGACTGTCTTGGCATACGCCCCCTCAAACCTCTTTTTATTTTTCAATCTCTACACCTATTTGCTCGGTGCCGTGTTTGAATATTCCGGCAACGGGTGAAGGAATGGCCTCCACGTTCAGTTCGGTGCCGGGTTTGCATTTCCTTGATGAATTCGTAAAAAACGAAGAGGAAAGTGCAAGCAAGCCCTGCAATAGTTCGGTGCCGAGTTAGTTGGATTTCGGCAATGTTAGAGATACGTCTCTTTTGCAGTTCGGTGCCGGGTTTAATGCTCATTAAACTTCGTTGTTTTTTGACAAATCCAGGCACTGAAAATTAACGACTAATATCCGGCACTAGTTCGGTGCCGACATTGCTGGTTTCCTGCATAAGTTAGGTTTAACTCAACACTCTAGTTCGGTGCCGA
This sequence comes from Vibrio sp. L85, assembly GCF_963871815.1. Classification (NCBI taxonomy): domain Bacteria; kingdom Pseudomonadati; phylum Pseudomonadota; class Gammaproteobacteria; order Vibrionales; family Vibrionaceae; genus Vibrio; species Vibrio sp. L85. The sequence continues at coordinate 182,803 of NZ_CAWMYL010000143.1, forward strand.
GTTAGTCCAGACCGATTTTAAAACCACCGACTATCTCAATTTCAACAAATTTTGTTTTATTGAATACCCGCACCGAGTTCGGTGCCGACTTTTATGCAAATCGGCAAGTTATGAACAAATGCAACCATTCAGTTCGGCGCCGACTTTAATCAAAATATTGAAGAATTTATGACTGGAGATTTTGAAGGAGTTTTCTTGCAACCGTGGTGATTATCTAGCCTTATTTACACCACTTTAATTGGTCATTTGGGTTCGTTTTTCTATGGCTAAGTTCTAAATGGGACGCTCATAGGTATCAATTACGTCGATATTTTCTGATATTGGCTTACCTAACATCAGCGTCAGCACTACTAACCATAGTAAAACGCTTGATTTGCTCGTTTTTTACTCGCTTCTAGCCCAATTCTTTTTAATCAGTCAAAAATCTCAATGGTGACGGGTGTTCCATGTGACCTCTTAGAAGTCATGTAGGACACTTGCTTGTATTTGGAAATACTTTGGATTCTACTCAAGAAGTCTTGTGTAACTTCATGGAAGTCACAACGAACACTTTAATGATTTTATTGCAATTTCAATATGTAGCGTTTATATTTCAGAAGTCCCACGCGACTGCTATAAGGTCGCAGAGGACACCACCCAATTTTTGAATGATGGTTGAAACCATTTACTGGAGTAAAATATGACTGATCCAATCGTTAGATCTGTTGAAATTGGCTACGGCACGTCATCTACAGTGACTGGAGTAACAAAAGAAGGCTTTGTTATTCGTACTTACCCATCCGTACCAGTACCTGTTAAGTACAGTAAGCAGAATTTAGGCAGTGACATCCTTAGTTCACGTAAAACCGTTGTGGTACCAGTAGGTAAAAATAAGTATGAAGTCGGTGAAGATGTTCACGCTTCTTCTGACCCGCGATCTTCTCGCGTGTTAAACACTGAGGGATATATTGATTCTGAGCGATACAAAGCATTATTACTTGGCGCTCTAAAAATGATTCCTGATGAACAAGTAGATTTGCTTGTTTGTGGCCTACCAGTTTCGGTTATGCCTCGCCGTGAAGAACTAAAACAAATGGTAGAAGGAAAGCATGATCTTGGCGATGGCCGTGAGATTACTATTAAGTCAGCTTGGGTTATTGCACAGCCACTAGGTGGTTTATTAGCTTATGCGCGTGAAGGTGGTCAAGGTCGCTTTAATGAAATGAAGAATGAGAACCTGCTTGTAGTTGACCCAGGATACCTAACTGTCGACTGGCTTGTTACTCGTGGTCTAATTGCCAATGAAAACCGTTCTGGCGATTATGAAGCTGGCATGTCACGTGTATTGGCAACCGTAGCAGATGCTGCATTAGAGGTGTTCAAAGAGCATCCGTCATTTACACGTATCAACGACATCAATGTTGAGCTATTAGATCAAGCGTTTGTAACTGGTAAATTAAAATTGTTTGGTCGTACTATGGATTTCCCAGTTCATCAAGGATGCGATAAAACACCGCAATTTGATTTCACAGATGCTATCAATTCAGTTGCGGAAGAAGCAATCTCAACTGTAGTAAACAAGGTTGGTGACGCTCAAGATTTGGACCGCATCATTATCGTAGGTGGCCCGGCTGCGCTTTACAAACCAGCTTTACAGAAAGCATTTCCAAACCATGATATTCAAATTCTTCAAGATAGCTTGCGTGCAAACGTAATTGGTTTCCAAGAAGGTGGCATGCAACGAATGAATGCAATGGTGAGAAAAGGTCTTTTCAAGAAGTAATAGGAGCATGTTATGAGTAAGCCTCAACAGCTTCAAAACGACGTAGAGTTTGTAAGATGTAATCTACGTGTACTTCAAGACATCCACCCTGACCTTTTTGACCATCTTTCACGAATCAATGAAAAGGGCCGAGCGGAAGAAATTCGTTACCTAATGAGACTCGGCTTAATGGTAAAGAATGGACAGCTAGGAGGATTGCCTGCAGTAGCATCACCAGTTCATCACGTAGTTGCTCAAGATATTCCAAGTAGCGCACCTACATCGGAAACAGTAACGAGTAGTGGCACATCTGCTGACAGTCAATCAAGTTCGAATGTTACCAAGCCAGCAGATTCGAATACTGTCTCCCTAGATGAAAGTGATCTTGATTTTGGCGATGATTTGCTAGGGCTAGACTAATCAAATATCCAAAACCACTCTACTGGCCAGTAGGGTGGTTTTTTGTTTTTTCATTAGTATTTTCTTTACATTCTAATATAAAAAAAAGGTCACTTGGTGACCTTTATAATTCCTAATCTTCTTGTTTCATCTCTTCAAGAGCTTTTATCGTGGCATCGAGACATTGGTTTACTTGTGCCCTATCCTCCCAGTTAACCTCTTCCCAGTTGATACCTTCAATCTCCATTTTAGTTATGTCGCTTGTGAGAAGCGTTTTAACTACATTGGTATTCTTGATTCTTGGCGGGACATAATATTTGGCTTTACGACCTCTTCGAATCTCATTTTGTGGTTCTTTACCAGCTTGGGAATCGTCATTCTCGTTGTTTTGGTCATTGCCATCTAAGCCCAAATCAGAATCATTTGGTGACTCCAGCTCTTCGTCTTCATTAACTGCTTTCAAATATTCAGGAACTGACATGGAGTTATTTAAGAACATCTCTGCTAGGTTCATCTTAACAGCTAGTTCTTCATCTTCCGTTCCATCTGGTAATTTGAGAGCTTCTTCAAGTTCCCGGATGGTCATAAAGTCAATGCCATCACGAACGGCATCATAGATGAACGGGAATTTGTTTAGCAGCAGATACCGGTAGAAGGACGCATTTTTCAAACCCATCAACTTCATGGTTTCGACAGCAGTCAGTTCTTTGGATTCGTCATCTTTGATTTCATCATATGCCATTTTAAAAGCATATATTTTTTCATGGAGGGCTAAATCACTTCTAGAGTTATTCTCAGCAAACTGTCTTAACTTAGGAGATTTTGGTTTCTGTCTGTGTACCTGGAACGGCCATACACCATCCCATCCAGTTAGATATACAACTGAATAAAAACGTCTATGTCCAAACACAATTCTGTAATCAGTACCTCCGACACGGTACACCTCTATTGGCTGGTAAATTCCACCACCCTCACGGATCTGTTCAGCTAGTAGAACTATTTCATCAATCTGAGTTTGAATGTGTTTGTATAACGGATGGTTTTTAGGGGTCTTATTAACTATGGTTCCTTTATCAATAATCACATAAGGCTTACCGACATTTTCTTCCTGAGCCAGAAACATAGCCTCAGCTGTTGGCCTGATAACAGGAAAGTCACGAGCATTCTGAGGGTCAGGACTGACAGAAGCGATAGCTAAATCATCACGGATACAATCTTTAGCACCTGTATTGATTGCTGGTTCCCAAGGTTGTTGAGACTCTTGATTTCCATTGTCTTGCTGTTCCTGTTGCTCACGTACTTTAGAACGAGCTTGCTCCATTTTATCGAGGCCAGATGAACGTCGATTACGTCCTCTTACAGTAACTTTGTTTTTACTTTCGGCCATAATTAAACACCAATTCTTTCACTTACAAATTTGTATAACTTAGTCATTTCTTCCGTAGCTTTAACATCTTTCTTTAATGAGAAAACTTCTTCTAAGTTATCTGGCTTACGTCTAGGTTTGAAAATTACTCGATTCACTAAAAAGAAGTCATCCGGTACAAGATTACTAGTATTTAGTACCGGTTCGTATCGACTCACATTCTCAATGAGGTTTGTGAATTGTTCTAACTCACTATTAGTCAAACTACTAGAACGAACGAGGTTCGGAATAACACCAACAACGTTTATTGGTTCGTCAGTGGATTCATTGTTGATTCGAATTGTTTCAAGTAGATTCGGTACAGCCTCTACAGAATCATATTCCAGCTGTGTCGGAATGATCACGTGTGAACACTTTGTCATAAAGCCTTCAGTAATCGCTGTCTTACTTGGTGGTGAATCAAAGATAATAATATCAACTTCATCCAAGTCACCTTCTACTTCAAGGTATGTTTCTGTCAATTCAGAGATCAGTGGAATGTATGCATCTCTATCAGAGAAAACGTCATTCAGCCTATCTACACGCCCCTCAGATGGAAGAACTTTCAAGTTAGGTACATCTTTAACTGGGTAGTATACAAATTGACGATCGAAGAGTATGTCTGAACTCGTTGAGTAACCATTCCACGTGCCGTTATCTGGGTCGCCATCTACGTAGTCTGGATGTAGTGGCGGTAATAGATATGGCAACCCACTTCTATATTGCATCTCTAAGAATGTTTTACTGGAGTTTTGTTGGCTATCAAGGTCAACTAAGACAACGCGATACTTCTTACCTTTCTTATCTACTCCGCCGGTTGCAAATAAGTATGCTAACCAACTCGCAATAAAAGTCTTACCCACACCACCCTTATGGTTGTAGCAAATAAGCGAAATGGGCTTTCTAGATTTAGCCATAAACACCAGTTCCTCTTGAATAATCTAAGCTTTTAGTGATATTACGCCACCAGTTAGGCCTTATCAATAAATCTATGCCATAATACCCCAGCAACATCATGTTTTTTATATCCTGACTGAAAAGTAGTACATTTTTCGGTTCGATTTGCCGTTTATATTTACTTTACCTGATTGTTGTTGTTTATAATTTGAGCAAGCCTTGTAACTATAGATCGTTAATTTTTTAAAAATTAAAATAGCAACTAACCTATTGATAGATTTAGATAAAAAGGTCTTTTTTGCTAAAGTCTCCCACGTGGGAGACATTTCGCTCTAAAGCGAGCATGGCAGTAGTGCTCAGAGTTAATTTTTTAAAAAT
>NZ_CAWMYL010000144.1:0-348 GCF_963871815.1 Vibrio sp. L85
AGCTCAAGATGCTTGGAATTTGGAATGCAGCACTAAGGGTTTATATGGTGTTGTGACACTGGTGAATGGCATCCTTTATTATTACGAGCTACAGCCTATTAGCAATGCTCTTTCGGCTTTGCCATTAGAAAGAATGAAACAGCAGGCAGAGGTCGCAGGTGTGAATTGGGATGACGAAAAGCTCGCCTATCCGCAAGATTTTAATCAATTGACAGGATGTGACGTGGCTTTAAAAACGTTGAACGAAAAGTTATTAGCTCAACCGTTAGGAAGCATTAGACCGACACATTGGCAAGGTGAGATTAGCCAGTATGGAAAGGAATGGATACATCGTCCTCATGATGCACT
>NZ_CAWMYL010000145.1:0-13066 GCF_963871815.1 Vibrio sp. L85
CGAGAAGCGAGAAGCGAGAAGCGAGAAGCGAGAAGCGAGAAGCGAGAAAATTCTTAAGGGTTGGCGTGTGCACGTCAACCCTTTTTGTTTTTCGGGATTCGCTTCTATTTTATCTTTCTAGGGATAAATCCAGTCAACGCCCTCTTCGTCAATCACTTTCACGGTTCTCCAAAGGCACACCTCTCGATTCCGTAAACGAAGCATACCTACATCTCGAAGCGTAGCGTTCTAACCTTTGCTCCCAAAAACAAAAAAGGCACCCGAGGGTGCCTTTTCTTTTAAGCTCTTAACGATTACTCGTCAGAAGAGAAGCCTGCGTTTAGAAGTGCAGCTAGGTTATCTGTTGCTTGTTCAGCAGATGGACCTTCTTGCGCTTCAGCACGTTTAGCTTGACGATCTTGGTGGTATGCGAAACCAGTACCAGCTGGGATCAGACGACCAACAATTACGTTCTCTTTCAGACCACGTAGGTCATCACGCTTACCAGAAACCGCAGCTTCTGTTAGTACGCGAGTTGTCTCCTGGAACGATGCCGCAGAGATGAATGACTCAGTCGCTAGAGATGCCTTAGTGATACCTAGTAGCTCACGCTCGAAACGTGCTGGCTCTTTGCCTTCAGCTTCTAGGTTACGGTTAGAAATCTTAACTTGTGAGTATTCAACTTGCTCGCCAGGTAGGAACTCAGAGTCACCAGCGTGAGTAATTGTACACTTACGTAGCATTTGACGAACGATAGTCTCGATGTGCTTATCGTTAATCTTAACGCCTTGTAGACGGTAAACTTCTTGTACTTCGTTAGCGATGTACTGAGTTACAGCGTGTACGCCACGTAGACGTAGAATGTCATGTGGAGACTCTGGACCATCTGCGATCACGTCACCACGTTCAACACGCTCACCTTCAAATACGTTCAACTGACGATGCTTAGGAATCATCTCTTCGTAAGTATCACCGCTGTCGCGAGTGATAACTAGACGACGCTTACCTTTCGTTTCTTTACCGAAGCTCACAGTACCGGTGTGCTCAGCAAGGATCGCAGGCTCTTTAGGCTTACGAGCTTCGAATAGGTCAGCTACGCGTGGTAGACCACCGGTGATATCTTTGTTACCGCCAGATTTCTGAGGGATACGAGATAGTGTGTCACCAATGCCAACTTCAGCGCCATCTTCGATGTTTACAATCGCTTTACCAGGTAGGAAGTAGTGAGCTGGCATTTCTGTACCAGGGATCATTACGTCGTTACCTTGCTCATCAACAAGTTTGATAGCTGGACGCATATCTTTACCTGCTGCTGGGCGAGCTGCTGGATCAGTTACTTCGCTTGAAGATAGACCTGTTAGGTCATCTGTTTGACGAGAAACTGTAACACCGTCGATCATGTCTACGAACTGGATGCGACCTGCCACTTCAGTGATGATTGGCATGGTGTGCGCTTCCCAGTTAGCAACAACTTCACCAGCTGTTACTGCGTCGTTGTCGCCTTTGCTCAGCATCGAACCGTAAGGAAGTTTGTGCTTCTCTTTAGTACGACCGAATTCATCAATGATAGTTAGCTCAGATGCACGAGACGTGATTACCAGCTTCTTATCTTTGTTGATTACGAACTTAGCGTTGTGCAGTTTAACTGTACCAGTTGTCTTCGCTTGGATGCTGTTCTCTGCTGCTGCAGTAGATGCCGCACCACCGATGTGGAACGTACGCATCGTAAGCTGTGTACCCGGTTCACCGATAGACTGAGCAGCGATTACACCAACTGCTTCACCTTGGTTCACTAGGTGACCACGTGCTAGGTCACGACCGTAACACTGTGCACAACAACCGAAGTCAGAATCACAAGTAACTACAGAGCGCACTTTCATGCTGTCTACTGAGTTCTCTTCCATGATCTGACACCACTTCTCATCAATTAGAGTGTTACGTGGGATCAGAACATCTTCTGTACCTGGCTTAAGAACGTCTTCAGCTACTACACGACCTAGCGCTAGCTCAGTTAGTGCAACTTTAACATCACCACCCTCGATGTGAGGCATCATGTCAACACCCTCGTGAGTGCCACAGTCATGTTCAGTTACAACAACATCTTGAGCAACGTCTACTAGACGACGAGTTAGGTAACCCGAGTTCGCTGTTTTCAGTGCCGTATCCGCAAGACCCTTACGAGCACCGTGCGTTGAGATAAAGTACTGAAGTACGTTTAGACCTTCTTTAAAGTTCGCTGTGATCGGCGTTTCGATGATTGAACCATCTGGACGCGCCATCAGACCACGCATACCCGCTAGCTGACGAATCTGAGCTGCAGAACCACGAGCACCCGAGTCAGCCATCATGTAGATGCTGTTAAACGATTCTTGTTGCTCTTCTTCACCGTCACGGTTAACTACCGTTTCAGATGAAAGGTTTGCCATCATCGCTTTCGCTACGCGATCGTTGGTCGATGCCCAGATATCGATAACTTTGTTGTATCGTTCGCCCGCAGTAACAAGACCAGATTGGTATTGTTCCTGGATTTCACGTACTTCTTCTTCCGCTTCTGCGATTTCAGTGTACTTAGCTGGCGGTACAACCATATCGTCGATACCAACAGATACACCAGATAGTGCCGCGTATGCGAAACCTGTGTACATGATTTGGTCAGCGAAGATTACAGTGTCTTTCAGACCTAGTTTACGGTACGCCTCGTTTAGTAGGTTCGAGATTTGCTTCTTACCTAGCTTTTGGTTAACGATGCTGTACGGTAGACCAGCTGGCACGATTTGCCATAGCATTGCACGACCGATAGTTGTATCAACCATCTTAGTCTCTGTTGTGCTGTTGCCGTCTTCGTCTACAACTGTTTCTGTAATACGTACTTTAACGCGTGCGTGAAGTTCAGCTTGCTTAGTGCGGTATGCTTTCTCAGCCTCTGCTGGGCCAGAAAGGTACATGCCTTCACCTTTCACGTTGATCTTGTCACGAGTCATGTAGTACAGACCCAATACAACGTCCTGAGAAGGTACGATGATCGGATCACCTGACGCTGGCGACAGAATGTTGTTTGTCGACATCATCAGAGTACGAGCTTCAAGCTGTGCCTCTAGAGTTAGAGGTACGTGAACCGCCATTTGGTCACCATCGAAGTCCGCGTTGTACGCCGCACACACTAGTGGGTGTAGCTGGATCGCTTTACCTTCGATTAGTACTGGTTCGAACGCCTGGATACCTAGACGGTGAAGTGTAGGTGCACGGTTCAATAGTACTGGGTGTTCACGGATTACTTCGTCTAGGATATCCCAAACTACCGCTTCTTCACGCTCTACCATTTTCTTAGCAGCTTTGATTGTAGTCGCAAGACCGCGAGTCTCTAGCTTGCTGTAGATGAATGGTTTGAATAGCTCAAGTGCCATCTTCTTAGGAAGACCACACTGGTGTAGACGAAGGTATGGACCTACTGTGATTACAGAACGACCAGAGTAGTCTACACGTTTACCTAGAAGGTTCTGACGGAAACGACCTTGCTTACCCTTGATCATATCAGCAAGAGATTTCAGAGGACGCTTGTTAGAACCAGTGATCGCACGACCACGACGACCGTTGTCTAGTAGCGCATCAACAGACTCTTGCAGCATACGTTTTTCGTTACGTACGATGATGTCCGGAGCTGCTAGCTCTAGAAGACGCTTCAAACGGTTGTTACGGTTGATCACACGACGGTATAGGTCGTTTAGATCAGAAGTCGCAAAACGACCGCCATCTAGTGGTACTAGAGGACGCAGATCTGGCGGAAGTACTGGAAGTACAGTCAGGATCATCCACTCTGGGTTGTTACCAGATGCGATGAACGCTTCTACCAGCTTCAGACGCTTAGTTACTTTCTTACGCTTAGTTTCAGAGTTAGTAGTTTCTAGCTCTTCGCGCATTTGTTCTGCTTCAGCGTGCATGTCCATAGAACCTAGTAGGTCCTTGATAGCTTCTGCACCCATCTTAGCAGTGAACTCGTCGCCCCACTCTTCTAGACGGTCTAGATACTCTTCTTCCGTAAGCATCTGACCTTTTTCTAGATCAGTCATACCCGGCTCAGTTACTACGTACATTTCGAAGTAAAGAACACGTTCGATATCACGTAGAGGGATATCCATTAGTAGACCGATACGAGACGGTAGCGATTTTAGGAACCAGATGTGAGCTACTGGTGAAGCAAGCTCGATGTGGCCCATACGGTCACGACGAACTTTAGTTTGTGTAACTTCTACACCACACTTCTCACAGATAACACCACGGTGCTTCAAGCGCTTGTACTTACCACAAAGACACTCGTAGTCTTTAACTGGACCAAAGATACGCGCACAGAACAGACCATCGCGTTCAGGTTTGAACGTACGATAGTTGATCGTTTCAGGTTTTTTAACTTCACCGAAAGACCATGAACGGATCATGTCTGGTGAAGATAGACCGATTTTGATTGCATCAAATTCTTCGGTCTTATGCTGTGCTTTTAGAAAGTTTAATAAGTCTTTCACAATCAGCTCCTGTAAGGAGTTAAAAGGAGCTCACTCGCTAAAGTGAGCACCTTCTACCAAATAATCGCTTTAGATTCTCTCAACCTTAGTCAAGAGAGAAAGAGATTACTCTTCGTCTTCTAGCTCGATGTTGATACCTAGCGAGCGAATCTCTTTCAACAGTACGTTGAACGATTCTGGCATACCAGGTTCCATGCTGTGGTTACCGTCTACGATGTTTTTGTACATCTTAGTACGGCCGTTAACGTCATCCGACTTAACCGTTAGCATTTCTTGTAGAGTGTAAGCCGCACCGTATGCTTCTAGTGCCCATACTTCCATCTCACCGAAACGCTGACCACCGAACTGAGCTTTACCACCAAGTGGCTGCTGAGTTACTAGGCTGTACGAACCAGTTGAACGAGCGTGCATCTTGTCATCAACAAGGTGGTTCAGTTTCAGCATGTACATGTAACCTACTGTTACAGGGCGCTCAAACTGGTCACCTGTGCGACCATCAAACAGTTTTAGCTGACCAGATTCTGGTAGGTCTGCTAGTTTCAGTAGCGCTTTAATAGACGCTTCTGGTGCACCGTCAAATACTGGAGTCGCGATTGGTAGACCGCCACGTAGGTTCTTGATCAGAGTACGAACTTCGTCATCAGATAGAGAAGCAATATCTACTTTCTGGCGAGTCTCGCCTAGATCGTAAACTTTTTGTAGGAACTCGCGGAATTTCGCTAGTTCTTGCTGCTCTTTAACCATCTGGTTGATCTTGTCACCAATACCTTTCGCTGCCAGACCTAAGTGTACTTCTAGGATCTGACCGATGTTCATACGCGAAGGTACACCCAGTGGGTTAAGTACGATGTCTACAGGCTGACCTTTCTCATCGTATGGCATGTCTTCAACAGGGTTAATCTTAGAGATTACACCCTTGTTACCGTGACGACCCGCCATCTTATCACCAGGCTGAATGCGACGTTTAACCGCTAGGTAAACCTTAACGATCTTCAGTACGCCAGGTGCTAGATCATCACCTTGAGTGATCTTGCGACGCTTAGTTTCGAATTTCTTATCGAAGTCAGCTTTTAGCTCGTCCCACTGCTCTGCTAGTTGTTCTAGCTGAGTTTGTAGAGCGTCATCTTCTAGCGTTAGTTCTAGCCACTTCTTACGATCAGTTGTGTCTAGTTTCGCTTCAGAGTAACCACCTTCAATCAGTACAGCTTTAACACGGTTTAGAAGGCCACCCTCAAGAATCTGGAATTCTTCAGTTAGGTCTTTCTTCGCTTCTTTAAGCTGCATTTGTTCGATTTCAAGCGCACGCTTGTCTTTCTCTACGCCATCGCGAGTGAAGACTTGAACGTCGATGATCGTACCTGATACAGAGTTAGGTACACGTAGTGAAGTATCTTTAACGTCAGATGCTTTTTCACCGAAGATTGCACGTAGTAGCTTCTCTTCAGGCGTTAGCTGAGTTTCACCTTTAGGTGTAACTTTACCAACTAGGATGTCGCCACCCTTAACTTCTGCACCGATGTAAACGATACCTGACTCGTCTAGTTTAGACAGAGCAGACTCACCTACGTTTGGAATATCAGCTGTGATCTCTTCAGAACCAAGCTTAGTATCACGCGCCACACAAGTAAGTTCTTGGATGTGGATAGTCGTGAAACGGTCTTCTTGAACTACGCGCTCAGATACTAAGATCGAGTCTTCGAAGTTGTAACCATTCCAAGGCATGAACGCGATACGCATGTTTTGACCAAGCGCTAGTTCACCAAGGTCTGTTGAAGGACCATCAGCAAGAACGTCACCGCGTGATACAGGTTCACCTGGCATCACACATGGGCGCTGGTTAATACATGTGTTCTGGTTAGAACGTGTGTATTTAGTCAGGTTGTAGATGTCGATACCAGCTTCACCTGGTACTAGCTCTTCTTCGTTCACTTTAACAACGATACGAGAAGCATCTACAGACTGGATTACACCACCACGTTTAGCAACTGCAGTTACACCTGAGTCAACTGCTACGTTACGTTCAATACCAGTACCAACAAGCGGTTTGTCAGCTTTCAGTGTTGGAACTGCCTGACGTTGCATGTTCGCACCCATCAATGCACGGTTCGCATCATCGTGTTCTAGGAACGGGATAAGCGATGCAGCGATAGATACAACCTGGTTTGTCGCAACGTCCATGTACTGAGCGTGCTCACGAGGGTGTAGACCAGATTCACCTTTTTGACGAGCTGTGATCAGCTCATCTGCAAAACCGCCTTCTTCAGTTAACGCAGCATTAGCCTGTGCGATAACGAATTGACCTTCTTCGATTGCAGATAGGTAATCTACTTCGTCTGTTACAATGCCATCTACAACGCGACGGTATGGTGTCTCTAGGAAACCGTACTCGTTACAACGCGCAAACGCAGATAGAGAGTTGATCAGACCGATGTTTGGACCTTCCGGCGTTTCGATAGGACATAGACGACCGTAGTGAGTTACATGTACGTCACGTACTTCGAAGCCAGCACGTTCACGAGTTAGACCGCCAGGACCCAATGCAGAAATACGACGCTTATGCGTTACTTCTGATAGCGGGTTGTTTTGGTCCATGAACTGTGAAAGTTGTGAAGAGCCAAAGAATTCTTTAACAGCTGCAGAGATTGGTTTCGCGTTGATCAAGTCTTGAGGCATGATTGCGTCAAGATCGCCTAGGCTTAGACGCTCTTTAACTGCACGCTCAACACGTACTAGACCTACACGGAACTGGTTCTCAGCCATTTCGCCTACAGAGCGGATACGACGGTTACCTAGGTGGTCGATATCGTCCACTTCGCCTTTACCGTTACGAATCGCGATAAGCTTCTTCATCACTTCAACGATATCTAGCTCGTCAAGTGTGCCTTGCTCTTGAGCATCTTCACGACCGATAGAGCTGTTGAACTTCATACGACCAACAGTCGATAGATCGTAACGCTCTTCAGAGAAGAATAGGCTTTCGAATAGTGCTTCTGCAGCTTCTTTTGTTGGTGGCTCACCAGGGCGCATCATGCGGTAGATTTCTACCAAAGCAGAAATACGATCAACAGTGCTGTCGATGCGTAGCGTTTCTGACATGAATGGACCATGGTCTAGATCGTTGGTGAACAACGTTTCTAGTGATTTGTGGCCAGCCTGAGATAGGTTCGCTAGAGCTTCCAGGCTGATTTCCTGGTTAGCGTTAACAATGATCTCGCCTGTTGCTTCGTTGACGTAATCTTTCGATGCAACTTTACCAACGATGTACTCAACTGGTACTTCGATGTGATCAACGCCATCTTTCTCTAGTTGGCGGATATGACGAGCTGTTACACGACGACCTTGCTCAACGTAAGTTTTACCGTTCGCTTCGATGTCGAATGACGCAGTTTCACCACGTAGACGATCAGGAACCAACTCCATTAGTAGAGTTTGGTCTTTCACTTCGAAGTTCACTTTTTCGAAGAAGATATCTAGGATTTCTTCTGACGTTTTACCAAGTGCACGAAGGATGATCGAAGCTGGTAGCTTACGACGGCGGTCAATACGTACGTATAAGTTATCCTTAGGGTCGAACTCAAAGTCTAACCATGAGCCACGGTAAGGAATAACACGTGCGTTGTATAGAACTTTACCTGAAGAGTGGGTCTTACCCTTATCGCTGTCGAAGAACACGCCTGGGCTTCGGTGCAGCTGGGATACGATAACCCTCTCGGTACCGTTAATTACGAAGGTACCATTGTCTGTCATAAGCGGAATTTCGCCCATGTAGACTTCTTGTTCTTTAATGTCTTTTACAGTACCTGCTGGCGCGTCTTTATCAAAGATTACTAGACGTAGTTTTACGCGTAGTGGCTTTGAGTAAGTTACACCGCGGATTTGACATTCTTTAACGTCAAAAACTGGCTCACCAAGACGGTAGCTAACGTATTGCAGCTCAGAATTGCCGTTGTAGCTCTGAATTGGGAATACAGAACGGAAAGCAGCTTCAAGACCGTATTGACCTTCAGGATCCTGTTCGATGAATTTGTCGAACGAATCGAGCTGGATCGATAGCAGGTATGGAATGTCCAAAACTTGTGGACGAGTACCAAAGTCCTTACGGATGCGCTTTTTCTCGGTATAAGAGTAAACCATGGGGTTCCTCAGCTCGCTGATAAGTGACCCAAACTGTCCGCCCGCTCCTAGTTACTTAAGGGGGGTAAGGGACAGTGACTAAATAGCTGTTTACTGTAGTGACATTTCATTGCGTAGGAATGAAATGTTTTTTGCTTGGGAACAGGCGCTTAAACAGCGGGAAAATTCGCCTATACCCTACAGCGCAAAAAGGCCGGTGGTTAAAAAACCACCAGCCAATTAGCCGTTAGGCTAAGAAACTATGCAATAATTACTTAACAGCAACAGTTGCACCAGCTTCTTCTAGCTGAGCTTTAAGTGCGTCAGCTTCTGCTTTGTCAACACCTTCTTTAAGAGGTGCTGGAGCGCCGTCTACAAGAGCTTTAGCTTCTTTAAGACCTAGGCCAGTTGCGCCACGTACTGCTTTGATTACAGCAACTTTGTTGCCGCCAGCAGATTCTAGGATTACGTCAAATTCAGTTTGCTCAGCTGCAGCTTCGCCGCCTGCTGCGCCACCTGCAACTACTGCAGCAGCAGCAGATACACCGAATTTCTCTTCCATAGCTTCGATTAGTTCAACAACTTGCATTACAGACATTTCTGCAACTGCGTCTAGGATTTGCTCGTTAGTAATAGACATAACAATTCTCTTTTAAGTCAACAATAAGTTTATTTTGCAACCAGTAAAAAGCAAGGCTTAAGCCGCTGCTTCTTCTTTTTGATCGCGGATAGCAGCGATAGTACGTACCAGCTTGCCAGCAGAAGCTTCTTTCATGCACATCATTAGGCGTGCGATTGCTTCGTCGTAAGTTGGTAGTGTTGCTAGTACTTCAGCGTCAGTTAAAGCGCCTTCAAATGCAGCAGCTTTGATCTCGAAATCTTTGTTCTCTTTAGCGAAGTCTTTGAAAAGACGCGCTGCAGCACCTGGGTGCTCGTTAGAGAACGCGATTAGAGTAGGACCAGTGAAAGTGTCAGTTAGACACTCGTAGTCTGTACCCTGAACCGCACGACGTGCTAGAGTGTTACGCACGACTTTCATGTAAACACCCGCTTCGCGAGCTTGTTTACGTAGAGAAGTCATCGCGCCAACTTCAACGCCACGAGAATCAGCTACAACTGCAGAAAGTGCACCACTGGCAGCTTCGTTGACTTGAGCAACAATTGCTTTTTTGTCTTGAAGGTTTAAAGCCATCTTGGATTTACTCCTGGTTGTCGTTACACCACTCACTATCATCACGACAGTGAGAGCTATTGAGGTGCATTCCCAGAAGAAAGTTAACTATTTACATAGAGCTTTCTGTCAGTTCGGGCACCATCTACGTAGGATGATTAAGTTTGTTTTGAGAACAAACACCTACGGTCTTGGACGGAGACTGGGTCTTAATTCATTTCGAACTAGGAGACAGTTCAAAGAACCAATGTTCAGCCCCAACCACAAATATTAGGCGCAAAATTATACACAATTTTTGCGCCTAAGCAAATAAATTATGCTTGAGTGTTCAGGCTAGCCTGATCAACAGCAACACCAGCACCCATAGTAGTAGAGATGCTTACTTTCTTCAGGAAAGTACCTTTCGCTGAAGATGGCTTAGCTTTCTTCAGAGCAACTAGAAGAGCTTCTAGGTTCTCTTTGATCTGCTCAGCAGAGAAGTTTGCTTTACCGATAGTAGTGTGGATGATGCCGTTTTTGTCGTTACGGTAACGAACCTGACCAGCTTTAGCGTTCTTAACCGCTTCAGCAACGTTAGGAGTTACAGTACCAACTTTAGGGTTTGGCATTAGACCGCGAGGACCTAGGATAGTACCTAGTTGACCTACAACGCGCATTGCATCAGGAGAAGCAACAACTACGTCGAAGTTCATTTCGCCTTTCTTAACTTGCTCAGCAAGATCTTCCATACCAACGATGTCTGCGCCAGCTTCTTTAGCTGCTTCAGCGTTTGCACCTTGAGTGAACACTGCAACGCGGATTTCGCGGCCAGTACCGTGAGGTAGTACAGTTGCACCACGTACGTTCTGGTCAGATTTACGAGCATCGATGCCTAGGTTAACAGCAACGTCAACAGACTCTACGAATTTAGCAGTAGCTAGTTCTTGAAGAAGAGCAACAGCTTCGTTGATTTCGTACTCTTTAGTTACGTCAACTTTTTCGCGGATTACGCGCATGCGCTTAGTTAGTTTAGCCATCTTATTAACCCTCTACCACTAGGCCCATTGAACGAGCAGTACCAGCGATTGAACGCTTCATTGCTTCGATGTCAGCACCAGTCATATCAGCAGCTTTAGTTTCTGCGATTTCTTGGATTTGAGCGTCAGTTACAGTACCCACTTTTTCAGTGTTTGGACGACCTGAACCAGACTTCACGCCAGCAGCTTTCTTAAGAAGAACAGCAGCAGGTGGAGTCTTAGTTACGAACGTGAAAGAACGGTCGTTGTATACAGTGATAACAACAGGAGTAGGTAGACCTTTCTCTAGAGATTCTGTTTTCGCGTTGAACGCTTTACAGAATTCCATGATGTTAACACCGTGTTGACCTAGTGCAGGACCAACTGGTGGACTTGGGTTCGCCATACCAGCTGCAACTTGTAGCTTGATGTAAGCTTCAACTTTCTTAGCCATGATAATTCCTAAGTTTGGGTACAAACGCTAATCATCGATCAGCTCCCCGTTTAATGAAAAAACTCTTTACTTCACCAGAAGTAAAAAGGCGCGAAATTATAGTCATAATTCGCGCCTTAGACAACCCTTAAAAAGGTGTTTTTTTAATCAAGTTTTTCAACCTGACCAAATTCAAGCTCAACTGGTGTTGCACGACCAAAGATCGACACAGACACTTTCAGGCGGCTCTTCTCGTAATCCACTTCTTCAACAGTACCATTGAAGTCAGCAAATGGACCTTCATTAACACGTACCACTTCGCCCGCTTCGTACATAGTACGTGGACGAGGAGCTTCACTTGCTTTCTCAAGACGATTAAGAATCGCATCAGCTTCTTTGTCTGTGATAGGTGCTGGACGGTCTGAGGTACCACCAATGAAGCCCATGACACGCGGCACACTGCGTACTAGGTGCCATGATTCATCGTTCATAATCATCTGAACAAGGACGTAACCTGGGAAGAACTTACGCTCAGATTTACGACGCTGACCCGCGCGCATTTCCACTACTTCTTCAGTAGGAACCAGTACTTCACCGAATAGCTCTTCCATGCTGTGCATTTTGATATGCTCGCGAAGAGATTGAGCTACACGACCTTCAAATCCAGAGAAGGCTTGAACCACATACCAGCGTTTTTTTGGAGCTTCACTCATGAATTAAAACCCTCTATACCCCAGTCGCTAGAGCTACTAGACGAACCATGATGCCGTCAATACCCCATAGCGCTAGAGCCATTACAATACTTACAGCTAAAACGATCAGTGTTGTTTGCATAGTTTCTTGGCGTGTAGGCCAAACAACTTTACGAACTTCCATACGAGATTCTTTTGCAAAACTGATCGCTGCTTTACCTTTAGTCGTTGTTGCTGCAACGCCAAGAGCAGCTGCAATTAGAACAACAACGCCTGCAGCGCGAACTACTACAGACATTTCACCATACAGGTAATTACCCACAACAGCGGCCGCTGCTAATACGAAAGCGGCAATCCACTTAAACGTATCTGCTGCGTTTGAGCTATCAGGAGTTTCAGCATTATTTGCTTTCATAAACCAACCTGTCACAAGTCTTAATATAGACGACAACAACCCCGCTGTTGCAGGGCAAACTCCATATCGCTGAAAAAATCAGCGTTACTCTCTTAAGATTAAGCCTCTCCGGCCAATCTTGCTCTGCTCTCAACCAAAATCTGAACAAGAAAACAGCTAAAATAATGTTGAGTGCAGAAAAAGGGCATCAAATGATGCCCTTTTTGCTACTGGTTCGTCAAATCTAATTCAAGATTTTCCGAAGACATTCGTTTAATTCTTTAAGAATTAGTCGAAGATCTTAGCAACAACACCAGCACCTACAGTACGGCCACCTTCACGGATAGCGAAACGTAGGCCTTCATCCATAGCGATAGGAGCGATTAGCTCAACTTGCATTTGGATGTTGTCACCTGGCATTACCATTTCTACGCCTTCTGGTAGAGAGATGTCACCAGTTACGTCAGTTGTACGGAAGTAGAACTGTGGACGGTAGCCTTTGAAGAATGGAGTGTGACGACCACCTTCATCTTTAGAAAGTACGTATACTTCTGACTCGAACTTAGTGTGTGGAGTGATTGAACCAGGCTTAGCTAGTACTTGACCACGTTCAACTTCATCACGCTTAGTACCACGTAGAAGTGCACCAACGTTCTCACCAGCACGACCTTCGTCAAGAAGCTTACGGAACATCTCAACACCAGTACATGTTGTAGTAGTCGTTTCTTTGATACCAACGATAGCAACTTCGTCACCTACGTTTAGGATACCA
>NZ_CAWMYL010000146.1:0-340 GCF_963871815.1 Vibrio sp. L85
ACCGTCTAGGACGAAGTAACCATCTGTGTTGTTTTCGAGCTGAACGGTCAATTGAGCCGCAGGTGTATCTGTATCAGCAACAACGAGTGTTGCCACTACTGTGTCGGTAGATACCGCATCTTCAGTCACGCTATCGATGGCTGTGACGTCGATGGTTGGTGCGTCGTTTACGCGAACCACGTCCAACGAATCCGTGTCTGTCGCTTTCGGATTCACGCCGTCTGATACCGAAGCACTAACAGACAAGGTAGTTAGGTCAAGCTGGTCATTGTTAACCGCTTCGACACCTTTGTCGGTCAACTTAACTTGATCACCATCGAGCACGAAGTAACCGTCAGCG
>NZ_CAWMYL010000147.1:0-535 GCF_963871815.1 Vibrio sp. L85
AGTATGAAATGCGCAATAACACTTAACATCCAAGGCTTGATGCTTCATAAAAGTATGAATACTCAGCCTAAGCCACCGCTCTTAACAATCTTGTTCTAACTAGGAAAACAGCATGTTCACCAGAGGCAATACCGGAGCTCGAAACCACGGATTACGCAGCCGTGATATGGCTCGTGCAGGAAGAAATGCGATGACTGAAGCTTGTGAATCAAAGACAACGTCTTATTCCACGGCACAACAAAATGCAGACCGGTTCGAGAAGTTTGCAAGATACTGCGTCGATAACTTTTCAATCAATGATTCTCGGAAAATTGAAAACTCCCACATTCTCCAATATGCCGAAGAGTTAGCAGAGCGAGTTGAAGATGGTTCTCTCAGCGTATCATCTGCACACGACTACTTAAGTTCAGTTAACGCAGTGATCGCTCAAATGAGGCAAGATAATCTCGTCAGGGTGACTGCTGCACAAACAAATATTCCCAACCGTAGTCACATAGCAGAGCAATCAAAAGCCTGTAGCAAGGATTTACATCAA
>NZ_CAWMYL010000148.1:0-365 GCF_963871815.1 Vibrio sp. L85
ATTGAGCACTACCGAAAACTCGGCATCGATGACGACACGATATGGAAAGCACTACCAAGAACTCGATGGGGATCAAGAAATGGTCCTTCTACCTATCTTTCGCTTGAAGACATTGAAACGACTTATCAAGCGGTGTTTGAGGCAAAAAAAAGAAAGGCGTAATAGGCGAGCGGATTAACCTATTCCCTTTCTTAACCCAACTTCACCCCACCCCTTTAATTTCAACATTTCTATTATATGGAGGCTCCATGCCTAGACCTTCACGCTCCAAGGGCAATCATTTTACCCGTGGTGGACAAATCACCTTCCATTCCATCCGAATGTTCTTTCAAGTCAACAATACCTTGGTCTACGCTGCCATTTGG
>NZ_CAWMYL010000149.1:0-254 GCF_963871815.1 Vibrio sp. L85
TCGTATTATTGAAACGTCTCTAACAAAGATTAATCGTGAACGTATCTTATTCTGAGAAATGAAGTTGACGTTAGAAATACGGTTATCATGAGTTCATAGAAGAAGAATTGGAAGTAGCTAAAGAGAAAGTATTGTCTGCAGTAATACGCCGCTCTGAACATGTTAGTCAGACCAACGCAGTTAGAGCTCCGGTTCGTTTCTACAAAGCTGGTTCTTTGGTTAATAATGACTACCGTAAACTAGCTGCGATGATT
>NZ_CAWMYL010000150.1:0-269 GCF_963871815.1 Vibrio sp. L85
GGTTATCCACAACACCCAAATATCGATGAAAACCACCGGTATCTGAGCGCAAAAATGAGGGAGGTACACAACCACCATCGTCGACATGAGCAAAAATGTGGGGAAAAGATGAAGAAAAACTGACCAATGCTGGCGTGATGCCAACACAAAAAGCCGCACTTAAGCAGCTAATTCAAAAAGGAAGGGGAGGTTAATGCCAGGAGGTCGCCAGCTCAGGCAATACATCATCTCCATAAGGGTTTGGATCTGGCGGACGTCCTTGTGGATAG
>NZ_CAWMYL010000151.1:0-3191 GCF_963871815.1 Vibrio sp. L85
CGTGAAAGACGCACTTTTAACCCAGAATTTAAACTTGAATGCGCTCAGCTAGTGCTTGACCAGGGACGCTCCTATAAAGAAACCTGCGAAGCGATGGGGATTGGAAAAACTACGTTAGAAAGTTGGTTAAGGCAACTCAAAGCAGAAAGAGCTGGTAAGGCCCCAAATTCATCACCACTCACTCCAGAGCAAAGAGAAATCCGCGACCTTAAAAAGAAAATTAAACGTATTGAAGAAGAAAAGGAAATTCTAAAAAAGGCTACTGTAGATTCAATTGGTCATTGCAACAGTTTTACTAAAATACTGATTTGCATGGACACCAGTGATGAAACGAGCAAAACGTACATTTACTCAAGAAGAGAAAGATCTCGTATTTAATTTATGGAAACAAGGTACTGGATATAGCGATATTGGCCGAATTTTAAACGCAGCACCAGGTACTGTATTTACAGCATTACGTGAAACTGGGGGCATCAAACCCAATACACGAAAAAGGAACAGGCAACATTTAACTCTGGAAGAACGAGAGGAAATCAGAGTTGCTCTATCTGCCAAAATGTCGTTGCGAGCTATTGCTCGCATGCTAAATCGCTCCCCTTCTACAATTTCAAGAGAAGTTGCCCGTAATCGAGGTCGTCGTTATTACAAAGCTGTTAATGCAGACAACCGAGCAAAACGTATGGCTAAACGTCCAAAGCTAGGAGCTGTCAACGCCAGTTTAAAATTGGGTCTTCCGCAACTTAGGTGGTGAAAAATTAATGAAACTTTTTATTTAACAACGATCTAAGCTATTTTAAGTTGGGATAACTAAATGGCTTCGCTTAAGACTTTATTACAGCTTCCTCGAGGGTGGCATCCAACTCGACAAAGTGCCTCTATACATGGCCTTAATGTTTATCTTAAAGCTTCCAGTAAAACTGCCCGTTGCCCTGATTGCTTAAAGCGTAGCAATTCTATACATAGTCACCGTGAGCGTCGCCTACAGCATCTACCATGTGTTGGTCAGACACTATACTTGATATTTACTATACGACATTGGTACTGTCATAATCGATTCTGTAAACGGCGAACCTTTGCTGAATCATTGTCACCGTTTGCTGAACCTCGTCAGCAATCTTCTATCGCTCTCCAAAATTTACAGCGCCAATTTGGATTGATTGCGGGTGGTAATGCAGGGAAACGAGCAGCAAGCAGTGTTGGTATTAAAACAAGTGCTGACACTTTGCTTCGCAGAGTAGTGCAAGCACCAGAGACACTTCAGCCCAAAACTCCACACATAGGCATTGATGAATGGGCTTGGCAACGCGGTCATACATATGGGACGTTGATCGTTGACCTTAACACTCATCGACCATTAGTTTTACTTCCTGGTCGAGAAAAACGAGCCTTAACTACCTGGTTTAAGAAATATCCTGAAATACAGGTAGTCTCCAGAGATCGCGGGGGTATATATGCTGTTGCGGCCCGTGAGGGTGCTCCTCAAGCTAGGCAAGTAGCAGATCGATGGCATCTTTTGAAAAATATAGGTGATGCGCTAGAACGGATGATGCATCGACATATTCCGTTGATTCGAGAAGTTACTAATGAATTAGCACCTAAAGTTACAACACAAGCTATGCTTCACGAAGCATCATCAACGCCGAGTAATGCGATACGACTTAAACAACAAAAAAGAGAAAAGCGTTATCAGCGATGGACTCAAGTGAATGACCTCTATAAAAAAGGGCATGGTATCAGGGAAATATCGAGGGCAACTGGACTGTCACGAGTAACAGTTCGACGATGGATACAGTCGAAGACTTTTCCTGAAATATCAAGTAAACCACCTAGACCTAAGCTCATCGATTCATGGAGTGATTGGCTAGAAAAACAGCTGCAAAGCGGTTACTGCAATGCAAGTCAGCTATGGCAAGAAATGGTCGAAGCTGGGTTTACAGGCAGTGTTAGTACAGTGAGGTATGAAGTAACCAGGCTCAGAAAAGGCAAGGTCTATCCAGTTATTGTTCCTACACGTATACCATCAGCATCCCGAATCAGTCGCTGGCTTACACCTTGGAGAATAATACGAGGAGAAGAAAGTTATGCATCAAGATTTATAAGTCGGATGTGTGACAAAGAGCCTCAGCTCAAATTAGCGCAGAAACTAGCTTTAGAGTTCTACAAGATACTCAAAACAAAGAACAAAAGGTCATTACACCGATGGTTCGAAAGTGTTAGCGATAGTGGACTGATCGACCTTCAACGAGTTGCTAAAGGGATGGAGGCAGACTTACCTGCGGTTAATGAAGCTGTCATTAGTCATTGGAGCAATGGTGTCGTTGAAGGGCACGTAAATCGTTTGAAGATGTTAAAGCGCCAAATGTATGGCCGCGCGGGTTTCGAACTATTGAGATGTAGAGTAATGAGTCCTCTGGCGTGATTTTATGCACCTTAGTTGCGGAAGACCCATTTTTACATCGGCGCTGACACCTGTTCGAAAACATGTATAGAGGCGGCTGGCTTTCAGCGTTTTCGTTGCATTGACTGTAAGCGTTCCTTTCAGCTTGATTACGCATACGAGGCATATAAGCCTAATGTCAAAGAGCAAATCATTGATATGGCAATGAATAGCTCTGGTGTAAGAGAAACAAGTCGTGTCTTAAAGGTTGGCTATAACACAGTGCTACGCACTTTAAAAAACTCTCGCCAAGGCAAGTGACCCCGATACCTTTCGATAAAGCAAACATCTCTCTAATCTGTGAAGTTGATGAGCAATGGTCATTCGTAGGTAAAAAGAAAAATCGTCGCTGGCTTTGGTATGCTTGGGAGCTCCGCTATAAACGCATCATTGCTCACGCATTTGGTAAACGTAATACGGATGCTCTGCGAGCGTTACTCGCTTTGCTTAAACCGTTCGACATCAGCTTCTTTTTTACCGATGATTTCAGCGTTTACGCAAAAGAATTACCAAGAGAAAAGCATATTGTGGGCAAAAGGTTCACTCAGCGAATTGAACGAACTAATCTGACGCTACGTTCCAGGTTAAAACGTTTAGTACGTAGAACTATCGGATTTTCCAAATCGGAGGAAATGCACGATAAGGTGATCGGAACATTCATTGAGCGGGAGTTCTATTTTTGAATCAACGGATTGGAGTCATGACCTTTAATTCTTAAATAAAGTGAGCCGGTGAATGATGTTTGCGAGCCCGT
>NZ_CAWMYL010000152.1:0-2108 GCF_963871815.1 Vibrio sp. L85
TCTACAGAGGATTAAGTCTTTTTAGAGGGGAAAATCCCTAGAACCCCATCTCCAAACATATCAAGCGTGTCTGTATCCCACTCTATTGTAAACAAGACATTTTTATCTTTTATATTCAATGGCTTATTTTCCTGCTAATTGGTAATACCATGAAAAATACCATGCTCAGAAAAGGCTTAACAATATTTTGAAAAATTGCCTACTGAGCGCTGCCGCACAGCTCCATAGGCCGCTTTCCTGGCTTTGCTTCCAGATGTATGCTATTCTGCTCCTGCAGCTAATGGATCACCGCAAACAGGTTACTCGCCTGGGGATTCCCTTTCGACCCGAGCATCCGTATGAGACTCATGCTCGATTATTATTATTATAGAAGCCCCCATGAATAAATCGCTCATCATTTTCGGCATCGTCAACATAACCTCGGACAGTTTCTCCGATGGAGGCCGGTATCTGGCGCCAGACGCAGCCATTGCGCAGGCGCGTAAGCTGATGGCCGAGGGGGCAGATGTGATCGACCTCGGTCCGGCATCCAGCAATCCCGACGCCGCGCCTGTTTCGTCCGACACAGAAATCGCGCGTATCGCGCCGGTGCTGGACGCGCTCAAGGCAGATGGCATTCCCGTCTCGCTCGACAGTTATCAACCCGCGACGCAAGCCTATGCCTTGTCGCGTGGTGTAGCCTATCTCAATGATATTCGCGGTTTTCCAGACGCTGCGTTCTATCCGCAATTGGCGAAATCATCTGCCAAACTCGTCGTTATGCATTCGGTGCAAGACGGGCAGGCAGATCGGCGCGAGGCACCCGCTGGCGACATCATGGATCACATTGCGGCGTTCTTTGACGCGCGCATCGCGGCGCTGACGGGTGCCGGTATCAAACGCAACCGCCTTGTCCTTGATCCCGGCATGGGGTTTTTTCTGGGGGCTGCTCCCGAAACCTCGCTCTCGGTGCTGGCGCGGTTCGATGAATTGCGGCTGCGCTTCGATTTGCCGGTGCTTCTGTCTGTTTCGCGCAAATCCTTTCTGCGCGCGCTCACAGGCCGTGGTCCGGGGGATGTCGGGGCCGCGACACTCGCTGCAGAGCTTGCCGCCGCCGCAGGTGGAGCTGACTTCATCCGCACACACGAGCCGCGCCCCTTGCGCGACGGGCTGGCGGTATTGGCGGCGCTGAAAGAAACCGCAAGAATTCGTTAACTGCACATTCGGGATATTTCTCTATATTCGCGCTTCATCAGAAAACTGAAGGAACCTCCATTGAATCGAACTAATATTTTTTTTGGTGAATCGCATTCTGACTGGTTGCCTGTCAGAGGCGGAGAATCTGGTGATTTTGTTTTTCGACGTGGTGACGGGCATGCCTTCGCGAAAATCGCACCTGCTTCCCGCCGCGGTGAGCTCGCTGGAGAGCGTGACCGCCTCATTTGGCTCAAAGGTCGAGGTGTGGCTTGCCCCGAGGTGATCAACTGGCAGGAGGAACAGGAGGGTGCATGCTTGGTGATAACGGCAATTCCGGGAGTACCGGCGGCTGATCTGTCTGGAGCGGATTTGCTCAAAGCGTGGCCGTCAATGGGGCAGCAACTTGGCGCTGTTCACAGCCTATCGGTTGATCAATGTCCGTTTGAGCGCAGGCTGTCGCGAATGTTCGGACGCGCCGTTGATGTGGTGTCCCGCAATGCCGTCAATCCCGACTTCTTACCGGACGAGGACAAGAGTACGCCGCAGCTCGATCTTTTGGCTCGTGTCGAACGAGAGCTACCGGTGCGGCTCGACCAAGAGCGCACCGATATGGTTGTTTGCCATGGTGATCCCTGCATGCCGAACTTCATGGTGGACCCTAAAACTCTTCAATGCACGGGTCTGATCGACCTTGGGCGGCTCGGAACAGCAGATCGCTATGCCGATTTGGCACTCATGATTGCTAACGCCGAAGAGAACTGGGCAGCGCCAGATGAAGCAGAGCGCGCCTTCGCTGTCCTATTCAATGTATTGGGGATCGAAGCCCCCGACCGCGAACGCCTTGCCTTCTATCTGCGATTGGACCCTCTGACTTGGGGTTGATGTTCATGCCGCCTGTTTTTCCTGCTCATTGGCACGTTTCGCAACCTGTT
>NZ_CAWMYL010000153.1:0-40944 GCF_963871815.1 Vibrio sp. L85
AATGTTTGGTTTCACTGTAGAAAACGTAGTGAACACAGCAAAAGAACTATTAGCGTAATTTAGCGCTAGAAATGAAAAACCGAGCATTAGTGCTCGGTTTTTTTGTGCCTATTCAAATTCGTTTCCCCAGTTATCCTTCTCTTTGAGTCCACATTCCTTACAAGTGACATAACGATCCATATCGTAATAGTGACCGCCGTTTATCAGGGTATGAGCCCAAAGTTTTAAGGTTCCAAGAATCGATTTATCCGTATCGTAACTGCTTGGTTTACGGACCAGCACCTCTGAGTGTGGTGTTTCTCTATTGCATCGCTTGCAAAAGTGAGCAGTGGGAAAACCTGACATACGCATTTCCTTTTGGTGGTCAAACAAGGAGTTAAAATGCCAAGCGAAACATGCGATGTCAGAAATCAATATATTAGTGAAATGAATATTTCGGGAAGTGAAAAGATAGTTTACCGCGAGGGAGATCACTTACTTAATGCGTTCAGTCTTCGTATCAGGTACTATCTGTGACACGAATTTTTGGTGAGGCGAAGGATAAATGCTAAAAGTTGCGATCAATGGATTTGGACGTATCGGTCGTAATGTACTGCGAGCAGTATACGAGAGCGGTAAGCACCAGCAGATCAAGGTTGTTGCAGTTAATGAACTGGCTCAACCAGAAGCGATGGCACATCTTCTTCAGTATGATACTAGTCATGGTCGCTTCGGAAAGAAAATCTCGCATGACCAAGAACACCTCTACGTTCACCACGACAGTGGCGAATACGATCCAATTAGAATCCTCCACCTTGCTGAAATCGAACTTTTGCCATGGCGTGACTTAGAAGTCGATATCGTACTGGATTGTACTGGCGTCTTCGGCTCACAAGCTGACGGACAAGCCCATATTGAAGCGGGGGCTCATAAAGTTCTGTTCTCACACCCTGGCGCAAGCGATCTCGATAACACCATTATCTATGGTGTGAACCACGAAACTCTCAAAGACGAACACCGCGTGGTGTCGAATGGCTCATGCACCACCAACTGTATTGTCCCTATCATCAAAGTTTTGGATGAGGCGTTCGGCATAGAGTCGGGTACTATCACAACGATTCACTCTTCAATGAACGATCAGCAGGTTATCGACGCTTATCACAATGATTTACGTCGCACTCGTGCTGCCAGTCAATCGATTATTCCGGTGGACACTAAGTTGCATAAAGGAATTGAAAGAATCTTCCCGAAATTTTCTAACAAATTTGAAGCAATTTCGGTTCGAGTTCCAACAGTTAACGTCACTGCGATGGATTTAAGTGTCACAATTAGTACAAATGTGAAAGTTAATGACGTAAATCAAACCATTGTTAACGCATCTCAGTGTACATTACGTGACATTGTTGACTATACTGAATCGCCACTCGTTTCCATCGACTTTAATCACGATCCCCATAGTGCAATTGTGGATGGAACTCAGACAAGAGTGAGTAACGGGCAACTCGTAAAAATGCTCGTTTGGTGCGATAACGAATGGGGCTTTGCTAACCGGATGCTGGATACCGCTTTAGCAATGCAAGCTTCTTCACAGGTGGAGCAATAAGAGTGAATAAGCGATGGAGAAAATTTTTATTTCAAGCCTTGAAATAAATCTGACGTATCTCCATATCAATAACCAGTTTGAAGAATTAACGGGCTTGGCAGGATTGCCGAGTTTTTAAAAACTTTAATTATTTAATATTTGAGAGGACACATCATGTCTGTAATCAAGATGACTGACCTGGATCTTGCAGGTAAACGTGTATTTATCCGTGCTGACCTAAACGTGCCAGTAAAAGACGGTAAAGTAACTTCAGATGCACGTATCATCGCATCTCTTCCAACTATCAAGCACTGTCTAGAAGCTGGTGCTAAAGTTATGGTTACTTCTCACCTAGGTCGCCCAACTGAAGGTGAATACGCAGAAGAGTTCTCTCTACAACCAGTAGTTAACTACCTAAACGACGCACTAGACTGCGAAGTTAAACTAGCGAAAGACTACCTAAACGGTCTAGAGCTAAACGCTGGTGAACTAGTCGTTCTTGAAAACGTTCGCTTTAACAAAGGCGAGAAGAAAAACGAAGAAGAACTATCTAAGCAGTACGCTTCTCTATGTGACATCTTCGTAATGGACGCATTCGGTACAGCTCACCGTGCACAAGCATCTACTCACGGTGTTGGTATGCACGCAGACGTAGCATGTGCTGGTCCTCTACTAGCAAACGAACTAGAAGCACTAGGTAAAGCAATGGACAAGCCTGCTCGTCCAATGGTTGCTATCGTAGGTGGTTCAAAAGTTTCTACTAAGCTAACTGTTCTTGAGTCTCTATCTAAAATCGCTGACCAACTAGTTGTTGGCGGTGGTATTGCTAACACATTCATCGCAGCTGCTGGTCACAACGTTGGTAAGTCGCTATACGAAGCAGACCTAGTTGAAACAGCGAAGAAGCTAATGGACGAGTGTGCAATTCCAGTAGCAACTGACGTTGCATGTGCGAAAGCATTCGATGAGAACGCAGAAGCTGAAATCAAGCACGTTTCTGAAGTACAAGACGACGACATGATCTTCGACCTTGGTCCAGATTCAACTGCTGAACTAGCAGAAATCCTTAAGAACGCTAAGACTATCCTTTGGAACGGTCCAGTAGGCGTATTCGAATTCAAGAACTTCGAAGCAGGTACTAAAGGTATCTCTGAAGCTATCGCAGCTTCTGAAGGTTTCTCTGTTGCAGGTGGTGGTGACACGCTAGCAGCTATCGACAAGTTCGGTATCAAAGCTGACGTATCTTACATCTCTACTGGCGGCGGCGCTTTCCTTGAGTTTGTAGAAGGTAAAGTACTTCCAGCAGTTGAAATGCTAGAAGCACGCGCTAAGTAATAATCGCAAAGCGGGGGAGTCATCTCCCGCTTTCTTGTTTGCTGCAACGAGAGTGGAACTCTGCTAGAATAGCCTCAGTTGTGAGCAAACGTTTGCAAGATTTTTCAATTTAACAAGTTTTGTTTAAAAAACGACAGATAAATAGGATTACATCCATGTCTAAGATCTTCGACTTCGTAAAACCAGGTGTTATCTCTGGCGATGACGTTCAGAAAGTATTTGAAGTAGCAAAAGAAAACAAATTTGCTCTTCCTGCAGTAAACGTTGTTGGTACTGATTCTGTAAACGCAGTACTAGAAGCAGCTGCAAAAGTTAAAGCTCCAGTTGTTGTTCAGTTCTCTAACGGCGGTGCTGGTTTCTTCGCTGGTAAAGGCGTGAAACTTGAAGGTCAAGGTGCTCAAATCCTTGGTGCTGTAGCTGGTGCTAAATACGTTCACACTGTAGCTGAAGCTTACGGTGTGCCAGTAATCCTACACACTGACCACGCTGCTAAGAAACTTCTTCCATGGATCGACGGTCTACTAGACGCTGGTGAAGAGTTCTTCGCTCAAACTGGTAAACCTCTATTCTCTTCTCACATGCTAGACCTTTCTGAAGAGTCTCTAGAAGAAAACATCGAAACATGTGCTAAGTACCTAGAGCGCATGGCTAAGATGAACATGACAATCGAGATCGAACTTGGTTGTACTGGTGGTGAAGAAGATGGCGTTGATAACTCTCACATGGACGCATCTGAGCTATACACTTCTCCAGAAGACGTTGCTTACGCATACGAGAAACTAAGCGCTGTTTCACACCGCTTCACTATCGCAGCTTCTTTCGGTAACGTACACGGCGTTTACAAGCCAGGTAACGTTGTTCTAACTCCAACTATCCTACGTGACTCTCAAGCATACTGTGCAGAGAAGTTCGGTATCGCACCAAACGCTCTAAACTTCGTATTCCACGGTGGTTCTGGTTCTACTGAAGCAGAAATCCAAGAGTCTATCGGCTACGGTGTTATCAAAATGAACATCGATACTGATACACAGTGGGCAACTTGGGATGGTATCCGTCAGTACGAAGCTGACAACCACGATTACCTACAAGGTCAAATCGGTAACCCAACTGGCGAAGACGCTCCAAACAAGAAGTACTACGATCCACGCGTATGGCTACGTGCTGGTCAAGCTTCAATGGTAGCTCGCCTAGAGAAAGCATTTGCTGACCTAAACGCAGTAGACGTACTATAATTCGTCTCAACTGAGTTTCTAAAAACCCGCTCTTAGAGCGGGTTTTTTTATGTCTAAACAATGAGACAAATCCTATTCTTCCTCTGCGTGCAATTGATAACTTAGTCAGCTGCTATATGATCGCCTCACTTCATATCCCTTCATGTTGGTACAAATTTCGAAACTCAGCGCATTTCCGCATCAAGTGGCAGAAAACCAAGTAAAAAGTGTGGCGGAATGTAAATCCATTGCGTACTCTGTAACATGCCGGTATCAGAAAATTCTGATAAAGCTTTGTTTTGTAGGTCTTTGCTAAACTCTGACTTTGCAAAATTTCAGTTTTGAGATATTGTGCCAAAAATCTGACACTGTTCAGGAAAACAATAGGGATGTTGTTGTGAATAAGAACCTATAAAAAACAAGGTTCATAAATTAACGGCAATTAGATTTAATATCTTTATTTTGAGGATACGAATTATGGCAGGTGAATCGATGGGTATCGATACCTCTTTAACAGATGGTTTGAGCAAAGCTGAAACATGGCTAAATAACAACTCAGATCTTCTTATTCAATACGGTGTGAACATCATTTCTGCATTGCTGATCCTATTTATCGGTAACATTATCGTTAAAGCGGTAGCAAACAGCGTTTCAAAAGTGCTTGAAAAGAAAAAGATGGACAAAGCTGTTGTTGAATTCGTCAATGGTTTAGTTCGTTACCTTCTATTCGTTATCGTACTTATCGCGGCACTAGGTCGTGTCGGTGTTCAAACTGCATCTGTAGTTGCGGTAATCGGTGCGGCAGGTCTTGCTGTTGGTCTTGCTCTACAAGGTTCACTATCTAACTTCGCTGCGGGCGTACTGATTGTTGCATTCCGTCCATTCAAGTCTGGTGACTACGTAGAAATTGGCGGTGTAGCGGGTAGTGTTGAAGCAATTCAAATCTTCCAAACTGTACTAAAAACACC
Source organism: Vibrio sp. L85 (assembly GCF_963871815.1). Lineage (NCBI taxonomy): Bacteria > Pseudomonadati > Pseudomonadota > Gammaproteobacteria > Vibrionales > Vibrionaceae > Vibrio > Vibrio sp. L85. Next base: position 5,076 of record NZ_CAWMYL010000153.1, read on the forward strand.
TGACAACAAAATGGTTGTTGTACCGAACTCATCAGTTATCGGTGGTGCAATCACTAACTACTCTCGCCACGCTACGCGTCGTGTAGACCTAGTTATCGGTGTTTCTTACAGCGCTGACCTTAAACAAACTAAGCAAGTTATCCGTGATGTGCTAGAAAAAGATGAGCGTATCCTTAAAGATCCAGCGATCCAAATTGGTGTGCTGGCTCTAGCTGACTCTTCAGTAAACTTTGTGGTTCGCCCATGGTGTAAAACAGCGGATTACTGGGATGTTTACTTCGATTCTACTCAAGCAATCAAAGAAGCGTTAGACGAAGCAGGCATCGAAATACCATTCCCACAAATGGATGTTCACTTGAACAAAGTAGAAGCTTAATCACTTCGATTGAGAACATGAAAAGCGAGGTGTTTGCCTCGCTTTTTTTATCTCTAGGGCTTTTATATTTCTAATAAAGTATTACTGCCGGCTCGGAGTAGTCGCTTGAGTTCTTTGCCTGCAAAACCGAAAGTCGATTCGGGTAAACCCGGGGTATAGAGCAATTCTTCATGTTGATAAAGTGCAGTATCCACAATGATAGTGACATGCTCTGGTAACCCTATCGGACAAACCGCACCGGGTACGCAGCCTAGTTGTTCGATCATTTCATCATCACTACAAATTGAAGGTCGCTTGCCGGTAATTGTTTTGATTTGTTTAGAGTCTAAACGCGAGTCTTTGTCGGTCAAGTATATGGCGTAACCTAACCCTTTCAGTTTGAGAAAAAGGCTCTTGGTGTGAGTGCCTGTCCAGCCGAGTTCAGCGGCAACTTTGATATCGGTTTCAAAGTCGAGAATGGCTTCATGCTGCCATTCTCGAAAGGGGATAGAGAGCGCACTAAACCGCTCTCGATTGAGTTGGTAGATTTTCTGCAGTGACTCCATGTCGTATTTCTTTCCTATTTTTTCTTTACCAGTATTGTGTGACTAGCTCATTTGCGAGAGCAAAAGCGATAGTAAACATCATAACGGCAACCGCAATATCGATGCCTTTTTTCACTTTTGGTTTTGAGAGCGTCGGACCTAATTTCGCCGCACCTAATGACAGCGTGTAGAACCACGCAAATGATGCCATGATGGTTCCCATTGCAAATGCGATGCGATCGTTGCCTTCGAACTGACCACCGATGGATCCCAAGATCACCACAGTATCCAAGTATAGGTGTGGGTTCAAAACGGTGACGGCAAGTGCGCCAAGAATTACAGTGCGACGACCGCGTGCGACCACTTCACTTTTTGACTCCGATGCATCAGATGGTTTGAATGCGCTCTTTAGTGACAGCAAACCGTAAACGCTCAAGAAAGCGATACCACCTAATGTCACTGATGTCAGTAGGATTTCATTTTGCGACAGGATCGCACCGCCACCGAAAATACCGAGCGAAATGAAGATCATATCTAGGATGCTACAGATAGTCGCAGTCGTCAGGTGATGTTGACGCTTAATACCTTGGTTAAGGACGTACGCATTCTGCGCACCGATTGGAATGATCATCGTCGCACCTAAACCGAATCCTTGTAATAACACCCAAAAGCTCACAACACACCTCAAAAATTAGCAATAGAACAACAGAGAAATGGAAGATATAGCTTTTATTGAAATAAGTATAATTAATGATTTTAATATATTATTAGTGTTACTTATCTTGTGTGTTTGGCGTTTGTTAGGGAGGAAAAGCACGTGCGAGGATTGGATTATAAATGGATAGAAGCTTTAGATGCCGTCGTGCATCAAGGCAGTTTTGACAGAGCAGCAGAACACTTATTTGTTTCACAATCAGCTATTTCCCAGCGAATTAAACAGCTCGAAAAGTATCTTGCTCAACCTGTGCTTATCCGTGAGCAACCACCAAAGCCGACACCGATTGGTAAGAAGTTACTTGGACTATATCGCCGCGTTAGACTTCTTGAGCATGAAATCCTCCCTGAACTGAAGAACGACACTACCACTCGCCCTGTACAACTCTCCTTGGCGACGAATGCAGATAGCCTCGCAACATGGTTGTTACCTGCGCTGCAGGATGTAATGAAGCATCGCCAAGTGGAGCTTAAGTTAACCATCTACGGTGAATCGCGCTCAATTGAAAAGCTAAGAAGTGGTGAGGTTGCAGGGGCTATCAGTTTGGAATCTCAAGCCATCCCGGGCTGTCGTGCCGACTATCTCGGTCGCATCGATTATGTCTGTGTCGCCAACCCAGAATTTTATCAATGCTATTTCTCTGAAGGGGTTGACAATCAAACACTCGCGAAAGCGCCGGCGGTGTCTTACGACCAATATGATGATCTGCATAAGAAGTTTTTGACTGAACATTTCAACGTAAGACCTGACAGTGTCATTCATCACAACATTAGTAGCTCAGAAGCTTTCCTCAAGATGGCGTTAGCAGGTGTGGCTTATTGTTTGATTCCTCGATTACAGATCACCGATGAATTAGAAAATGGTAAGTTGATTGATATTACGCCGGGTTTTTTGATGTCCTATCGAATTTACTGGCACCACTGGCAGTTAGAAACGGGCGTTCTTCAAGAAATCTCACAAGCGATTATTGGTTACGCTCAACAACATTTACCGCAATAAGTTCCCAGTTGACTCGCGTTTTAAGTTGAAATCACTGCGAAGTAACACAGTCAAAGTTGTGTTAGAAGTCGCGTAGGGCGCTTGGATAATTGACAGAAGTTTCTATGATGAGTCTATATACACTCCAGTTCATTGGTGTCTCTCCTCGTTGAAGCTAGGATACCAACTCAGTTGCTACAGTGTTCACCGAATCTCTCGAGATGAAATCTGGCACTGGAGTGACCTTAATCTTTCAAAACGGATGGATTTGTCGAATGAAACTGTCTTCATGTTTATTGGCGTCTGCATTAAGCCTTACCAGTATTTCTGCGTTTGCGAGCGATGTACCAAGTTTTGCCCATGTATCAACCACTGGTTACGGTGAGGTAGTTGCAACACCAGATATGGCTACTTTTTCTGTGAAGGTAGTTGATACGACAATGACAGCAGAGCAAGCGAAGCAATCGGTCGACAATACAGTTGATGCGTTTCTTAAGAGCCTTGCAGATGCAGGTTTATCAAAAGATAACATTACTAGCTCAAACTTATACTTGGCTCCACAATATCACTACCCAAAATCGGGCAAGGCAGAACTCGTGGGTTACCGTGCATCACGTAGCATTGACGTGACGGTCAATGATCTTGCGAACTTGAATGAGTACTTGGACATGGCGCTGAAAGCCGGCATCAACCAAGTCGACAATATTCAGTTAAAAGTGAGCAACCAGTCTGAGTATCAGCAAAAGGCACGCATGGCAGCGATTAAAGACGCGCAGAGTAAAGCGGCCTCTTTAGCGACCGGATTTGATAAGAAGTTAGGAGACGTTTGGCAGATCAACTATAACCAAATGCATGCTCGCCCGGTATTGATGCGTTCAATGGCAATGGATGCAAGAGAAAGTACAAACAGTTACCAAGACTCTACACTCGTGATTCGTGACCAAGTGGATGTGGTTTACAGGCTGAAATAATGCTTAAGTAAATACGGACGAATAAAACGAAAAAAGGCAGGGAATCCCTGCCTTTTGTGTTTGTTCAAATAGATTAGTGAAGGATACGAGCACGGATTGTGCCTTCGATGCCTTTTAGTTTCACTAGTGCTTCTTCTGCACGAGAAGTCTCAACGTCGATAACTACGTAACCGATCTCAGCGGCAGTTTGTAGGTACTGACCTGCGATGTTGATGCCGTCTTCAGCAAAGATGGTGTTGATTTGCGTCAGGATACCAGGGCGGTTTTTGTGGATGTGTAATAGACGTGAACATTCACGATGCTCAGGCAATGATACCTCTGGGAAGTTCACACTTGATAAGGTTGAACCGTTGTCAGAGTATTTCGCTAGTTTACCAGCAACTTCAACACCAATGTTTTCTTGCGCTTCTTGCGTTGAACCACCGACGTGCGGAGTTAAGATTACGTTGTCGAACTTCTGCAGTGGAGACTCAAACGCATCGGCGTTAGTTTTCGGCTCTACAGGGAACACGTCAATCGCTGCTCCTGAGATATGACCAGATTCTAAGCTATGGCATAGAGCAGGGATGTCTACCACGGTACCGCGCGCGGCGTTGATAAAGATAGCGCCCGGCTTCATGCGAGCAAACTCTTCTTCGCCCATCATGTTCTTGGTTTCTGGTGTTTCTGGTACATGTAGAGAAATCACGTCACACTTGTTCAAAAGCTCACTCATAGTGAACACTTGCGTAGCGTTACCTAGCGACAATTTGTTTTCAATGTCGTAGTAGTAAACGCGCATCCCCAAGTTTTCTGCAATGATACCCAACTGAGTACCGATGTGACCGTAACCGATGATGCCCAGACGCTTACCACGTGCTTCGTAAGAACTGTCTGCACTCTTCTTCCAAATACCACGGTGCGCTAGCGCGTTCTTTTCCGGAATACCACGAAGAAGGAGTAGGATCTGACCTAATACTAGTTCAGCAACACTGCGCGTGTTTGAGAATGGTGCATTAAAAACAGGAATACCACGGCTTGCTGCCGCGCCTAAATCAACTTGGTTGGTACCAATACAAAAACAGCCAATTGCAACTAGCTTGTTCGCTGCATTGATCACTTCTTCCGATAAGTTCGTTCGAGAACGGATACCGATGAAGTGCACGTCTTTTACTGCTTCAATCAGTTCTTCTTCCGGAAGGGAACCTTTGTGATATTCAATGTTGCTGTAGCCAGCTGCTTGAAGAACTTCAACTGAAGAAGGGTGGAGTCCCTCTAGCAAGAGGATCTTAATCTTTTCTTTTTCCAGTGAAACTTTGGCCATTTTTCTCGTCCTTAAAATGGAAAGGTGGGCTAATGTGGCGCACATAAAGCAAAACTATTAAAAAGGGGATAATTAACAGTTTTGTCGGAAGACAAACGTTTCCTTGTGCGTCTTCTGTTCAATAAAGTAACAAAAAATTTTTGCTTTGGGTAAGAAAATTACGGAATAAGGCATGCTTTTCTTAGAAAAAGGAAGAAAAAACGGCGCCCTAGGGCGCCGTCTGTAATGAAATAACAGAAAATTTAAATCATCTAATGATTTATTCTTCTATTTTCGCACCTTCTGGTGTGCCAGTGATAACCACGTCTGCACCGCGGTGAGCGAATAGACCCACCGTTACTACGCCAGCAATGCCGTTGATCTTGTCTTCAAGTTCTTTCGGGTTAGTGATTTGCATGTTGTGTACGTCTAGGATCACGTTGCCGTTGTCTGTTGTTACACCTTCACGGTATGCAGGGTCACCACCTAGTTTTACCAATTCACGAGCCACGTAAGAGCGTGCCATTGGGATAACTTCTACAGGAAGTGGGAACTGACCAAGTACGTCAACGGCTTTTGTGCCGTCAACGATACATACGAATTTTTCTGAAATAGCCGCAACGATCTTTTCACGAGTCAGTGCAGCACCGCCACCTTTGATCATTTCACGCGCTGCGTTGATTTCATCTGCACCATCAACGTAGATATCTAGCATTGCTACGTCGTTACACTCGTAAACCTCGATACCAAGCTCTTTTAGACGCTCAGTAGAAGCAACAGAGCTAGACACAGCGCCTTTGATATCATCTTTGATACTGCCTAGGGCATCGATGAAGTGATTCACGGTAGAGCCAGTACCAACACCGACAATGCTGCCTTTCTCAACATATTTAAGTGCTGCCCAACCAGCCGCTTTCTTCATTTCATCTTGAGTCATGCCAATCTCCTGAATAGATGTTCGTTAACGTTTGCGGCGTGATTATAGCGGTTAAGCGTTACTTTTCCCATTGCCAGATTTGGCTTGGAGTCACGATCTTAGGTAATGGAATATCCCAACTTTCGACGGGAAGATGCTCGACATGCTGACAATCATGGGCGATGCCGATAGGTTTTGCGCCTTCTCCAGTACTAAACCAACGTGAAAGCGTCCGGTCGTAGTAGCCTCCGCCCATTCCCAGGCGATGCCCAACACTGTCAAATCCGACTAGTGGCGTGCAAATGACATCAAGCTCACGAACTGGTTTGAGGAAACGGATATCAAGCGCAGGTTCTAAGATTCCGTATTTGTTGTATATCAACTGTTCATCATTGATGTACTGCAAGAAGAGCAATTGACCTTTAGAGAAAGGATGAATGACGGGCAGGTAAATCGACTTACCTTGCTGCCATAGTGATTCAATCAGAGGTTTGGTGTCTAACTCGCCATCGGCAGACAAATAGATAGCAATGTGCTGTGCGCTTTTTATTTCTGGTAACTGCGAAAACTGGTGAACGAGATCACGTCCAGCTTGAAACTGAGTATCGCTGTAAAGTGCGTTGCGTTTTTCGCGGATAAGTTTGCGGAATTCTTGTCGAGATAGGTCAGACATAGAGAGGATACCCCAGGGTGCCGTTGAGGATTGTGGCCCTTGAACCAGCTGGTTCAAGGCGGATCAGCAATGATAACCGTAGGCTTCTCGGTGCATGCCAAGCTTGCTCAATAGCTATCAAGTACTAACCCTTTGGTATTGCTTATCGGCTCAGGGACTTAAATCCAACTGACGCACACCCCAGGGTAAATTTGGTATCTACTGCTATCCTTGCTTCACTTTACTAAGCGCGCTTTCTAAAGACGCGGTGAGCTTTTCCATTCGCTCAGTAATTTCTTGTTGCTGACCGTTAGATTCGTATGATTTGGTATGCAATTCATAGCAAATGTTCAATGCAGCAAAGGTCAGTAGCTGAATTTCATTGGTTACCTTAGTACGCTCGCTCATCTCTTTCAATCGACGATCAAGATCTTTAGCCGCTGTAATTAGTGACTCTTCTTGCCCCGCAGGACAATTCACTCGTGTCATTTTGCCAAGGATTTCAACGTCGATCGCTTGATTGCTCATGATGAATAAACTCTATATTCGCGCTATCTAAGGCGTTGCGTTATACAACTACCGAGGAGGAAACTATAGGAAAACCGCTATTAAGATTCAAGCATTTCCCTTCACAGAAAGAAAAATGGTGAAGTGATCACACAGGAATTGGGCAAATTGCTCAAATGGTGTCCAAAATTGAATTTGATAGCCGTTTCAGCCGACTAGGCTTGATGGTAGGATATGTCGATACATTATTACGCAAGAATGAGCCAAGATTATGAGTGAAATCACCCTTCCTGAATACCAATCTATTGCTGCCGAATTGAAATCTGCAAGCCTTGCTGTGACACCAGCAGAGTTGCATGGTCTACTTGTTGGCATGCTCAGTGGTGGATTGGCGATTAACGACCAAACCTGGCAACCAATTCTGTTTGATTACACCAACGAAGGTATGGGCTGGCCATCAAGCGCATTAGCACTGGCACAAAGCGTGTTCCAAGTAACCGTTAACGAGCTAACTGGCACTTCTATGGAGTTGTCTTTGCTGCTTCCTGATGAAGCGGGTGAAGAAGGTTTGTTCGCACTAGCAGATGGTGTGTCTGATTTTGTGAACCACTTTATCTCAGGAATGGGTTTAGCGGGTATTGCGATTGATAAAGCGTCAGACGATGCAAAAGAAGCCTTAGCGGATCTAGAAGAAATTGCCAAACTGGGTATTGATGAAGATGATGATCTAGGCGAGCAAGCACTATTGTTAGAGCAAGTAATCGAACACGTTAAAGCCTGCGTATTAACTATTCATGCAGAGTTTGGTGCTCGTCCTGAAAGCAACGAAAACAAACCAACGATTCATTAATCACTTGTTTCCCATTATCGAATAGCTTCTAGAGGTTAGCATGAGGCAATATGACGTTGTAATTGCTGGTGGAGCCATGGCAGGTGCCACACTTGCGTTGGCAATCGACCATTTATCTAAAGGCGCGCTGCAAATTGCGGTTGTTGAGCCTTTTAAAGCTCAATCGGATCAACATCCGGGCTTTGATTCGCGCTCGATTGCTTTGTCCTACGGTACCGTTAACATTCTGCGTCACTTGCAGTTGTGGTCTGCTATCGAGCCTTGTGCAACTCCAATTGAACATATTCATGTTTCTGACCGCTCTCATGCGGGCATGACTGAGATTACCAAGCACGAAGTTGGCGTTGAAGCCCTTGGCTACGTAGTGGAACTTGCCGATGTAGGTCGTGTCTACCAAGAGCTCTTGGATAAGAGCAAAGCAATCACTCTGTTTTGCCCTGATTCGGTTGCGAACATCGAGCGTGAGCAAGACAAAGCACACATTGAGTTGAGCAGCGGTGAGAAGCTGGAAGCTAAGTTGCTAGTGGCTGCTGATGGCGCTGTGTCGCAATGTTGCCAGCAAATCGGTTTAGAGCTGTCTGAGCATGATTTCGACCAAGTGGCAGTGATCGCGAATATTGTGACGCAAGAGCCTCATCAAGGTCGCGCTTTTGAACGCTTTACAGAGAATGGTCCAGTTGCACTGTTGCCGATGAGTGATAACCGTATGTCGTTAGTATGGTGTCTGCGTCCTGAAGAAGCGCAAAGCGTCGTGAACTTGTCTGACGCAGAGTTTCTTGAGCGCTTGCAGAACGATTTTGGTTGGCGACTAGGTGCGATGCAGAAAGTCGGACAACGCGCGAGCTATCCGCTTCTTCTGCGTCATCGTAAGCAGAACATTTCGCACCGCTTTGCTATTGTCGGCAATGCTGCACAAACGCTTCACCCGATTGCTGGGCAAGGCTTCAACCTTGGTATTCGTGATGTGGCATCATTAGCGGAAGAGGTGGTTAAGCAAGCTGAAGATGCCGGTCGCTACCAAGGTTTGATGCGATTTAGCCAGCGCCGTGAAGATGATCGCAGCGAAACGATTTGGTTAACTAGCTCTCTCGTGCATATTTTCTCAAATGATTTACCTGCGATGCGAATTGGGCGTAACCTTGCTCTCGCAACGATGGATAACCTTTCTACTTTTAAGCAGCCGCTGCTACGCCATACACTTGGTCTAGTGAAACGATAAACGGCAACGAATTAGGTAACAAAAGCAATGATGCAAAGTGTAGATATCGCCATCATCGGTGGTGGAATGGTGGGTTTAGCATTAGCTGCCGCTTTTAAGGACAGTGACCTGCGAGTAGCCGTTATCGAAGGTGCAGTGCCAAACGACACCCTAAATGAACTGCCAGATGTACGTGTGTCGGCGTTGAGCCGTTCAAGTGAAACCATCCTTCGCAAGCTTGGTGCTTGGCAAGGTATCGAGCAGCGTCGCGCTTCACCATACCATGCGATGGAAGTGTGGGAGCAAGACAGCTTCGCGAATATCGCATTTGATGCGCAGAGCATGGCTCAACCGGATCTTGGTCATATCGTTGAAAACCGCGTAATTCAATTGGCGCTGCTAGAGCAAGTTCAAAAGCTCGATAACGTGACGCTGTTTATGCCTGCTCGTTGTGCAACGCTTGCGGTGGGTGAGCAAGAAAGCTGGCTAACGCTCGATAATGGTCAAGCTATGACAGCGAAGTTAGTGGTTGGCGCTGATGGTGCAAATTCTTGGCTGCGTAACCAAATGGATATCCCACTAACGCATTGGGATTACGGTCATAGCGCGCTTGTTGCGAACGTGAAAACCGCTGACCCACACAACAGTGTTGCGCGTCAGATCTTTACACCGCAAGGTCCATTAGCTTTCCTTCCAATGTCTGATCCTCACATGTGTTCGATTGTTTGGTCTACCGATCCAAATCGCGCAGAGCAACTGCTGGCGATGAACGAGCAAGAGTTTAATAAAGCACTGACTAGCGAATTCGATGCACGTTTAGGCATGTGTGAAGTAGTTGGCGAACGTGCAGCATTCCCACTTAAGATGCGTTATGCGCGTGACTTTGTGGTTGAACGCGTGGCGTTAGTTGGCGATGCTGCCCATACCATTCATCCGCTGGCAGGGCAGGGTGTGAATCTTGGTTTATTAGATGCAGCAAGCTTAGCGCAAGAAGTGTTGGCACTGTGGAAGCAAGGGCAAGACATTGGCACCAAACGTAATCTACGTGGTTACGAGCGTTGGCGTAAAGCCGAAGCGGCGAAGATGATAGCGGCAATGCAAGGCTTCCGTGATCTGTTCTCTGGTGAGAATCCTGCCAAGAAGTTGGTTCGTGGTATTGGTTTGAGCCTAGCAGGACAACTGCCGGGTGCGAAAGATGAAATCATGAAGCGTGCATTAGGTTTGAAAGGCAACCTGCCGGAACTAGCGCGTCAATAAATACGTTCTTCGCTTCGCAAACAAAAGATACAAAAAAGGCTGGTTAATCCAGCCTTTCTTTTTACATCGATGTTTAAGCTAAGCGTATGCGCATCTGAGCTTCATAATCTCTTGGTTAATCTCTTTTACTGCCTGAAAGTGACGTTTCTCAGCTTTCTCTGGCAACATCAATTTTCCGTTATCAAACTCGAACTTACCGACTCCGTAAATATAGATTCTTCCTTTAAAAAGACGACTTATGTGTTTAGCAATCATACTTGGTGTATAGCGCTTAAACAGTCTCATATTTACTCTTCCTTATCTCTTACCTAGCCCAGTTATTCTACGTTTTTCGCGTAAAAATTATTGTGACAGCAATAGTATTAAGTGCAGTTGAGGTACTTGGCTTTAGAGATTTGTGCTGCCTTAGACAAATTGACAGAGTCATATCTCAAATAGCGTGAGGATTACCTCAAAAAATCATTGTCGAAGGAACCAGTCCTTGAGCTCTCCTATTCTTACGTGGTGCATTAAGCAACAGTTTTGTTACAGAAATAAGAATAGAAGGAAAATGATCGTTTGCTAAATGTTTTTACTCAATGGGTTGCATTTTGTTCGTTTTGACGAGGTTGAAACCTCAAATGCATTGCTTTCATTGAGTTAGAGGAAGGAAAAGGAAAAAAGTTCCACGCAAAAAAAAGCCCGCTTCGGCGGGCGAATAGTCACAGATGCATTACACAAAAGTGGACGACTGACTTAATGAACGCTGTCATACAAGTCAGCAGATTCACTTTACGTTGGCTGAGTCGTTGTTGAAAACTTAACCAACGAATTCAGCATATACGAGTTTTTCATTTGTGACTATTTATGTTTTAAAAATGATTAAAAATTCTTAAGTGTAATCGGAGAGATATGAGTGAGATCACGCAGGAGTGAGAATCCTGCGCTTGATTACATGTTAGCGGCAGATATCAGCCACGGTTGGTTGGCACAATTGGATTAGATCATCGATGGATAGCGCTAAGCCTGCCATGCGATCTCCACTGCTTATGGTGATTTCTTTTTCTTCAAGCAAACTTGGGTCAAATACGATCGGCATGTAGCGTTTTAAGAGTAGTGGTGTGACAGTTCCAATCTTGTATCCGGTAATCGCTTCTACGTCTGCTTGATCAACACACGTCATACGACGGCACTGCAGTAACGCGCGCACCTTCTTTGGATCAACACTACGATCACCTGGTGCACAAGCAAGCGCATATTGATTCCCCATATCGCGCAAAAGAATCGCTTTGACCATTTGAGAAGGGCGAATGCCGCGTTGTTGCGCGGCATCCTCAATAGTTGTTGCTGGTCTTTGATGAGGAAGAAGACGGAACTCGATGTTCTGGTCCGCCAAAAACTGCATCAAAGGAGTACGAATGGTATTACTCATCTTCAAGGCTGTACGGCAGTGCTGCGATTTCCCATTCACACTCTGGTTGAGCAACCAAGCGCAGACGAGTGTCATCGTCTAGGTTGTTTGGCAATACAATGAGTCCTATCGCTTGGTTGTCGCTGAATTGGTAATGCGTGAGCAATGCGCCTACTGAACGCCAGTTTTCACCAACGCTACGCTCCAGTTCAATCGCACCTTCACCTAAGGCTTCAGCAGTTGCACCTTTAACAATGTACATTGCACGTTTGTTGGTGCCGCGGTATTTCGCGCGCGCTACGGTTTCTTGACCTGTGTAGCAGCCTTTCGTAAAGCTGATGCCCCCCAGCGCTTGTACGTTTAGTGCTTGTGGAATGTGCTCGTTTTGCGCATCAGCTGCCACGTATGGTAGTGCTGCTTCAATATCGAAACGGGTCCAAAGCTCATGGGTTGTCAGCGTTGCTTTGCTGTCTTCTAATAACGATTGTGCTGCTTCTGCTGTAAGCGCAAGCAACCAGCGGTTTGGAGTCACTTTGACTGCCGTGCCACCTTCAACTGTACGTACGTCGCCAGAATCAGCATTTAATGTTGAGATGAACGCATCTGCATTCTCACCAGCAACACCCAGCACGATGTCGTTTGATTCTTCGATGGTCACTTTCGAGAACACCGCGTACTTTTTGATTTCTTTCAGTTCTACTTCAATCGCTGATTTCGGCTGAACCATTGCGTAGCCATCGTTATGGTGGAATAGGCGGAAGACGCTCCATACTTTACCTTTTGCATCACAATGGGCACCCAACATTGATTGGTCTTTCTCAAGAGAAACCACATCACAGGTAACTTGACCGTGTAGGTATGACTTTTTGTCGTCCCCGACCATGGTGATCATGCCCAGATTATCCAATAGCGAGATAGACAACTCAGGTAGTGCGTCTTGTGTCGATAGGTTCAGCGGTGAAAAGCGAGTTTGCCATTCCATGATTACAATGCCTTTTGAAGATATTTTTCAGCTATGTTAATTGCAGAATTGGCATTTGTCAGCACTCAATATAACCACGCAATTTTAAGGTGTTTGGCTTTGCTGAACGTTTGTTTATTAAATGCGTTCAGGATTTGCAGCGACTTGGCTACATATTGTGACCCGCACACTAGTGACGTTGCACATCCCTTGTTACACTCCGCACTAAGAACAAGACATCTATGAAGGAATACTGAATGTACACTGCGGAAGAAAAGGCGCGTATTAAATGGGCTTGTCGTCGTGGCATGCTTGAGCTTGACGTGGTGATTATGCCGTTTTTTGAAGAGTGCTTTGAAGCACTGAATGAACAAGAGCAGCGTGATTTTGTCTCATTATTAGAATGTGATGACCCAGATCTGTTTACTTGGGTGATGGGACACGGTCGCAGCGAAAACCTAGGTCATGCATCGATGGTTGATAAAATTGTCGCGCACAACCTCAGCAAGGTTCGTTAATCTCAAGGTTAACACTTCTCTGTACGCCCAAATTGCCAACCAACTTCTTCTCCTAGGTTGCGTTTGGGCGCTTATCTGCTCTGCTATCCCACTCGTCTTATCAACTTATCTGTTATTACTGATTCTTCGCTGCCAAATGCAGGGCGGTTTTGTCGTGCCTTCTGCTCGTGGTGGCTGGTATTTACATCGTGATGGCACGGTACGTAATGACAAGCAAACCTCTACATTATCGAGCGTTGATGTGTCGGCGGTGATGTTCAAAGTCACGTTTGAATTAACGTCGGGTGAAAAAGTCACGATTTGGCGAGACAGTTGTGAAGACGTGGCATATCGTCAACTGTGTTTGATATTACGACAATGGAAAATGGGAGCCGAAGCTCCCATTTGATCTTATATCTGACTCTTACTTTTTAGTGTCAGTGCTATTTGTTTGGCGTAAGAATTGTTGGACCACTATTTTCTAGCTGATTTGGATAATCCAAGGTGTAGTGCAGACCACGACTCTCTTTACGCTGCATCGCGCAACGCACCATTAGCTCTGCGACTTGCAGCAGGTTACGTAGCTCTAGCAAGTTGTTTGATACGCGGAAGTGACTGTAGTACTCATGCGTCTCTTGTTGCAGCATCTGAATACGACGCAGTGCGCGTTCAAGACGTTTATCGGTACGAACGATACCCATGTAATCCCACATAAATAGGCGCAGCTCATGCCAGTTATGTTGGATGATCACTTCTTCATCACTGTTGGTCACTTGGCTTTCATCCCAACATGGAACCTGCGGTGCTAGTTCTACTTCGCTGTGATGTTTAAGAATGTCTTTGGCTGCCGACCATGCGTAAACCACACACTCAAGTAGTGAGTTCGATGCCATACGGTTCGCGCCGTGCAAGCCTGTATAGCTCACTTCACCAATCGCATAGAGGTTCTTCAGGTCGGTATGACCATTTTGATCGACCATGACGCCGCCGCATGTGTAGTGCGCCGCAGGTACAATTGGGATCGGCTCTTTAGTCATGTCGATACCCAAATCCATCAAACGAGAGTAGATAGTTGGGAAATGCTTAGTAATGAAATCCGCAGGCTTATGGCTGATATCGAGATACATGCAATCAGCACCTAAGCGCTTCATTTCGAAGTCGATCGCGCGAGCCACGACATCACGTGGAGCAAGCTCTTTACGCTCGTCGAAATCCGGCATAAAACGTGAACCGTCTGGACGACGTAAATACGCCCCCTCACCACGCAATGCTTCAGTCAACAAGAAGTTACGTGCTTCTGGGTGGTAAAGACAGGTTGGGTGGAATTGGTTGAACTCTAGGTTCGCAACACGACAACCTGCACGCCACGCGATTGCGATACCATCACCAGATGACACGTCTGGGTTAGAAGTGTATTGGTAAACTTTGGAAGCGCCGCCCGTTGCGAGAACAACAAATTTAGCGCGAACAGTTTCAACTTGTTCTTCGTTGCGGTTCCAAATATAAGCGCCAATGATCTTGTTTTTGTCGCCGCCGATTTTATCTTCGGTGATCAAATCCAGAGCATTATGGCGCTCAAGAACATGAATGTTTGGGTGGCTGTGTGCATTGTCTTGTAGAGAGGTTTGCATTGCCATGCCAGTGGCATCAGCAGCGTGCAAAATACGTCGACGGCTGTGACCGCCTTCGCGAGTTAAGTGATAACGTGGCTCATCGTCAGAATCATCATCTTCACGATCGAATGGTACACCACCATCAATCAACCACTGTACACACTCTTTTGAGTTTTCCGCGATGAACTTAACGGTCTCTTCATCACAGATTCCATCCCCGGCAATTTGCGTATCTTCAACGTGAGACTCAATGGTGTCCGACTCATCAAATACGGCAGCGATACCACCTTGCGCGTAATACGTTGCGCCTTCGCTGCGCGGTCCTTTACTTAGAACCATTACCTTACAGTGGTTTGCGACACGCAAAGCCAACGACAAGCCCGCGGCGCCACTCCCTACCACTAACACATCACATTCATGTTCACGATTTGTGTTCATATTACTTTTACAATCCCAAGCTAAGGTAACAAGGCTACCTTGTGTATATTTTGCACACCATGTGCATTCCATTAACGCGACATCCGTCGCTAAGGGCTAAGTTGGGAGACGTATCGAAATCGGCGTTACCTTGGTGACTTCAGCCACTCTTATTTTGCCATGCCTTGGGCATGCAGATGCTTCCTGAGTTTTGTTTGTAACGCGATGTTCTGATAGCCATTAGCCATGC
Organism: Vibrio sp. L85; assembly: GCF_963871815.1. Taxonomy (NCBI): domain Bacteria; kingdom Pseudomonadati; phylum Pseudomonadota; class Gammaproteobacteria; order Vibrionales; family Vibrionaceae; genus Vibrio; species Vibrio sp. L85. The sequence continues at coordinate 20,430 of NZ_CAWMYL010000153.1, forward strand.
AAATGAAAAGTAATAGTTTGTCAATGCCATTGCTTTTCTATGCTCTACCCAGCACAATCTGGGACAGAGATCATCCATTATACCCATTTCCCCACCAGTATGCTCGCTTGTCAAAACGAGACTTAAGTCGGACGAGGAGCGGGATTTGGCTAGTGACATCACACTGTGAAAAAACAATGACAAAAAATTTGAGAAACCATGGAACTTTCTCATTCACGTCAGGGTCACAATAGTGCTCAAGTAAGCAGTGGTGTCAATACTACGTTTTGCATAATTAGTACCCATATCTGAGAAGAGTAGGGGCATAACAAATAGGAGTATCCGCTCGAATGAACGAGCAGCTGACCGATCAAGTATTGATTGAGCGAGTTCAGAATGGCGATAAGCAAGCATTCAACCTGCTGGTAACAAAGTACCAGAACAAGGTATGTAACCTTATCTCCAGATACGTAAGTAATCCTGGCGATGTTCCAGATGTAGCACAAGAAGCGTTTATCAAGGCTTACCGAGCTATCCCTAGTTTTCGTGGGGAGAGTGCGTTTTACACTTGGCTGTATCGCATTGCAGTGAATACTGCGAAAAATCACATCGTTGCTCAAGGTCGTAGACCACCTGCAACAGACGTTGATGCTGAAGAAGCTGAATTTTACGAAACAGGTAATGCACTTAAAGAAATTTCGAACCCTGAGAACTTAACGTTGTCCAAAGAATTGCAACGGGTAGTGTTCAGTGCAATCGAAGCCTTACCTGAAGATTTAAAAACCGCAATGACTCTGCGCGAGCTTGATGGCTTGAGCTACGAGGAAATTGCTGAAGTAATGGATTGCCCGGTGGGAACGGTACGATCGCGTATCTTCCGTGCTCGTGAGGCGGTGGAAAAGAAAATCAAACCTCTTTTGCAGCGCTAGTACAAGTGATAACTATGGTGAAAATAATGGCTGACAAAGAAAAACTTTCAGCTCTCATGGATGGAGAATTGGTCGATAAGGCTTTAATTCAAGAATTAGAGCAAGACCAAGAGAGCCGTGATGCTTGGCAGAACTATCACCTGATTGGTGATGTGATGCGAGGCGAAGCGCCAGCAAAGCCTGAGTGGAATATTGCTGAAAGCGTAGCGTTAGCGTTAGAAGACGAGCCTGTGCATCGTGCTATCGATTCGCGCAGTGCTAACGTAATTTCAATTAACGACGCGCCAAAAGAGTCGCAACCAGAGCCACAAAAAGCGAAACGCCAGTTGCCTGCATGGTTGACTCAGTTTGGTCAAGTTGCCGTTGCTGCGTGTGTGTCACTTGTTGTGATATTAGGCGTTCAACAGTACGGCGGTAGCGACCCAATGTCGCCGCAAGCTGACCAACTTCCTGTGCTTCAGACTGTGCCATTTGCGGGCAGCGCTGAACCAGTAAGCTTGACGCGTGAATCCGTAGAGCGTTCCGTTGGTGAAGCAAATATGCAAGAGCAACGCAAACGCGTTCATGCTATGCTTCGTGACTACGAACTGCAGCTAAGAATTAACAGTGATGCGTCTCAACAAGATGCACATCTGACACCGGATATTGAATGAAAAAATTTCTGATCAGCGCTTGCGCTCTGTTCAGTCTGATGTCTTCGCAAGCCTTTGCTGGTGATAAGCCAGCGGAGGCTTTATTGCATCAAATGAGCGAGGCGAGCAAGAATTTAAGCTACGAACTCTCTTATATCCTTATCAAAAAGAACAGCATTGAACCTTTGCTGTATCGTCACGCGACTCACGACAAAGACCAGTACGCACATCTTGTGTATTTGAGTGGTCCTGTACGTGAAGTGATCCGTCGCGGCACAGAAGTAAGCTATATCGAAACTGGCGCAGAACCGTTTACCATCGAATCGGGTAAAATGGTTGCTCCAATCATGCCGATGCTGAACGCTAACATCGACGAGCTAAACTTGTACTATGACTACGTAAAAGTAGGTCGTGCCCGTGAGGCTGGTGTTCCAACACAAGTGCTGCGCATCGTGCCAAAAGATGGGCTACGTTACTCTTACGTATTGTGGATTGATGAGAAGAGTAAACTGCCACTGCGTGCTGATCTCGTTGATCGTGATGGTGAAATGCTTGAGCAGTACCGTACTATTTCTTACTCAGTGAACCCTAAGATTGGTGAACTGATGAGTGGTTTGGAAGAGGTTCAATTACCCGCGGTTCTGACAATGCCAAAAGGCGATATCGGTACCAGTAACTGGACCGTGGGTTGGACACCGGAAGGGTTCCATCCAAATGAACTGAATCGTTACCGCATGGCAGTGACTGACCAAATGGTAGAAAGCCAACTTTACTCTGATGGACTATTTAGCTTTTCAGTGTATGTAGCTGACAAAGACGAGCACTCGTTGAAAGGTCAACTGGTTCGTCAAGGTCGCCGTACATTGCACAGCTTTGTCAGCGGCAACCATGAAATCTCAGTTGTTGGTGATATTCCGCCGGCAACGGCTCAGCGTATCGCACAATCGGTCACTTTTAATGTAACAAAGAGTGAAGTGCAATGATGACTGCATTGGCTACCGTGACGGGCGTTCACCGTCACGGTCAGCAATATGATGTCGATATCAGCTGCGAGCAACAGACCAGTTGCAGCAGCTGTTCATCGCAAAAAAGCTGCGGCACAGGCGTGGTTACCAAAGCGATCGGTAACAAAACGCTGTCGTGGCATTTGCGTACCCCAAAATCCGTCAAAGTTGGTCAGGTCGTGGAAATTGGTTTCCCCGAAGCAAGCCTTATCAAATCAGCTATGGCGGTCTACCTTCTTCCTTTGTTTGGTTTGATTCTCGGTGCTGTAATTGGCAACTTCCTGCTAGTACCTTTAACCGCAGGCGGTGAGGGCATTACCATCCTAGCTTCGGTATTGTTCGCAGCAGGTGGTATGTGGCTCGCAAAACGTGTGTCACGCCCACTAGAAGATGAGTCAAAACGCCAAGTCACCCTCATTCGAGTTCTCGGTGAACCTATTCAATAAGTTCTAGACTTTAAATAAGGTGCGCCCGTTAACGAAATTGGGTAGAATCTGCCAACTTGATTGAAATGCCGTCAACAGACGGCTTTCTTACTGTCCCTATTTGTAAAGAGTTAGTCACCCTAAATCTATGAAGCACATTCGTAACTTTTCGATTATCGCCCACATCGACCATGGTAAGTCGACCCTATCTGACCGTCTAATCCAAGTTTGTGGTGGATTAAGCGATCGTGAAATGGCCGCACAGGTTCTGGATTCTATGGATCTTGAACGTGAGCGTGGTATCACCATCAAATCTCAGAGTGTGACGCTGAACTACACCGCTAAAGACGGCGAAACGTACCAGTTGAACTTCATCGATACTCCGGGACACGTTGACTTTGCGTACGAAGTATCACGTTCTCTAGCTGCTTGTGAAGGCGCGCTACTGGTGGTTGACGCAGGTCAGGGTGTAGAGGCTCAAACCCTAGCTAACTGTTACACCGCAATCGAAATGGATCTAGAGGTTGTGCCAATCCTGAACAAGATTGACCTACCAGCTGCTGATCCCGAGCGTGTAGCGGAAGAAATTGAAGAGATCGTTGGTATCGATGCAATGGAAGCAACCCGCTGTTCTGCGAAGACAGGTCTAGGTGTTGACGACGTTCTAGAAAACATCGTATCAGCAATTCCAGCACCAGAAGGTGATCCAGACGCGCCACTTCAAGCGCTGATCATCGACTCATGGTTCGATAACTACCTTGGCGTTGTTTCTTTGGTTCGTATTAAAAACGGTTCACTGAAGAAAAACGACAAGATCAAAGTAATGAGCACAGGTCAAACTTGGGGTGTGGATCGTCTAGGTATCTTCACGCCTAAGCAAGTGGACACTGATGTTCTGCGTACTGGCGAAGTAGGCTGGGTAGTTTGTGGTATCAAAGACATCCTAGGCGCACCAGTAGGTGATACGCTGACGCTAGCGAAAAACGGCAGCGAGAAGCCACTTCCAGGCTTTAAGAAAGTAAAACCTCAGGTATACGCGGGTCTGTTCCCAGTATCTTCTGATGATTACGAAAACTTCCGTGACGCACTAGGTAAACTTAGCCTAAACGATGCATCGCTATTCTACGAGCCAGAAAACTCAGCAGCACTAGGCTTTGGTTTCCGTTGTGGTTTCCTAGGCATGCTGCACATGGAAATCATCCAAGAGCGTCTAGAGCGTGAATACGACCTCGACCTGATTACAACGGCACCAACGGTAGTTTACGAAGTAGAACAAACTAACGGTGAGACTCTGTACGTTGATAGCCCTGCAAAACTGCCAGCGGTTAACGACATCGAAGAGATCCGTGAGCCTATCGCGCGCTGTAACATCCTAGTACCAGCGGACTACCTAGGTAACGTAATCACACTATGTGTTGAGAAGCGTGGCGTACAGGTGGACATGGTTTACCACGGTAACCAAGTTGCGATCACTTACGACATCCCAATGGCAGAAGTGGTACTGGACTTCTTCGACCGTTTGAAGTCGACATCACGTGGCTACGCGTCTCTGGATTACAACTTCCAACGCTTTGAAGCATCGAACATGGTACGTGTAGACGTACTACTGAACGGCGACAAAGTGGATGCGCTAGCGCTGATTACGCACAAAGATCAGTCTCAGACTCGTGGTCGTCAGCTTGTTGAGAAAATGAAAGAGTTCATTCCTCGTCAGATGTTCGACATCGCGATCCAAGCGGCTATCGGTAACCACATCATCGCACGTTCTACAGTGAAACAGCTACGTAAGAACGTAATCGCGAAATGTTACGGTGGTGACGTGAGCCGTAAGAAGAAACTTCTGAAGAAACAGAAAGAAGGTAAGAAACGTATGAAGCAGATCGGTAACGTAGAGCTGCCTCAAGAAGCGTTCCTAGCAATTCTTCACGTTGGTAAAGACTAGAGTTGAACTATCTCGTGCTCTTGTCTGTCATAAGACGTTAGATAGTTAAATAAGTGAAAGGGTTTCGGCTCTTTCACTTTCGTATTTTTAGATAAGGGAATTTAATGGCGAATACATTCTCACTGATTCTAGTTATCGTGACTTTGGTAACTGGCGTAGTTTGGCTACTAGAAAAGCTGGTGTTTGCGAAAAAACGTCAAGCGAAAGTAGCGGAGATCCAAGCGCAAACAACCAATGGTCTGGATGCGGTGACGCTACAAAAAGTAGAAAGCCAACCGTGGTGGGTAGAGAACAGCGTTTCTATCTTCCCAGTGCTTGCATTCGTATTGGTATTACGTTCTTTTATCTATGAACCGTTCCAAATCCCTTCAGGCTCAATGATGCCAACCCTACTAGTGGGTGACTTCATTTTGGTGGAGAAATACGCGTACGGATTGAAAGATCCGGTATGGCGCACGCAGCTAGTGGAAACTGGCAAGCCTGAGCGTGGCGACATCGTGGTATTCAAGTACCCACCACAGCCAAACGTTGACTACATTAAACGTGTGGTAGGTTTGCCTGGTGATACCGTTCGTTACTCTGCGGATAAGCAGGTATGTATTCAATCGAAAGGTGAGTCATCTTGTAAGCCAGTTAAGCTGAACAATGTTGAAGAAAGTCAATTCATCCAAAACGGTATTCCTCTGATTCAGATGAATGAAAAACTGGGTGAAGTTGAGCACCAAATTTTGGTGAACCCATTAACTCGTGACCGCGTGCAGAACTACCAACCACGTCCAGGTGTTAACGAGTGGGTTGTACCACAAGGTCAGTACTTCGTTATGGGTGATAACCGTGACAACAGTGCTGACAGCCGTTACTGGGGCTTTGTTCCAGAAGCAAACTTAGTCGGTAAAGCTGTTGCGATCTGGATCAGCTTCGAGTTTGATCGTGGCGCAGATAGTGTTCTACCTTCATGGATTCCAACTGGTGTGCGTTTTAACCGCGTCGGTGGCATTCACTAACCATTACATATCGAGAGAGTATGAATTCTCCAATTGAGAAACTAGAGAGAAAGCTCGGCTACCAATTTAAGGATGCTGGGCTTATCAACTTGGCGCTGACTCACCGCAGCGCCAATAGTAAGCACAATGAACGTCTTGAGTTTCTGGGCGATTCAATTTTAAGTTTTGTCATCGCTGATGATCTGTACCATCGTTTCCCGAAAGTGAACGAAGGTGACATGAGCCGTATGCGCGCGACCTTGGTTCGTGGGCACACATTGGCGGAACTGGGTCGTGAATTCGATCTAGGAGATTATTTAAAATTAGGTCCAGGTGAATTGAAGAGTGGCGGATTCCGCCGAGACTCTATTCTAGCCGATGCGGTAGAAGCCATTATTGGTGCGATTTACCTTGATAGTGATATTGAACAAGTTCGCGGTATCGTACTGAGCTGGTACAACTCGCGTCTTGAGGCGATTAAGCCTGGTGTATCACAAAAAGATCCAAAAACTCGCCTACAAGAGTTCCTGCAAGGCAGAAGAAAACCGCTGCCTGTCTACACAGTGACTAATATTAAAGGTGAAGCGCACAACCAAGAGTTCACGGTTGAGTGTGACGTAGCAGGTGTGGATAAGCCTGTAATCGGTAAAGGCACCAGCCGCCGCAAGGCAGAACAAGCGGCTGCAGAAACGGCACTTGAGCAATTAACGAATGGCTGATAACGAATTCGACATCGATGCGTTTTTCGCATCACACGGTGAAGTAAGTTCACCAGAGAACCAACACTGTGGCTTCATTGCGATTGTTGGTCGTCCAAACGTAGGTAAATCGACGCTTCTGAACAAAATCTTGGGTCAGAAGATTTCGATCACGTCTCGTAAACCGCAAACGACGCGTCACCGCATCATGGGTGTGGATACAGATGGTGATTACCAAGCGATCTACGTAGATACGCCGGGACTTCACATTGAAGAGAAGCGCGCGATTAACCGCTTGATGAACCGTGCAGCCAACTCATCTCTAAGTGATGTGAACCTAGTCTTCTTCTTGGTCGACGGTACGCATTGGACCAAAGACGACGAGATGGTGCTGACTAAGCTTCAAAAGTCGAACTTCCCTGTTGTGCTTTGTGTGAACAAGGTAGACAACGTGCAAGATCGTAACGAAGTGATGATGCACATGGCCGAGATGTCGAAGAAGATGGATTTCGTTGACGTTGTGCCAATCTCTGCAAAGCAAGGTAAGAACATCGACGTACTGCGCAAGCACGTTCGCGATCACTTGCCAGAAGCAACGCACCACTTCCCAGAAGAATACGTAACAGACCGCTCTCAGCGTTTCATGGCGTCTGAAATCGTGCGTGAAAAACTGATGCGTTTTACTGGTGAAGAGCTGCCATACTCGGTAACGGTTGAGATTGAGCGTTTCGATTACAACCCAGAAACGGACGGTTTCCATATCAACGCCCTGATTCTTGTTGAACGTAATGGTCAGAAGAAAATGGTGATTGGTAAAGGTGGCGAGAAGATCAAGACAATTGGTCGTGAAGCGCGCTTAGATATGGAAGAGCTATTCGGTCGTAAGGTTTACCTAGAGACTTGGGTAAAAGTGAAATCTGGTTGGGCAGACGACGAACGTGCTCTACGCTCACTAGGTTACATTGACGATCTATAAGCTTGGTTGCTTGTAAGTTTGGTAACGAAGACACTTCGTTCCAACATCGACTAAAATATAATATCGATTAGAATAGGGAGCCGCTTGGCTCCTTATTTTTTATTACCGACTTAGGCACACTGATTGAAATGAGCAACCAGTCTTCAGAAGGCTTCCAGCGCTGCTTTGTATTGCACCGACGCCCTTACAGTGAATCGAGCTTGATCCTTGATGTATTCAGCGAGGAGTATGGTCGTATCACGTTGATGGCGAAAGGCGCGCGCAGCAAACGCTCCAATCTTAAAGGGGCATTACAGCCCTTCACGCCACTATTGTTGAAATGGTCCGGCAAAGGCTCAATGAAAACCTTACGTCAGGCTGAGCCAATCAGTTTGGGTTTGCCGTTGTTTGGGATAAACCTTTACTCCGCAATGTACGTAAATGAATTAGTCGGGCGCGTGTTAATTGCGGAAGTGCCGATGCCTGCGCTGTTTCATGATTACCTGCATGCACTAACGGAATTGGCTCAGAGTGATAACCCTGAACCGGGCTTGCGTCGTTTTGAACTGGCTCTGCTGTCTTCAATGGGCTATGGCGTTGATTTCTTGCATTGTGCCGGGACGGGTGAGCCTGTCGATCCTGAGATGACTTACCGTTATCGTGAACAAAAGGGATTCATAGCTTCAGTAAGGCGCGACAATCTGACATTTTTAGGTAATGAATTGATTGCGATTAGTGAACGGCGATTCGTCACTAAAGAGCAATTAAAAGCGGCGAAACGCTTTACACGTATGGCATTAAAGCCGTATCTTGGCGGCAAACCTTTAAAAAGTCGCGAATTATTCATTCAGACATATCGAGCACGGAGTAACGGAAAATGAGCTCAATCTACTTAGGCGTTAATATCGACCATATTGCCACTCTACGTAATGCACGTGGTACTAAATACCCAGATCCAGTTCATGCTGCTGAGATCGCAGAGCGTGCCGGTGCTGACGGTATTACCATCCACCTACGTGAAGACCGTCGCCACATTCTAGATCGTGACGTACGTATCCTACGTGAAACCATTCAAACTCGTATGAACCTTGAAATGGCGGTAACGGACGAGATGGTTGAGATTGCGCTACAAACTAAGCCTGAGTTCGTTTGTCTGGTTCCTGAAAAACGTGAAGAGTTGACAACAGAAGGTGGTCTGGATGTTGTCGGTCAACTTGAGAAAGTGAAAGCGGCAACGCAAAAGCTAACTGAAGCGGGCATTAAAGTCTCTCTATTCATCGATGCTGACCGTCAACAGATCGATGCGGCAAAAGCTTGTGGCGCACCTTACATTGAGCTTCACACAGGTCACTACGCAGATGCGACAACAGAAGAAGATCAGCAAGATGAACTGAAGAAGATTGCAGCAGGCGCAAGCTACGCTGATGACCTAGGTATCATCGTAAACGCAGGTCACGGTCTGACTTACCACAACGTTGCACCAATCGCGGCACTGCCAGAAATCTACGAGCTTAACATCGGTCACTCGATCATTGGTCGTGCGGTTTTCGATGGTTTAGAAAAATCTGTGGCAGAAATGAAAGCCATCATGGTTGCGGCTCGTAAGTAATCAGATTTAAGCATGGCAATTTTAGGATTAGGCACTGACATCGCAGAGATTGAGCGCATTGAAAAAGCGCTCGGTCGAACGGGTGAGCCCTTCGCAAAGCGCATTTTGTCGCAAGATGAAATGGTAAAGTTTGCTGAATTGAAGCAAAAAGGGCGCTACCTTGCGAAGCGTTTCGCAGTAAAAGAGGCTGCCTCAAAAGCGCTAGGTACAGGCATCGCAAAAGGCGTGACCTTCCATGATTTTACAGTTTCGAATGATGAGTTCGGTAAACCGATATTGACCTTATCCGGTGTGGCGAAGCAAATCGCCGAGTCGATGGGCGTCAATCATGTTCATCTGTCGATTTCGGATGAACGTCATTACGCGGTCGCGACGGTGATTTTTGAATCCTAACTTAGCCTGATTACGGATTAATAACCGAATACGAAAAAGCCAGAGTCGATGCTCTGGCTTTTTTATGTCTCTGATTTAATACGTTATTTTCTACTGTTCAAGATAGAGTTTCGCCGTCGTGGTGACTTTAATCATCTCATCTTGCAGTTCGAACATTTCCGGTTCGATGTCTTCGATGTCAGCGCCCGAGCGCAGTGCTTGTTCCAAGGTTGCACACAGAGACTTTAATCTCGGCACGCCACAGTAAGAGCTGCTGCCGTGAAGTTTATGTACCACATGGATAAGATCATCACGCGAGAAGTCTTCTTGTTCTAATGCTTGATCGACCACTTCTTCCACCTCTGGAATAAAATCAATCAGCATGCGCAGCATGTCTTTGGCTAAGTCTTCCTTGTTGGCACTTTGTTTCAATGCCGCTTGCCAGTCGATGATGACATCTTGCTGTGGCTTTTCTGGCGCTGATGGCGCAGTTTCCACAACTGGTTCGACATAGGATGGCGCAATTTTATCGACACTTTCAGTACAGGTATTTGGGTTCCAGTGGACCAAAACCTGTTGCAGCACATGCTCTTCGATTGGTTTGGTTAGGTAGTCATCCATCCCCGCTGCTAATAGTCGGTCACGCTCGCCTGCCATGGCATGCGCGGTCACCGCAATCACTGGGGTGTCTTTGTTCAGCTCTAGCTCTTTAATATGCTGACAAGCCGTCACGCCGTCCATCAATGGCATTTGAATGTCCATGAAGATCAGATCGTATTTCTTCTCAGTCGCAAGATTCACCGCTTGCTGACCATTGCTGCACGCTGTTACCGTTTCTACACGCTCTTTCAATAGCGCAGAGATCAGTTTCAAGTTAGCTGGGTTATCGTCGACCGCAAGTACCGTCAGTGGTAAGCGTTCATTCACTACAGGCTCAATTGGAGCAATTACCGCTTGAGGCGTTTCGACATGATCTGTGATCAGACTTTGTAGAAGCTTGCGACGCGATAGTGGCTTGGTCAGACATTGGATCTGATGGTCGTTCATCACTTGATCTGCCAGTGCTAGTTCGGTACTTGGCGTACCCATGATCACACTCGGCGCCATGCGTTTGGCTTGTTCAATCCAAGCCGCTACCGATTGATCATCGTAGGTTTGGTTGGCAGCCAAGTTCAACAATACGTAGTCGTAGTTCTCGTCGTTTTCTGGCAACGAAGAGCGGTAGGTCACCAGAATGCCTTCTTGGCTCAGGATCTGCTGTGTCACTGACGCCGCTTGCATGTTTGGTTCAACCAACAGCAATTGCTTACCAGTTAGTAGTTCGACTTCAATCAGATCGCTCATTGGCATTTCAGTTGAGTGCAAGCGAACCGTAAACCAGAAGGTTGAACCTTGGTGTAGGCGACTGGTTAGGCTGATTTCGCCGCCCATCTGGCTTACTAGTTTCTGAGTGATAACCAGACCAAGACCTGTACCACCATAGCGACGTGAAATACTTGCATCCGCTTGGCTAAACGCTTGGAACAACTGAGCTTGCTGACGCTCAGAGATACCAATACCAGTATCGCGCACCATGAATTGCAGTTCGACCGAATCACCAGATTGTGAGCGCATCTCAACGCTGATGTCGATGTTACCGCGCTCAGTAAATTTGATGGAGTTACCGACCAAGTTAGTAAGGATTTGTTGGATACGAAGCGGGTCACCCACCAAGCCTTGCGGGATCTTCGGATCCACTTTCAAGGTGATTTCCAAACCTTTCTCGTGCGCGCTGGTGGCTTGTAGGTTGATTACTTCTTCTAAGCTTTCACGGAATTCAAATGGAATGTTTTCCAGCGCCAACTTACCGGCTTCCAGTTTCGAGAAGTCGAGGATGTCGTTGATGATGTTCAGTAGGTTGTTTGCGGACTTCTCAATGGTCTGCAAGTAATCCGTTTGGCTGTTCGATAGCTGTGTTTTCAGCATCTGGCGGGTAAAGCCAATCACCCCATTCAGCGGAGTACGAAGTTCGTGAGACATGTTCGCCAAGAATTCGGATTTCACACGTGCTGCTTCTTGGGCACGCTTCTTCGCGATGTCCAACTCCACGTTTTGAATCTCTAGCTGTTCCAGAGTCTCACGCAAGTCTGACGTCGCTTGGTCTATACTGTGCTGCATCTCAACGTGGTATTCCGACAGCGAGACCGCCATGGCGTTGATACCGTTTTTCAACTGGTCCAACTCACCGTGCATTTTACCTTCGATACGTACATCAAGGTGACCACGACGAATGCGGTCAACAACGTTCTTCATGTGAGTGATCGGTTGGGTTACGTCATGCATTAGACGAGAGGCGAACACACTCGCGAGACCAAGACCGAGGATCAACACCAAGAACGCAGAGAACACTTCTTGGTATTGCTGCAATCGAAGTGACGAAAGATCCATTTCCACTGCGATGTAGCCGATGGCTTTTGTGCCCTGATTCTCATTTGAGAGCTCCGAAAGATAGTGACCTTCAGATAGAATCGGCACGCGCAGAATAAGCGAGTTATCGAAGATTTCCGAATTGCCTAATTGAGGGATAGGCTTATCCTTCGGGAACATCAGAGCTTCAAAATTGGGGTGGAAGTTAGAAGTGACGAAAAGCTCATGATTTTCATCGAACACCGCGATACTACGAACCAGTTTTGAGTTCTTGCGGTGGGCGTAACTGATAAGGCGCCGAACGGCTTCGCGACTTTCGGAAAGTAGGTGAGTTTCACTGGCAATCGCAAGCGGTTCGATAATGCTATTGCCTGTGGTGATAACTTGTTTCTCGAGGTCTTGGTAGCGGTTAAATGAGAAAAAGCCGCTCAGTAATAAACCAATAATGAGAGTGGGAGCGAGAGTTAGTGTAATTACACGTGCTCTTAAGCCATATCTGGTCATGTTATCTAATTACATCGGAGTCTGGATATGGGAAAATAACGCATTATTTCTCAAGCGCACGATAAAGCCTTGAGCAAAGAAGTGACGTCACCGGATAAATGGTAAGCATAATCAAGTCACTCGAATCACACAACGGCTGCAATCAAGAATAGTGAAGCAGTAGAGCAATTAGACACAAATCAGGCACAGAGCATGGCACGTATCTTTCAACCTAAAAAGAAAACGCAACTGAATACCCGTCACCAAGCGGTACAAGTAGAGCGTTTGGATCACCACGGCGCAGGCATTGCTTACCTTAAGAAGAAACCATTGTTTATTGATGGTGCGCTACCGGGTGAGGAGGTGGTAACCCAATTGGTGGAAGAAAAGAGCAAATTCGCTCGCGGTAAGTTGATTAAAATCCTTAAACCGAGTGACGCTCGCGTGGAGCCATTTTGTCCGCACTACCATGAATGCGGTGGCTGTGACCTACAGCATTTGAGCTATGACCAACAATTGACGCACAAGCAGCAAACGCTTCGCCAGTTGATGAGAAAATTTGCCGGCAGTGATATCGAGTTGGATGCGCCTGTATTGGGTGAGTCTCTTGGCTACCGTCGCCGTGCTCGTGTGAGCTTGTTCGTAGATAAAAAGACTCGTCAGTTGCACTTTGGTTTCCGTAAGAAACAGAGTAAGCAAATCGCGCAAGTGACAGACTGCCCAGTGCTCGCGCCTGAGTTGAATGTGCTATTGCCAGAAATCTACTCGACGTTAAAAGCGTTTAAGAAGCCAGAGCAACTTGGTCACGTAGAGTTGGTGCTAGGCGATAATGGTCCATGCATTACATTGCGCCATCTAAGCAAGTTGACCGAAAAAGAGACCAATTCGTTGGTGGAATTGGCGAAGCGTCACAATGCATCGCTCTACTTAATGCCAGAAACGGATCAGCTTGATTTGATTGAAGGTGAAGTGCCTTTCTATCAAGAAGCGGGTGTCACCGTACCATTTACGCCAAATAACTTTATTCAAGTGAACCAAGCGGTAAACCAGAAAATGGTCGCTCAGGCAGTAGAGTGGTTAGACCCACAAAGTGATGAACGAGTGTTAGATTTGTTCTGTGGCCTGGGTAACTTCAGTTTGCCTATTGCGAAACGTGCAAAACACGTGGTTGGCGTAGAAGGCGTGGCAGAAATGGTGGAAAAGGCGGCAAATAATGCATCTTTGAACCAAATCAATAACGCGCAATTTTATCACGCTAACCTTGAGCAGGATTTTGAAGGGCAAGTTTGGGCGGCAGAACAATTCGACAAAGTGCTGCTTGATCCGGCACGTGCGGGCGCGAGTGGGATCATCGATCAAGTTTCTGCGCTTGGCGCACAGCGTGTAGTTTATGTTTCGTGTAATCCTGCTACCCTTGCAAGGGATAGCCAGAGCTTGCTGGAGCAAGGCTACCAATTGACCAAATTAGGTATGCTGGACATGTTCCCTCATACCAGCCATCTAGAATCGATGGCACTGTTTGAAAAGTCCTGATAATTGGGACTTTGTTGATCACTTACACGTGGTGGGTGGTCAATAAGCCAACGCTTAAAGCTTGGCGAAAGAACTAACCTGGATGGTGTTAGTCAAACCACACAAATATAATAATTAGGATGATGAGATGGTTGCGGTAAGAAGCGCGCATTTAAACCAAGATGAACAGTTTGAACTTGAAAACTGGGTGGCTAGCCTAGGTCAAGAGAAGAACACAGCGAAACGCTTAACCGAAGTGTATCGTGACTGCCAATCTGTGTTGGCGGATAACGAACAGGCGGAGCTTTTGTTGTGGCGTGGACGAGAGATGATCGAAATCTTGATCACCTTGTCGATGGACAAAGCGACACTTGTCGCGGCGCAACTGTTCCCTTTGGTCTCAAGTGGTGCTTTTGATAGAGAGCTCCTTGAGGAAAAATACAGCAAAGAAATCATTAAGCTGATCGATGGCGTCGACGAAATGGCGGCAATTGGTCAACTAAATGTAACAATGGATGGTGGTGCTGCCTCGTCTCAAGTAGATAACGTTCGTCGCATGCTGTTGGCAATGGTGGATGATTTCCGCTGCGTGGTCATCAAGCTGGCGGAACGTATCTGCAACCTGATTGAAGTAAAAAAAGCGCCGGACGAAGTTCGTCGTGCTGCGGCAAAAGAGTGTGCAAACATCTATGCGCCTCTGGCAAACCGCCTTGGTATTGGTCAGTTGAAGTGGGAAATCGAAGATTACGCCTTCCGCTACCAACAACCAGAAACCTACAAGCAAATCGCGAAGCAATTGGCTGAGCGTCGTATTGTCCGTGAACAATACATCAAAGACTTTGTCGACGACCTTACCCAAGAAATGACCGTATGCGGCATCAATGCAGAAGTCAGTGGTCGTCCAAAGCACATCTACAGTATCTGGCGCAAAATGCAGAAGAAGAGTCTGGCGTTTGATGAATTATTTGACGTACGAGCAGTACGTATCATCGCTGACAAACTTCAAGACTGTTATGCCGCTCTAGGTGTGGTTCACACCAAATACAAACACCTACCAAGCGAGTTCGACGATTATGTAGCGAACCCGAAACCAAACGGCTACCAGTCTATCCATACCGTGATTCTTGGACCTGAAGGCAAGACCATTGAGATCCAGATTCGTACTAAAGAGATGCACGAAGATTCTGAGCTAGGTGTTGCTGCGCACTGGAAATACAAAGAAGGTGCAAGTAGCCGCAGCGGTTACGATGAGAAGATCACATGGCTACGTAAGCTACTCGATTGGCAAGAAGAGATGTCTGACTCTGGCGAGATGTTGGACGAGCTACGTAGTCAGGTATTTGATGACCGCGTGTATGCCTTTACCCCACGTGGCGATGTTGTCGACCTACCAATGGGCGCAACACCGCTCGATTTCGCTTACCACATTCACTCCGAAGTGGGTCACCGTTGTATCGGCGCTAAAGTTGCGGGTCGTATTGTACCGTTCACCCATAAACTGCAAATGGGTGATCAGGTTGAAATCATCACCCAGAAAGAACCAAACCCTTCACGTGACTGGTTGAACCCGACTCTGGGCTTTGTGACGTCGAGCCGAGCACGTGCGAAAATCAACGCATGGTTCCGCAAACAAAGTCGTGAGAAGAACCTAGAAGCGGGTCGTGAAATCCTAGAGCACGAATTGGCGAAAATCGGCGCGACACTGAAAGACGCAGATCACTACGCACTAAAACGCTTTAACGTTAATAGCGCCGATGAATTGTATGTTGGTATTGGTAGTGGTGACTTGCGCATTAACCAGATCATCAACCACATCAACGCGTTAGTGAACAAGCCAACCGCGGAAGAGGAAGACCAGCAAGCGCTGGAAAAACTGCAAGAAGCAGAAAATCGCGCGCCAGCGCAAAGCCGTCCGAAGAAAGATGCGGTTGTGGTAGAAGGTGTCGATAACTTAATGACACACCTAGCGCGCTGTTGTCAGCCGATCCCAGGTGATGAGATCTCAGGTTACATCACTCAAGGTCGTGGTATTTCGGTGCACCGTAGTGACTGTGAGCAACTAGAAGAACTTCGTCATCACGCACCAGAACGTATCATTGATACCGTCTGGGGGAGCGGCTTTGTCGGCTCTTACATCTTGACGGTTCGTGTTGAAGCGATGGAGCGTGGTGGTCTACTAAAAGACATCACAACGCTATTTGCGAACGAGAAAATCAAAGTCACCAGCATGAAGAGTCGCGTCGATTACCGCACGCAAATGTCGATCATGGACTTTGACCTTGAAGTGACCAACCTTGAGGTGTTCTCACGCGTTTCGAAACGTGTTGAGCAGATCAAGGATGTGATGTCGGTGAAACGCTTAGGCTAATTTTTACGTCGTATTTGGCTTTCTAGCGGCGTTAGCTGCACTTATATCCGGAATGCCGGCCCAGACCCATCTCATAGACAAGCTATGCTCATGGGTCTCATAAGTTTGCTGCCTTGCCAGAAGAACCAACTACTTAGTAAAAACAGTTAGAAAACAAATTAAAGGTGAGTGGTTTTGGCTGCTCACCTTTTTCTTTAGATAGAAAGGTTTAAAGGAACAGAGAAAATGAGTCATCCAATTGAACAGTTAGAACAAATCATGGCGAAGTTGCGTGACCCAGAAAGCGGTTGTCCTTGGGACTTAAAGCAGACCTTCGACACCATTGTTCCTCACACTATTGAAGAAACCTACGAAGTGGTGGATGCGATTCAAAACCGCGATTGGTCGAACTTGCAAGAAGAGTTGGGGGACTTATTGTTCCAAGTGATTTTCTACAGCCAAATGGCGAAAGAGCAGGGATTGTTCGAGTTTTCTGATGTGGTGGAAACCGTTAACGAGAAGCTGACGCGTCGTCACCCGCATGTTTTTTCAGAAGTAGAATTCGATTCTGAAGAAGCGATTAACGCCAACTGGGAAGCGGAAAAAGCCAAAGAGAAAGCACAATTAGGCAAAGCTGAAGAAAGTATCCTAGACTCAATACCAAACTCTCTACCTGCGCTTTCGCGTGCTACAAAGATCCAGAAAAAGTGCGCAAAATTCGGCTTTGATTGGGACTCGCTTGGTCCCGTTGTCGGAAAAGTGCAGGAAGAAATTGAAGAGGTAATGGAAGAAGTGCTTCAAATTACTCCGGATGAGGAGAAAGTTGAACTCGAATTAGGCGATCTTTTATTTGCTACCGTGAACCTGTCTCGTCACCTAGGGAAAGACCCTGAAGTGGCACTGGCAAAAGCCAACTTAAAGTTCTCGAAACGCTTTAAAGGCGTGGAAACTAAAGTTGCAGCGCACGGTAAACAGCTGGCAGACTTTACTCTAGATGAACTCGATTCCATGTGGGATGAAGTGAAACGAGAAGAGCGAAGCTGAAATTGCATGAATACTCGACTTTGATTTGAAGCAAAAAATAAAAAATTACGGTGTGATAGATTTCACGTTGTGGCGGTTAGGAGCTTCTGGTATATTTACGTCCCGTCCAGAAGCACTCCATTTCCCTCATTCAACCAATTTCAGGTTAAACATGACGACAAATTACATTTTTGTTACTGGCGGGGTTGTATCCTCTCTAGGTAAAGGTATTGCAGCAGCATCTCTTGCAGCTATTCTAGAAGCTCGTGGTCTTAAAGTGACTATGATGAAGCTTGACCCTTACATCAACGTTGATCCAGGCACAATGAGCCCAACTCAACACGGTGAAGTGTTCGTTACGGAAGATGGCGCAGAGACTGACCTTGACCTTGGTCACTACGAGCGTTTCATCCGCACCAAGATGACTAAGCGTAACAACTTCACTGCTGGTCGTGTTTATGCAGACGTACTACGTAAAGAACGTCGCGGCGATTACCTAGGTGCAACCATTCAGGTTATCCCTCACATCACTAACGCTATCAAAGACCGCGTAATTGCAGGTTCTGAAGGCCATGATGTTGCTATCGTTGAAGTCGGTGGTACGGTAGGTGATATCGAATCACTACCATTTATGGAAGCTATCCGTCAGCTTGCTGTAGAACTAGGTCGTGAGCGCGCAATGTTCATGCACCTAACGCTAGTTCCTTACCTAGCCGCTGCTGGTGAAGTGAAAACTAAGCCAACTCAGCACTCTGTTAAAGAGCTGCTATCTATCGGTATCCAACCAGATATTCTTGTTTGCCGCTCTGATCGTATGATCCCAGCGAACGAGCGTAAGAAAATTGCGCTATTCTGTAACGTTCCTGAGAAAGCGGTAATCTCAATGAAGGACGTAGATTCAATCTACAAGATCCCTCAACTTGTTAAGTCTCAAGGTCTAGATGACCTAGTTTGTGCTCGCTTTGGTATCAACGCGCCAGAAGCTGACCTGTCTGAATGGGAACAGGTTATTTATGAAGAAGCGAACCCAACTGGCGAAGTAACTATCGGTATGGTCGGTAAATACATCGAACTACCAGATGCTTACAAGTCAGTAAACGAAGCACTTAAACACGCAGGCTTGAAAAACCGTCTAAACGTCACAATTAAATACGTAGACTCTCAAGATGTTGAGACGAAAGGCGTAGAAGTACTTGAAGGTCTAGATGCAATCCTAGTACCTGGCGGCTTCGGTGACCGTGGTATCGAAGGTAAGATTCGCGCTGCACAATACGCTCGTGAAAACAAAGTACCTTACCTAGGTATCTGTCTAGGCATGCAAGTAGCACTGATCGAATACGCGCGCAACGTAGCGGGTATGGAAGGTGCACATTCAACAGAATTTAACAAAGACACTAAGTACCCTGTGGTAGGTTTGATCACTGAATGGGTAGACGGCGAAGGTAAAGTTGAAGAACGTACTGAAACGTCTGACCTAGGTGGTACGATGCGTCTTGGTTCACAGCTATGTCACCTAGAGAAAGGGACGAAAGCTCGTGAACTATACGGTAGCGCGACAGTTCACGAACGTCACCGTCACCGTTACGAAGTAAACAACGTTCTTCGTCCGCAAATCGAAAAAGCAGGTCTGAAAGTATCTGGTCTATCAGCGGACAAGAAACTAGTGGAAATGATTGAGAACCCAGCTCACCCATGGTTTGTAGCGGCTCAATTCCACCCAGAATTCACCTCGACTCCTCGCGATGGTCACCCACTATTCGCAGGTTTCGTTAAAGCTGCTGGTCAAAACGCTCGCGGCGAATTCGAGAAGTAAAAGGATACGGGCGGCGGCGAAGGTTGTGCTGCTGCCCTTTAAAATTGACATTTATATTTGAACGAGAGGAAACATTAATGTCTAAGATCGTTAAAGTTCTAGGTCGTGAAATCATCGACTCACGTGGTAACCCAACTGTAGAAGCTGAAGTACACCTAGAAGGCGGTTTCGTAGGTATGGCGGCAGCTCCATCTGGCGCATCTACTGGTTCTCGCGAAGCTCTTGAGCTACGTGACGGTGACAAAGCACGTTTCCTAGGTAAAGGTGTTCTTAAAGCTGTTGAAGCTGTAAACGGCGCAATCGCTGAAGCTCTAGTTGGCAAAGACGCTAAAGACCAAGCTGCAATCGACGCAGTAATGATCGAACTAGACGGCACTGAAAACAAATCTAAGTTCGGTGCGAACGCTATCCTAGCTGTTTCTCTAGCAAACGCTAAAGCTGCTGCAGCGGCTAAAGGCATGCCTCTATACGAGCACATCGCTGAGCTAAACGGTACAGCTGGTCAGTTCTCTATGCCTCTACCAATGATGAACATCATCAACGGTGGTGAGCACGCAGACAACAACGTTGACATCCAAGAGTTCATGATCCAACCAGTTGGTGCTAAGACTCTTAAAGAAGGTCTACGTATCGGTGCTGAAGTATTCCACAACCTAGCTAAAGTTCTTAAGTCTAAAGGCTACAGCACTGCAGTTGGTGACGAAGGTGGTTTCGCTCCAAACCTTAAGTCTAACGCTGAAGCTCTAGAAGTTATCGCAGAAGCTGTTGCAGCTGCTGGTTACGAACTAGGTAAAGACGTTACTCTAGCTATGGACTGTGCAGCATCTGAGTTCTTCGACAAAGAAGCTGGCATCTACAACATGAAAGGCGAAGGTAAAACTTTCACTTCTGAAGAGTTCAACCACTACCTAGCTGAGCTAGCTAACCAATTCCCAATCGTTTCTATCGAAGACGGTCTAGACGAGTCTGATTGGGCTGGCTTCAAGCACCAAACAGAACTACTAGGTGACAAGCTTCAACTAGTAGGTGACGACCTATTCGTTACTAACACTAAGATCCTTGCTGAAGGTATCGAGAAAGGCGTAGCTAACTCTATCCTTATCAAGTTCAACCAAATCGGTTCTCTAACTGAGACTCTAGCTGCAATCAAGATGGCTAAAGACGCAGGTTACACAGCAGTAATCTCTCACCGTTCTGGCGAAACTGAAGATGCAACTATCGCTGACCTAGCGGTAGGTACAGCTGCAGGTCAAATCAAAACTGGTTCTATGAGCCGTTCTGACCGTGTTGCTAAGTACAACCAACTAATCCGTATCGAGGAAGCTCTAGGTGAGCGCGCTCCTTTCAACGGTCTTAAAGAAGTTAAAGGTCAAGCTTAATTCTTAACTGAATTAACAGCTTAA